>NC_010581.1:2806944-3109722 GCF_000019845.1 Beijerinckia indica subsp. indica ATCC 9039 | reverse complement strand
CTTCGTTGATGGGCTCATGGCACTTGCATCCGATGTGCGCGCCATTTTTGATAGCGCTGGTTTGATGCGGGATCGCGCAGGATTACACAATCTCATCACCTACTCCGCCGATTGGTCGGTCTGGATGGGTGTGCAACATGCTGATTCCAATGGGCAATGGCCGCATCTAGACCGGCTCTATGACCATGATGCCATCGATCTCGTGGCTTTCGACAATTATCTGCCCCTGTCCGATTGGACGAGCGGGACAGGTGGCCTCGATCTCCTCCATTGGAGTGACCCACGTGGGCAGACATGGCCGCCTTCAGCCGATGAGATGAATGCGCTTGGCTTGTCGGGAACACCGATGCTCAAGAGCAAGGCCTATCTCAAGGCCAATATCGAGGGCGGCGAGAAATATCACTGGTTTTATTACGATAGCGATAATCTTGGCCGTGGCCTCGACCCAAACGGGACGGGCGCGCAAGTTTCGCGGCCTGCGGGGGATCGCCTGACGCAGACACGTCATCCCTATTTTGCTGATCAGCACTTGTTGGCCAATAAACATCTGCGTTGGTGGTGGAATAATCCGCATCAGGCTGTCTATGACGCCGGCGATGGTGCGGGGTTTGTGCCGCATGGGCCGAGGACACAATGGGGGGAACAATCGAAATCGATTATTTTTACCGAATACGGTTTTCCGACCTGCGATCGCGGCACCAATCAGCCGAATGTGTTCTACGATCCGAAATCGAGTGAAAGTTTCACGCCTTACTGGTCGATCTGGGAGTCCATGGATGGGGCTGCCTATCGGCCCGTGCAAGATGACGAATTGGTGCTGCTCGCTCTCCAAGCGATCCATGAATATTGGTTCGAGGAGGGCAATAACGAGACATCGCCCAATGGCTTGACGATGATCGAGCCGACTTTTTGCTCCATATGGTCGTGGGATGCGCGGCCGTTTCCGGTGTTTCCGAACCGTGCCGATCTCTGGGGTGATGCAAGCAATTGGCGGGCAGGCAATTGGCTCAATGGCAAGGGGCCTTTTCTCATGCCTCCCGTTTTGGACGAGCCGCCGATTTCTGGCTCTTTCCCCGTGTTTCCGACACTGAAAGGTCAAGGCTGGTCGATCCATTATCAACCGCTCTTCGACACATTGGCCACCCTACACGCGTCGGGACGTGAAAGCCGTGCGGCGCGGCGCGCAAATGCTCAATTCGAGATCGATCTGACTTTCGATCATTTGGGAATGGAGGCCGAGGCGGATTTTCAGACACTCGCTGGCTTCTATCTCAGCATGCAGGGAACCCATGGCCTTTTCACTTTTCCGATGCCGGACGAATGGGGCTTAGGACCGAGCCTGCTTTGTCGTTTCGCCGATGATGTTCAGGATTTCGAAGAATTCATGATGCGGTTCTGGACGGTGCAAAGCTTGAAATTACAGACGGTGAGACCTTGAGAAACCAAAAGAAGACGAAGGTATGGAGGAGGTCATGAGTCTTCCGGTTTTCCCGCAACTTCCCGGCCAGGGATGGTCCGTACACAAAAGACCGACCTTTTCGACACGAACGGTGGCTCATGTATCCGGGCGCGAGATTCGTGTGCCGCTCTATAGCCAGGCGCTCTATGAATTCGAATTGACCTTCGATGCCTTGACCGCGAACACGGCATGGCCCGGCCTTGGCGCGAATTCGCTGCAAAGCCTGATGGGCCTCTATCTTCAGTGTCAGGGCCAATATGGTACCTTTCTTTATATCGATCCGAGTGACAAGGAGGTTATGGCCCAGACCATTGGCGTGGGTGACGGCTCGACGAGCATTTTCACATTCCAGCGTAGTCTCGGTGGCGTGGTCGAAATCGTTTCCTATGTCACGGATGTAGCGAATATTTCCGTGAATGGTCTTGCGCTGCAAGGGGGATGGTCTCTGACGGAACCGAATAAAGTGACATTCGCCAGCCCGCCCGCGGCCGGCGCTCCCATCGTCGCCGATTTCAGCTTTGCCTATGAATGCCGTTTTCTCGACGATCAGAACGATTTCGAGAATTTCATGGACGGATTATGGACCGTGGCGAGCCTCAAATTCCGGAGCGTCAAGGCATGAAGAAAGCCTCTCCAGCTCTGATGGCCGCGATCGATGCCTTGCGCGTGAACCGCGATTCGCAAGCCTTGATCGCGGATTGTTTCACCTTCACATTGTCGAACGGTTTGATCCTGACCACCACCAATGCCGATGTTCCGGTCACGCTCAATGGCTATGTCTATCGCGCCGATTCCATTCTCGTCGATGGCCTCCATTATAAAGCCGTGACCGGCCTTGAGGTGGATCAGCAGCGCATCACACTAGCGGCGCGGCCGACGGATACGATCGGCGGTATTCCCATCCTCTCGGCTTTGCGCAATGGCCTGTTCGACGGCTGTCGTATCAAGCGTGAACGGGCTTTTCTCGCTGCCTGGGGAACCGCGCCGATCGGCAGCGTAATCCTCTTCGTCGGGCGTGTGGCAACGATCGATCAACTCGGCCGTAGCACGGCGGAAATCACGGTCAATTCCGAATTGGCCCTGCTCGACGTGCAAATGCCACGCAATCTCTATCAGCCTCATTGCAATCATGTTCTCTATGACGCGGGTTGCGGCCTTGCCAGAAACGCTTTCCGTGCCGATGGCAGCGTGGAAAGCGGCTCGACCCCCTTTGTAATTCAATGGTCTGCCTCTGAGCCTGCCTATGAACAGGGGCTCGTGACCTTTACCTCAGGGGTCAATAATGGCGTCACGGCAACGGTGAAATGGGCCAATACAGCCCAGTTTGGCCTGGCTTATCCGCTCGATCGTCCACCCTCAATCGGTGATACATTCACGATCTATCAGGGCTGTGACCACACCTTTGCGTCCTGTGGCGCCAAATTTTCCAATCAGGCCAATTTCCGGGGCTTTCCCTACGTCCCCGCGCCTGTATCCGCCTATTAAGGAACCGCATGAGCGAAGAAACCGAACGCGCGCTGATCGTCAGCGAGGCGCGTCGCTGGATCGGCACGCCTTATCATCAATGCGCCGATGTGCTTGGGGCCGGTGTCGATTGCGGCATGCTTTTGGTGCGTGTCTTCGTCGATACGGGTCTTTGCGTCCCCTTTGATCCGCGTCCTTATGCTTCTGATTGGCATTTGCATCGGTCGGAGGAGCGTTATCTTGGATTTGTCTTCGATCGCTGCCGGGAAGTGGATGTGCCGGGGCCGGGCGATATTGTCGTCTTCAAATATGGCCGCTGTTACGCCCATGGAGGCATCATCACCAAGACTGATCCCTTGACGTTCGTTCATGCCTATTCACTGGCGCGGGCCGTCATCGAGGAAAGGCTCGGCCAGAATGCCCAACTCGATCAGGCCAAACGCAGCCGTCGTTTTTTCTCCTATTGGGCGTCCGAGGACAAAGAAACCTCATGAGCTATTTCCGCACCAAGAAATCGGCGGCCGTCACCCCGAATTATACGGGGATGGACATTCAGACCTCATCGAGCGCTCTGCCGATCCCGATCATCTACGGCATGACACGCGCGGCGCCGAACATCATCTGGCATGATGGTTTTGCGAGCCATGCCCAATATTCCGCAGGGGGCGGCAAGGGTGGCGGCAATCATACGGTCTCAAGCTATGCTTATTCGACCTGGATCATGCTGGCCATCGGCGAGGGGCCGGTCAACGCGGTCCGGACGATCTACAATAGCCAGTCGGTACAGTCTTATGGTGCTTATAACCTGGCCTTAATGAATGGGGGCACACCGCAGGATATCTGGGGACCTGTGCAAGCCGACTATGCTTATGCCGGCCTGCATTATAATGGCACCGCCTATATGGCTTCATCCTATTATGATCTTGGCTCGAGCGCTTCGATCGGATCGCTCGCCTTCGAGGTCAAAGGTTTGTCCTCGGTCGGTTCGCTGGTTAATGGTTATGATGCGGACCCCGCGGCCATGCTCTATGACTTTCTGACCAACGCACAATATGGACTTGGCTTTCCGGCCGAAAGCATCGATGCCGCGAGCTTGTTCGGAGCCTCGAGCGATGCCTCCTACCAGACCTATTGCGCCGCGATCGGCATCGGGCTCAGCCCGGCGTTGACGACACAGGAAACCGCGTCGAGCCTGATCACCCGCTGGCTGCAACTGACCAATGCCACTGCTGTTTGGTCGGGTGGGCTCCTGCAGATCCGGCCCTATGGTGATAGCGTGGTCAATGGTAATGGTCGGACATTCGTGCCCGATGTCGTACCTGTTTATGACCTGACGGATGCGGATTTCATCTATGAAAACGGTGCGGATCCCGTTCTCGTGGCCCGGGTCGATCCTCATTCAATCGCCAATATGCAGACGCTGGAATGTTTCGACCGGGCAAACAATTATGCCGCGACGCCGGTCCGGGCCTTCGATCAGGATGCGATAGAGCGTTTTGGCATGCGCGGCGGCTCGACCGTCACCGCGCATGAAATCTGTGATGTCTCGATGGGCCTTCTTTGCGCACAGATGATTTTGCAGCGTGGGCTTTATATCCGCAACACCTATACGTTCAAATTATCTTATGAATATTGTTTGCTCGATCCGATGGACATCGTGACCCTGACCGATACGGTTCTCGGCTTGGATAAGACACCGGTCCGTATCACGGCGATCGAAGAAGATGCCAATGGTCTTCTTACAGTAACGGCGGAGGAATTTCCCGGTGGCGTCGCGACGGCGGTGCAATATCCGGCGGTCGGGGCGGTGGGGAAGAGTTTTAATCGGGCCGCTGAAGCCGGAGCCGTGAATCCTCCCGTGATCTTCGAGCCACCCGTTGCCTTGAGCGGCGGCATTCCGCAAATATGGGTCGCCTTGTCGGGCAGCCAAAATCAAAATGCGAGCAGTGGCGGTGCTTGGGGGGGCGCCTATGTCTATGCTTCGATCGATGCGACGACCTATCGACAGATCGGCACGATTACGGGCGCTGCGCGCCAGGGCGTGACGTCCAATGTGCTGCCTGTTTCATCCAATCCGGACACGACGGATACGCTGGGCGTCACGCTCGTGCAAGGAGTAGGCACGCTCACGAGTGTGACGGAGGCGGAAGCACAAAATGGCGCGACGCTCTGCTATCTGGATGGCGAATTATTCGCCTATGCGACGGCGACACTGACCGGTCCGAACGCTTATGCGCTGACAACGCTCGTGCGCGGCCTCTATGGGACGGACATTGCCGCACATGCAGCCGGAGTAGCCTTCACACGGGTCGACGACAGCTTGTTCAAATATACGCTGCCGGCCTCCTCTATCGGCCAGACGATCAGTCTGAAGTTTCAAAGCTTCAATATTTTTGGCGGTGGCGTGCAAGATCTCAGCGAATGCGCGACCTATACCTATCAACCACAAGGCAATGGTGCGCGAGGCCCGGTGACGAGTGCCTTATTGCTCGGGACCAGCCTCGATTATGGTTTCGTGGCGGATAGTTTGGGGGAAGTGGACGATTTTGGCGGCCTGACAGAGACCTCGCCTCTCCGCATTTCTCTCGGAACTGCTCCTTGAGGGGAAAGCAGTCGTTCTTTTCTTTAGGTTCGGAAGGCTAATCCATGGCAGTTCAGGTACAACTACGGCGCGGTTCCGAAACAGATATTGCCTCTTTCAAGGGAGCTCAGGGCGAGATCGTCATGGATACGACGAATAATCGTCTGATCCTTTGTGATGGGACCACCCAGGGTGGCGTTCCGCTCGCCAAATTGTCGGAAGTGGGTCAAGAACCGCTTGCCGCTACGCAAATCATCGCGCAATCGCCGCATGGCGCGGCCATGACATTCGAGGTTATGGAAGAGATGATCGCTCTCTCGGGGAACTCGAATCAGTCCACGATTGCAATACCGGCGCGAGCGATCGTCTTTGCCGTCAGCGTTCTGGTGGTGACGGGTATTACGGGAGCGACACATTTCAATGTGGATGCGACGCTCTCGCCCAATGGAGCAGCGGGGGGCACGGGCGGCCAGTTTGGCGCCGATCTTAGCATCGCCGCCGGATCGAATAATTCCGGTATTATCGGTCCGACGGCTTGGTACAATTCATCGACGATCACGCTTACGGCGCAAGGAGGCTCTTTTACCGCTGGCGCCGTTCGTCTCGCCATCCACTGCATGCTGTGTGGCGTACCCGCGTCTTGAAACAGCTTATCGCTTCTTGAGCGCCCATTGATTGTCTTTAAGGGTGACCTTGCCGGCCTTGCGCAGTCGTTGCAACGAAACGGAAATTGACTGTTTTCCCACATCGCGATCGGAACGAATGGCATTTTCGATATCGGCGCGGGGCAGGGCGCCCTGGGCCTTGAGCAAATCAAGAACGGCTTCCCCGATCGACCCTTCGCGTACGCCGGAAGGCGCTTTCGTCACGGGCGCTTTTGTTGCCGTCTTCGCCGCTGGCTTGGCAGCGGCCTTGGGAAGGATCTTTTCCGGCGTGGCGGCACGCCGGCCACGCCTAAGTGCTTTTCCGCCTTCAAGCGTTGAAAGCACGTCCTCGACGGAGCGCAATTTGTCGATACGGGCCTCGAGCGAGGCGATTTCTTGGCGGATCTGGTCGATTGGTTTCATGAGATTATCCTGTTTGACCCTTCGTATTGGAGGGTTGCACAAGGCAATCACTCCTGAAGTCGAAAGTTTGATTGGGGCGTTTGTCTGCGAAATCCTGCTCGTAGGGTCAGGTTGTGTTTTAAGCGATCATACTCAAGAGGGTCTCGTTAGCTTCTCGATGTTTCTCGTCGATCGCTGCTGAATAGTCGAAACAACCATGACGAACACCATAGCATTTCAACATGATTCGTGTGAAGCACAATCATTGCCAAAAACTGACTCTGTTGCAAGTCATGTCTAGAACGTGTCTTCGAGCTTTGACCGTCGTAAGCAATCGCTTCCAGGCAGCTGGTATGAATGATGTTTCTGCAGGGGCTCCGATATTTTGAAGGTTCTCACCGTTTCCCTGTCCTGGGTGAGCAATCTTTGTCGTCCTCACCCTCTTTCTCACGGGTAGGCGCATACCTTGCGGAGGCTTGCGCCCACGGAATTAAGAACAGCTTTCCAGCGTGCGAGGGTATTCCCTAGAGTCGTTGGTGTTAGGCGGAGATATGGTTAGATCGAATTGGTTCGAGACATTGAAGTGTTAGTCTCGCCAATCCTTTTCTAAAAAGGCAGACTGAAAACATTCACTCTGCTTCCGGCACGTAAATACTATAAGTTGCAACAATATGATCGAAATCGGCAATCACCCGATTTCGCAAATATACTTGCTTCCCTCTTGGTTATGGTCAGTATGTCATAAAGGACATTGCTCATTATTTATACTATAAAAGGAATTGCGCATCCATTGATGCGTAATGTATTCATAATTTACGAAGGAGGATTGATTTGAGTCAGTCCATATCAACGTCCACTGTTACAACAGGGGCGATCACGCCGGCGCAATATGGTGCGCCAACGGATGGTGTTTCCTCTTCCGATGCCGCGATCGTCGCCGCTGCAAACGCGGCTGTCGCGCAGGGCAAGCCTCTTCTGATCGATCAAACCTATGCGTTTATGTCGAAATGGACGCCTCCTGCCGGTCTACAATTGACCGGCAATGGCGTGGACGTTTCAACCCTTCTGTGGAAGGGAACAGGGGACGCAATCGAAATCATTAATCCGATTTCCATCGACGGTCTGACCGTGGATGGCGGCGTGCCTGCTGGTCAGGATAGAACAACCAGTGATATCAGCGTCCTTGTCAGCATTCATGGCCCGATTGATCTGACATCGCCGCGTTTGAACGGCATCACGATCGGGACCTTGCGCATCAAGGGGACGCGGAGCGTCGGCTTTGTCGTGGCAAATGTCGACAGCCTTCAAATCAGTAATCTCGACCTTCAAACGATCTATACCGGGGGCTCTATATTTTCCGGTTTGACGAATGCAAACATCGATTTGCTGACAGCTGATGATATTGGGAACACAAAACGCTTCATCAGCCGTCAGGGAACGGCTGTGGCCGTCATGACAGAGACCAAACCCGTCTCTCTATGGTACAACCATTCAGGTATCAAGCCGACCGATGGGGTGGTCTTCGGCGTTGTCAAGCTTTCGCGGACCACCGATAGCGCATTCTATACCCATGACGACTTCGGGACGGGTGTGACCAATGTCCATGTAAAACGTATTTCCGTCGATACGAGCGGAAAAGATGGCTGTAAGACGAGAAACGGTCCGACCTATGTTCGATTTGACACTGTGGTCACGAATAAGACCTCGCTGAGAGGTCTTGATATTGAATCGAACCATACGACGGTTGGAACCGTCAATGTCTCGAATGTCGGATATGATGCAGTTGGCGATATTCTTGGTCATCCTGCCCCGTACACCGGTGGGGACGGCACCAATGAATCGGCGCAGACAGATCCGCAGGGGCTCGTGATCAGCACATGCAGCGATGTTTCAGTCGCGAATATTACGATCAATCATGTTCGCGACAGCCCATATAGCGGGGGTGAGGGCCATGGCATCCGATTGTACAGCGCCAGCGCGGTCACGCTCACAGGCAGCGTGACTGATACGGATGGCAATGGCCTGCGGATGGCTGGTTCTTCCAACGTCACTGCAAATGTGACGGTCGTAGATGCCTGCCGGAATCATAATAATACCGTTATGGCCTATAGTGTTTCGGATGGGCTGGGGCTTTCCAAGAACTGCCAATTGACTCTGGCTGTCAGCGAGACGGGCACGCCATCGGTTCCTTATGCGGTTCGCCTGGACTCTGGCTGCGGCATTACGGCCAATGTGACGTGCAATCCCTTGCAGTTCACGAATAGCGTGCCGGTGAGGAATAATTCGTCGGCACCTTGCACGTGAGATTTTTGGCACGTGAATTTTTGCTGAAAAATAAGTGAGGATTTAACCTCATAGACCAGGAGATTCTCCCTGGTTATACGAGCTATGCTCCAGCGAAACGGCATGCGGGCAAGTGACGCCGTTTCGCCCTCCATTGCCTCAGCATCTCTCCTATTTTTGAAGGTGCTGGCTAATCAATGGGTTAGATGGTGCTGCCAGAGAGGATCGAACTCTCGACCTCTCCCTTACCAAGGGAGTGCTCTACCACTGAGCTACGGCAGCCCGTACCGTGGGGCCATCCGCCCCGGGTGGCGCGTATGTGCCATAGGTGGAGCAGTTAGGCAAGCGTGCTGGCTTGTTTCCTTGGTTAACGCTGCTTAAAAGAATTCCTTTCAAACTGAAGCTGTCGGCACGCGCCGGGCGTTATTGCGTGAAATTTGTCAAAAAGCGCGCTTTTTGACGGCGTCTTATCCATAAAGAGCGACGGGGCCCTGCATGAGCCGCACGGTTTTTCCTCACCTAGACGCGGTTCCGGCTGGCCAAGAGCCGAGCCCCGCGCCGAAGGTTGTTGAGAAATCGGTGCGAGAACAACGTCTTGCCTCCGCATTGAAGGCTAATCTGCATCGCCGCAAGGCGCAGAGCAGGGAAAGAAATCAAGTTTTGGCTGGGGATAAGCCGGATGACGAGCGAATTCCGTGAGAGTGGCGCGGTGTGAGAGGGATGGAATCGGAGTGGCTTGACCAAGCTTCCGCTTATTTGTGAAAAGAGTTCGAGATCAATCTTTTGAAATGAACCAGGAAAGCCGTGGGGCGGGAAACGCCCGGTTTCTCCAGCTTCAGACCATCAAAATCGACGGGGAATGAATGGATCGCATTCGCATCGTGGGCGGCCGGACGCTCGAAGGCACTATCAAGATTTCAGGTGCGAAAAATGCCGCTTTGCCCTTGATGATCGCGTCCCTTCTGACATCTGAGACGCTGACGCTTGAAAACGTCCCGGCGCTCGCCGACGTCAATATGCTGTTGCGCATTCTCGGTCACCACGGTGTCGATTATTCGGTGAACGGCCGACGTGCCGGCGAGGAGCCGCATGCGAGCCGGGCGATTCATCTCACCGCCGGCACCATCGTTGATATTATGGCGCCCTATGATCTCGTTTCAAAAATGCGGGCGAGTTTCTGGGTCATCGCGCCGCTGCTCGCGCGGATGGGAGAGGCGCGCGTTTCGTTGCCCGGCGGCTGCGCCATCGGCACGCGGCCCGTCGATCTCCTGCTCATGGTTTTGGAAAAATTAGGCGCGAAGATCGAGATCGAAGCGGGCTATGTGCACGCCAAGGCGCCCAAGGGTCTGCATGGCGCCGAGATCACCTTTCCCAAAGTGACGGTTGGTGGCACGCATACGGCCTTGATGGCGGCCTCGCTGGCGCAAGGCCATACTCTGCTCGTCAATGCGGCTCGCGAGCCAGAAATCGTCGATCTCGCCAATTGCCTTACGAAAATGGGGGCGAAGATCAAGGGGGCAGGGCAATCGACGGTCGAAATCGAGGGCGTTGGGCGTCTTTCTGGCGCGAGCCATAAGGTGCTTCCCGATCGGATCGAGGCGGGAACCTATGCGATCGCCGTGGCCATGGCGGGGGGTGATGTCCTGCTTGAAGGCGCTGAAGCGGACCTTTTGCAGACGGCCCTCGATACGATCGAACAAGCGGGGGCCCGCATTTCTGTCACCAATGAGGGAATCAGGGTGAGGCGCAACGGCGCGGGCCTTCAGCCGGTCGACGTCACGACAGCACCGTTCCCGGGCTTTCCGACCGATCTTCAAGCGCAATTCATGGCCCTCATGACGAAAGCCAAGGGGTCATCGACGATTACCGAGACGATTTTCGAAAATCGTTTCATGCATGTGCAGGAATTGGCGCGGCTTGGCGCCCATATTCGCCTCGAGGGTGATGCCGCAATTGTCGAGGGTGTCGAAACACTGCAAGGCGCGCCCGTCATGGCGACGGATCTGAGGGCTTCCGTCTCCCTCGTCATTGCGGCGCTGGCGGCGCAGGGCGAGACCATGGTCAACCGCGTCTATCATCTCGACCGGGGTTTTGAACATTTGGAAGAGAAGCTCGGCCGTTGCGGCGCAATTATCGAGCGCATCTCCGGCACTGCATGATATTTTGATATAAGGTGGCCGGTTGCCAGAGCGCTTTGGGGAGAACTGGAAAGCGTTTCGAACATTATCCTGATCGCGGTTGCGTCTGTGGTGTGATGACCGCGAGTTCAGAAGGATGATGGAGAGCGACATGGAACGCGTCAGGATTCCCCGGCAAGGCTGGATCTTGGTCTGCGACGGCGCCAAGGCGCAGATCTTGCGCAATGATGGCGAGGCGACACGGCTTGATCTCAAGCCGGTTGAAGACTTCGCCTTGCCGCAGGCGCCTGCTCGTGAACTCGGCACGGATCGGCCAGGACGCGTCTACGAATCACACGGCACATCCCGCAGCGCGCTCGAACAGACCGACTGGCATGAGCAGAACGAGATCGACTTTCTTTCGGATGTGGCTGATGTCCTTGATAAGGAGATCAAGCATTATGCCGTCAAAAGTCTCATCGTGATCGCGCCACCGAAAGCGCTCGGCGTCTTGCGCGAACGCCTTTCACCGGCGGCGCGCGGCATTGTGACGGCTGAAATCGATAAGGATTTCATGAAATTGCCGGTCAAGGAGATCGCGGCACGGCTGTCTGCCTGAACTGTCAGGAGCGCCCGATGACCGCCCAGAGGGGATCGGCACCGCGCCCGCCTTTGCAAAGCGTGCGTGATTCGATCGACGCGAAACCCGCGCGTTGAAGATAGAGGGCGAGGAGGTCGAGGTGAGCCTCGTCCTCCAAAGCCTGCCAGACCGTGACCGCCTTGGTCGGGAAACAACGGTTTGAAAAAGTGATGATGAGCGGCGCCTGCGGGCGCAGCACACGCAGGACCTCGCGCAATACAATGACCGGCTTTTGCAAATATTGAATGGAGACGCAGATCATGGCCGCGTCGAGCGATTGCGTTTCGAGCGGCAAGAGCGGATTGGTATTGAGATTTTGCACGAAGGAACGGGTGAGCCGCGGATTGGCCTTGAGCTCCATGGCATTCATGCCGTGACCGATGACTTGCGCATATTTGCCTTCGGGCGGCAGGTGGCTGATCCAGCTCGACATAAGATCGAGAATTTGGGCATCGTGCGGCACGATTTCGCGATAGAGCTCGGTGACCGCGGCAATTGCTCCGCCGTCGATATGGGTCACGAAACGCGGCACGGCATAAAAAGCCTCGTCCGGTGTCTCGTCCGGTTTGATGAAGGCGTTGGGAGACAATTCCGGCAGGTCGGGATCGACGGTTCCTTCTGCTGGCGTATCGCTCATGGTGGCGCTTTCATGGGTCAAGCTTGGCGCAAGGCCGGGGCTTTATTATGAGAAATGGAATATAAAGCGGGGCAAAATCCCTGCCATCGGGCGATTTCATTCGACAGCGCACTGTTGTAAAGACAGCCTCTCTATCGCAACGCTGCCACGGCCCGGAGCGCACGGTTTGGAGTGCATGGCCGGCAGCGTATGGTTTGGACCTTTAGGTCCTGATCGCAGCGTTTGATCGATGGGATCACGCGGCGTGCAATCCGCTTGAGCGAGATCCAGAGACGAGATTCAGAGGTTGAACATGCCCGATTATCGTTCCCGCACCACCACTCATGGCCGCAATATGGCCGGCGCCCGTGGCCTCTGGCGCGCGACGGGCGTCAAGGACGAGGATTTCGGCAAACCGATCATCGCCATCGCCAATTCCTTCACGCAATTCGTGCCGGGCCATGTTCATCTCAAGGATCTCGGCCAGCTTGTCGCCGGCGAGATCGAAAAGGCGGGTGGCATTGCCAAGGAATTCAACACGATTGCCGTCGATGACGGCATTGCTATGGGGCATGATGGCATGCTCTACAGCTTGCCCTCGCGCGAACTCATCGCCGACAGCGTCGAATATATGGTCAACGCCCATTGCGCCGATGCTCTCGTTTGCATCTCGAATTGCGACAAGATCACGCCCGGCATGTTGATGGCCGCGCTGCGCCTGAATATTCCGACCATTTTCGTGTCGGGTGGACCCATGGAGGCTGGCAAGGCGCAGGTCGGTGGCAAGACCTTGGCGCTTGATCTGGTTGATGCCATGGTTGCGGCGGCTGATGACCGGGTCAGCGCCGAGGATGTGGCGGTGATCGAGCGTTCGGCCTGCCCGACTTGCGGCTCCTGTTCGGGCATGTTCACTGCCAATTCCATGAATTGCCTGACCGAGGCCTTGGGGCTTTCTCTGCCCGGCAATGGTTCCGTCCTCGCAACCCATGCCGATCGCCGGCGTCTCTTCGTGGAAGCCGGGCATTTGATCGTCGATCTGGCGCGCCGCTATTATGAGCAAAATGATGGTTCCGTTCTGCCGCGCGCCATCGCTTCCTTCAAGGCCTTTGAAAATGCCATGACGCTCGATATCGCCATGGGCGGCTCGACCAATACGGTCTTGCACCTTCTGGCGGCGGCCCATGAGGCGGGCGTGCCGTTCATGATGGCGGATATCGACCGCCTGTCCCGTGGCGTGCCGTGCCTCTGCAAGGTCGCGCCGGCGAAGAATGACGTCCATATGGAGGATGTGCACCGGGCTGGTGGCATTATGGCGATTTTGGGGGAACTCGATAGGGCAGGGCTTCTCCATGCGGACTTGCCGACGGTCCATTCGAGCAGTCTGGGGGAAGCCTTGATGCGTTGGGATATCCGGCGCAGCAATAGCGAGATGGTTCAGACTTTCTATAAAGCAGCGCCGGGCAACGTGCCGACGACGCAGGCCTTTAGCCAGGAAAAACGCTATGAGGCCCTGGATCTCGATCGGGAAACCGGGGTGATCCGCGATCAGGCGCATGCCTTTTCGCAAGATGGCGGGCTTGCCGTCCTCTTCGGCAATCTGGCTGAGGAAGGATCGATCGTGAAGACAGCCGGCGTTGATGAAAGCATTTTGACCTTTGCCGGGCCGGCCAGGGTTTTCGAGAGCCAGGACAGCGCGGTCGAGGCGATTCTTGCTGGGCGGATTGTCGCCGGTGACGTGGTGGTGATCCGTTACGAAGGACCACGGGGTGGTCCTGGCATGCAGGAAATGCTTTATCCGACGAGCTATTTGAAATCGAAAGGGCTTGGCAAGGCCTGCGCCTTGATCACCGATGGGCGCTTTTCTGGCGGCACCTCTGGCCTGTCCATCGGCCATGTCTCGCCGGAGGCGGCTGAAGGCGGCATGATTGCTTTGGTCGAGGAGGGCGATCGGATCGAGATCGATATCAAGACCCGTTCTCTTATCCTGGCCGTGCCCGAAGCGGAACTGGCGCGTCGGCGTGGAGTCATGGAGGCGAAAGGCGCGAATGCTTTCAAGCCGCGTGAGCGCCAGCGCCAGGTCTCGACGGCCTTGCGCGCCTATGCCGCCTTTACGACCAGTGCTGCCCGCGGTGCGGTCCGTGATCTTGATCAGAAGCCGCGCTTTTGATCAATTTCTGCCAGATCCCACCCTGTTTCGCGTGGAAAATGCATAGGAGCTTGTCGAGTTGAGCGAACCTTGGCGGTTTGCTGGCGCTTAATATGCTTGGCAGCATTGATTTTGCTTGTGAAAAAGCAAAATCAAGCGTGGCTTTGTCTTGCACAGAACGACGAGAGTCTTGTCGTTCTATGGTGTGACTGAGTGCGCCATGCAGAAAATCGAGGCAGCGCATGGGACGTTTGAAGAAGCAATTTGATTGCTATGACAGGCTGCCTGAAACCCTGCGGACAGTTCTGGCCAATGCCGCTTTTGATTGGGACGCAACCCTCGTGGCGGAGGCGCTGGATCTCGGCGCTCCTCCCGAAGGGGTGATTGCCCGCATTCGCGAGGATGAGCGCCGCCGCTTACCAATCGATAATTATGTGATGTATGGGCCGGCGCATCCCCAGGCGGCGGCGAGCGTCCAGGCGAATTGGCTGAAATATTATCATTATCCTTTGACGCGGGAATATTGGTGGGTGCGCTGACACGGGGTGGCTGACGGCACCGTTTTTGCTGAAAATGCCTGAGTAGACTGGATCATTCTCGTGGATCGGGTTAGAGAGCGGGAAAGTCCAGATGGAATTCTTGATGGCTCGGGCCAAGGATTGTGCTGCACGATCATTGGGCTTTTATCGAGCTTCGGAGAAGCAGAGTTCAGGGTCCATACCGCCGAACCTTTGAATCTGAAGAGTAGGCTCAATATAGGGAAGAGAAGATGTTCGAAGGCTGGCTTATTCAAGTGACGTCGGGCAATCCCGCGGAGGGCGATCAAGACGTCGAGCTCTATGCTTCTTGGGTCCCCGGCGAGAACGACGCCGTCTTGAACGTGATCAAGACGTTCAATCTGACGGACGATCATATCGTTTCCATGGTCATCGACCTTCCGAAGGAAACGTTTGAGCGCCTGGGCCTGAAACCGGGCGAAGCTGGCCTTTACAAGGAAGGCGAGTGATCGTCTGAGTGCCTGATCATTTGGCCGGATGGATTATTCGGCATGCTCAAGGCCGAGTAACAGCATTCAAGGACCGTGATACGTGTTCTTTCAACGTGTCACGGTCTTAAAGTTTTATCGCTGGATGCTGGCCTGCTTGTCCTTTTGCATCCTGGATCATTCAACCTTTTAGCTATCGATGACACGATCATCGATAGCTAAAAGGTTTTTGGTGTTTCTATCGCCACCTTCACCGGAATATGTCGTATCGAAAAAGCATCGGTCCCGATATCGTTCGGGAATCCGATGCTTTCTCGAAAATCGTCAAAGACCGATCGACTTGAATTCTTCCACGGCAAAGTCGAAGAATTTCGAAATGTCGTAGGTGAAGTTCTTGGTCTTGAACTTATTGTTCTGCACCGTGTAGCTGGCGAGGCCTTTCTGGGTCTCTTTGTCGATGAACATGATCTCGAGGCTGCCATTGGCCAGATCGTCGAGCGTGAAAGCTTCGATCGTCTTGCCGCCGACTTCGAATTCAGTTTTGGGTAGGGTAGCCACCTTAGTCTCCACCATAGAGCTTGAAACGCAGGTGCGACATACACTACCTTCGAGAGACAAGCCAGCCTGAACCGGAATGTCTCGCGCTTTTCCGTTCCGGTTCGCGTCAATGTCAATGCGGTTGCGGAGCGCCGGTTTTGGCTTCGTTCGAAACCTGTATTTCGATCTTGTCGAGAAGCAAACCTGGCGTTTGAATCAGGTCGACATCCTTGAGTGTGAGGCCGTCCGGCATGGTTGCTTGAAGGTGGAGTTTTTTCGGCTCGGCGATGAATTTTGAAACCGCCGCGCCGATGGCTTTAGCGCCGGGGCCATTGCCGAGCAGAATGGGGACGACGACGGCGGCGGCGCTCGTGTAGGAGCGACGTAGATCAGCCAGGGGTTTCTTCTGAGCTTGCGCCTGAAGCGTCAGGAATTTGTCGAAAATTCCATCATTATCAATCGTGAGTTCGGCGGTTTTCAAACGCGCTGTTTCCGTGGCGATACGCGTGGCTTCGACATCCTTGGCCGAAAAGAATTCCTTCGACACATTGGTGAGCAAAGCGGCAAGGGTCACAGTGCCCATGTCCTTGGCATCGATCAGATTATCGACGACGAGTTCCTGCTTCTCCGGCGACCAGCCCATCGCGAGCCGGCTGGAGAGGTCGAG
Organism: Beijerinckia indica subsp. indica ATCC 9039; assembly: GCF_000019845.1. NCBI lineage: Bacteria > Pseudomonadati > Pseudomonadota > Alphaproteobacteria > Hyphomicrobiales > Beijerinckiaceae > Beijerinckia > Beijerinckia indica. The sequence continues at coordinate 3,093,181 of NC_010581.1, read as the reverse complement.
GCCGTGATAGCCAAAGGCCGCCAGATCCTTGAACAGACCGCTTCGGTTCTTGTCCAGATCGACGCGGAACTGATTGATGGAGGCGTTGATCTTCGTGGGGGTGCCTTGGAAGAGCTGCGAGCGTTCCATCCGCAAGGCATCGACCTGGAAGGATAAGGGGTCACGCCCGGCAGGATCCTCGGCCGTGGGAGCGACCTTTTCACCAAATTGCGTGACATCGAGTTTGGCGAGTTCGAGCAGATCGACACGCGGCAGAATGGCTTGCAGACCGATGACAGTGTTGTTTTGCGAGGCCTCTCTCAGCAACGTGCGGACTGTCGTGAAATCCACGCCGCGAAGACCGAGATTTTGCAGTGTGAAGGAGAGGATGGGGGATTGCAGGGCGAGATCATCGAGATGGATGACGCCGAAGGTGAAAGCTGTGTAATCGCTGAAAGAACCTTTGGCGAAACTGAGATGCAACGGCTGATTCTGAGAATTGGTCAAGGTCAGGCTAAGTTTTTCAGCGTCTAATTGGCCGATATCAAAATTGCCTGGAAGCACTCCGCCCAAACTGTCGAATGTGCTGTAGGCCGTGGCTTGATCCTCAGTTTTGTCCGTTTGACCGGTTTGCGGAGCGGTAGGCAAGGCCTGCCCCTTGATGTCACGCGCCGCTAGGGATTGGATATCGAGTTGTGAATGGGCCTTCTCATTGGTGAGATGCACATCGTTGATTTCAAGTGAGCCGAGAAACGGAATTTTGGCCGTGCTCTTGTCTTTGGTCGTCACTTCGCCGGGGGCGCCAGCCAGTTGGCTGGCGAGAAGGAGATTGACCGCCGTCGCTTTGATGACGCCATAGGTCCCTTCGATCGTCCCGTCCGGGCTTATGAGCTTGAGCGTGGTGTTGTTGACGCGGGCGGAGGCCGCCTGTCCTGCCTGAACGGTGCCAAGTGTCACATTGTGATAGACGATCGTCTGAACGAGCCCATCGCGCGTTGTTTCCGCGATGATTTCCGGAGCTGTGATGGCGCCGGCGCTGAGCTTCTGAAGCCTTTCCTGTAAAGGTAGAGGGCTTTTGGGATCGAATACAGCGAGAAGATCGGCCGATTGGAGTGTCGTGCCGGAAAGATCGAGTTTTTTGATGCGATAGGTCGTTGACCCGGCCTCGATCACCAAATCCTGTGCATGGGCGTAGGACCCTTGCGCTTTGACTGTTGCAATGATCGGAAGGGGGGACAAGGGGGCAAGAAGCCAAAGAGCCGTGCCGGTCAGAAGGCCGGTCGTCATCAGGGATCGTTTGGTTCCCATAAGACCTCGCGCTGGAGCATCAGCCTGACACGCGCTTAACGCTAGTCAGATGTAGCTTGGAAAGGGGATGAAATTATGGCTCTTGGGCCGCTACTCTTGGGATGAGTTCATGCGCTTTCGCACGAGAGACTCAGATCCGACGCAACACCTATTTTGCGATCGATATGATGTCTTTTCAAGAAGGTGGGGCGTTCTCTTTTGATTGAAAGAGATGGATTCGCCTGCGCGCTTCTACAGGCTTGTTGATGGGGAGAAAAGCGCTTCAAGGAAATGTGAAAAAGGAAGAAAGAAGAATGGCAGAGGGCTAGAATCGTTCACGCCGATACAGGATCGGCGTGAGTTCATTGCCAAAGAAAAGGAGAGGCCGTCCAAGGGGACGCGAACGCACCCTTGTTCCGACCGCATTCCGGCCTCAGACAGCGAAGCTGGAGCCGCAGCCGCAAGAGGCCGTCGCGGAGGGATTGGAGATCTTGAACATCCGGCCCATGAGGTCGTCGATGAAATCGATCTGGCAACCGCGCAGATATTCGAGTGAAATCTGGTCGATCAGCACGGTCGCGCCGTCACGCTCGAGAACGAGGTCGTCGGGTTCGCGCTCGGTGACGACATTATAGGTATAGGTGAAGCCGGAGCAGCCGCCGCCATCGACGCCGACGCGGAGTACGGAGCCGGGAGCTTCGGTTTTCATGATTTCGACAACGCGCTTAGCGGCGTTCTCCGTTAGGATGACGGGCGTTTCGGTGGCGGCTTCGCTGATGACTTCGCTCATGGATGAACCTCTGAACAGGACCTTCTGGTCAGGACCTGCGGCCTGAGAAATCGCGGCGGCGTGCGGCGGCGCTACTCTATGATATAGGAATGGCGCTTGCCTCGCCCTGGAATAGGGAAGATACGTCGCAAAGCCTATGACCGCAATGAGTCAGCCCTGGGAATTTGACCAGCCCTATCGAGCGGGATGTTATGCAAGCTTTCGACCTTAATCCCGTCCGTGCCCCCTATGCGGCGAATGCGGCAAAAAGTCGCGGCCGTTTGGTGGAGGAACCCGCGTCCCCCTCGCGCACGGATTTCCAGCGCGACCGGGACCGCATTATCCATTCCGCCGCCTTTCGCCGGCTCGCCCATAAAACCCAGGTCTTCGTCCCGCATGAGGGTGACCATTACCGGACGCGTCTGACCCATTCGATCGAGGTTGGACAGATCGCGCGGGCTTTGGCGCGGGCTCTGGGCCTCGACGATGATCTCGCCGAGGCTTTGGCGCTTGCGCATGATCTTGGCCACACGCCTTTCGGCCATACGGGCGAGGATGTGCTCGATGCGATCATGCTGCCCTATGGCGGGTTTGATCATAATGCTCAGGCCCTGCGGATCGTCACCAAATTGGAGCGCCGCTACGCCGCGTTCGATGGCTTGAATCTGACTTTTGAGACCCTCGAGGGTCTCGTCAAACATAATGGTCCCCTGCTCGAAGCCGACGGGACGCCGGTGCCGCGTTACGCCAAGCGTGGCTTGCCGATGGCGCTCATTGCTTTTGATGCGGTCCATCGCCTCGATCTTTCGACCTTTGCCAGCGCCGAGGCCCAGGCGGCGGCGCTGGCTGATGACATCGCTTATAATGCGCATGATATCGATGATGGCCTGCGCGCCGGCATTCTGACCTTTCAGCAGATCTCGGAAGTCGATTTTCTGCGCGATATCGGCAGTGAGATCGAGACCCTTTATCCGGGGCTTGAACCGGTGCGTGTCATTCACGAACTGGTGCGCCGGCTGATCACCCATTGCATTGAGGATGCGATTGATGAAAGCCGACGGCGTATCATGGCTTCGGGTGTCACGAGTATCGAGGATGTGCGGGCGCAAAAATCCCCTCTAGTCGGCTTCTCGCAGGCGACCCAAAGCGTCGACAAGATGATCAAAAGCTTTCTGTTCCAGAACCTCTACCGACACCCGCGTCTGAATGCGATGCGCGATAGTGCAGCCGAGGTGATCTCGCGGCTTTTCCCGCGCTTTTTCGATGCGCCCGAGGAGATGCCGCCGGAATGGGCTGAGGCCGCGCGCCGGGCTGGAAGCGATGAAGCCAAACGGGCCCGCGTCGTCTGCGATTATATCGCCGGCATGACCGACCGTTTCGCCATTAATGAACATCGCCGGCTGTTCGATACGGCGCCGGATTTTTCGGCATAATTCCGAAGCCTCCAACTTCCAGGGCATTTCTGGTCCAGCCGATCGGAAATGCCTTGGGAATCCCGATTTGCCTCTGACGCGTGATGCCGGATTTCGATTTTTCGCTTCATGCTATAGAGGAGCCTTCAAGAGGCCATTTTCGGCCCATTCCGGTTTTCAGGCTGTTTCATGAATATTTTCACCGAGTTTCACGCGCGTATCGCCGCCATTTTGCGCGGGATCATCGGCTCTGGCCGCTTGCCTGAGGATCTCGATCTGACGCGTTTCGTCGTCGAGCCGCCGCGCGAGGCGGCCCATGGCGACCTCGCCGCCAACGCGGCCATGGTCTATGCTAAGGAGGCGAAGCCCGCCTTCGCCAATCCGCGCCAGCTCGCTGTGGAAATCGCCGTGGCCCTGGCCGAAGATGGCGATGTCGCGGAAGCCGAGGTCGCCGGGCCTGGCTTCATCAATATTCGTTTGAAACCCGAGTTTTTCGGACGTCTGCTTGGCGCCGCCTTGGAGCAAGGCTCGGATTTCGGCCGTCCGGCGACGGCTGCGCAAGAAAAAATAAATGTCGAATATGTCTCGGCCAATCCCACCGGGCCAATGCATGTCGGCCATGGGCGAGGCGCGGTTTTTGGCGATGCGCTCGCCAATCTGCTGGCTTTCGCGGGTTTTGGGGTCACTCGCGAATATTACATCAATGATGCGGGCGCACAGGTCGATGTCCTCGCTCGTTCTGCGCATCTGCGCTATCGCGAGGCGCTTGGCGAAACGATTGGCGCGATCCCCGAAGGTCTTTATCCAGGGGATTATCTCAAAAGTGTCGGCGCCAGCCTCGCGCAAGCCCATGGCGATACATATAGAGGCAGCAACGGGGAAGAATGGCTCGAGATTTTCCGCCTTGCCGCGATCGACGGAATGATGGCGATGATTCGTGACGATCTCGCCGCGCTCAACATCACGCATGAGGTTTTTTTCTCGGAAAGGTCACTGACCCGGAGCGAGGACGGAGATCAGGTGGCCGCTGCCATTGCCTTTCTGCGGGACCGTGGCCTCGTCTATGAGGGCCGCCTGCCGCCGCCCAAGGGCCAGGCGATCGAAGATTGGGAAGACCGCGAACAGGTTCTCTTCAAATCCACCGATTTCGGGGACGATGTCGATCGGCCCTTGAAGAAATCGGATGGCACCTACACTTATTTCGCGTCCGACATTGCCTATCACAAGACCAAGATCGACCGGGGTTATTCGGTCTTGATCGATGTCTGGGGCGCTGATCACGGCGGCTATGTCAAACGCATGGCGGCGGCGGTGAAGGCTCTTTCGGAGGGCCGTGTGACGCTCGACGTCAAGCTTTGCCAGTTGGTCAAGCTGATGCGCGGTGGCGAGCCGGTCAAAATGTCGAAACGGGCGGGCGATTTCGTGACCCTGCGCGAGGTGGTGGATGAGGTCGGCGTCGATGCCGTCCGTTTCATGATGCTGTTTCGCAAGAATGACGCAGTGCTTGAATTCGATCTCGCCAAGGTCATCGAGCAATCCAAGGATAATCCGGTCTTTTATGTGCAATATGCCCATGCGCGCGTAAAATCCGTCTTCCGGCAGGCGGCGACCCTTCTGCCGGATCTTGATTGTTCGCTCGCAGCTTTGAAAACGGCGGACTTCTCTCTGCTGGGCGATGAAGGCGAGGCGCGGCTGATCAAGATCATCGCGCAATTTCCTCGCGTGGTCGAAGGCGCGGCCCTGGCGCATGAACCCCACCGGATTGCCTTCTATCTGCATGATTTGGCGTCGGAATTGCATGCCCACTGGACGCGAGGCAAGGATCAGCCTCATTTACGCTTTATTTATGAAGAAAGACGGGACTTGACACTCGCTCGGCTCGCGCTGGTCCATATCATGGCCGAGGTTCTGGCGAGCGGGCTTAGCCTTCTTGGGGTGAGCGCGCCAAGTGAAATGCGGTGAGCGAAATGCGCTGAGTGTGCTAACCGCTCTAGCATCAAATCTGAAAAGGATCCCCTTTCAGGAAAAATTTGATGCCATAATAAAGACTTATATCATCGCTGATTCATCTGGATGAACAAGCGATGCGATAGTGACCCGAGGATGATGACGCTCATCCCCGGTTATTCTCGAATTTTCGTTATTCTCGGTTAGTATCGAGTAAGGCTGAAATACCTTTATTCTGAAAGTGTTACGGTAGACGTCCGCGGCCGGATTGTGTGGCTTGACGCCTATGCGAAGGGTGAAACGCGTTGCTGATTTCACCGAAGGAATACAATTTTTAAGAAAAATTTCAGGGCTTTTGCATCAATAAAGCAAACTAACGGGAAATATCCGGCGCGCACGGAGCTCAGGCAGGGCTCTGCGTGGCGGATGTGATGGCCTGATAATGCGGTGCGATGGGAGATTGGAAATCATGAGCGAATCTGTTGCGAGACGGCGCCCGATGATCGATCTGGAGGAGTTCGAGCGCCGTTTGCGCCAACCCTCCGCCCAGGCTCGCAAGGAAGATGACGCCTTGAGCGCATTGGCTCGTTTGTCCGATGTGGCCGAGGATCCGTTCAAAGCCATGTTCGAGCCGGTGCAGGAGCATGATCAAGCGAGGGGTCCGATGACGGAACGGGGCTGGGAAGCGCCGCAATGGCAGCAGCCGGCCAGGACAGTCGCGGACGCTGAGGCGAATGTGAACCTATCGAGGGGGCGGGCCGATTTCGCCGCCATTCAGGCCGGTTTGCTTGGCTCTCTTCCGCCCGGCATGGAGTTTCCGCAAGGGCAAGGGCAAGCGCCGGGTTTCGCTAGCCCCCACCATCAAGAGGCGACCTACGCCGGCCACGGCTATGCCGCCACGGGAACCAATGAGGCTTTTTACCAGCCCTATCCAGATCAGCAGGGCAACGCCGATCTTTGGCCTTATGACGAGGTCGCTGATTCCGGCGCTCCCGAGGAAGCGGCCTATGGCACGCACGCTTTTGAAGAGCCGCGTTCGCGCAGGCCGCTTTATATCGTGGCCGGTATCCTCCTCGTTGGTCTCGTGGGCATTGGGGCGAGCTTTGTCTACAAGGGCAAGGGATCGGGGCCGCATGAGGTGACAACCATTATGGCGGAGAGCGGCCCGACCAAGATCCAGCCGAGCAGTCCGGCCAATGCGGATAATGTGACGCAGGACGCCTCGATTCTGGACAAATCGGCGCCCTCGACAACTGCGGCCTTGACGGGGCACCAGGAACAGCCCGTCGATTTGAGCCAGGCGCAAATCCGGGATGCCCAGAGTGCACCTTTGGCCAGGCCTGGCGCCGCTGCCGCCAGCGTGCCGGTGCCTGCGGCGCCTCCCATGCCGCATCAGCAGGCGAGCGCCCCGCCGCAACCGGCCCCCCAACAATCGATGAGCATTGCCTCGCTGATCGAACCCAAAAAGGTGAAAACCGTCTCCGTACGGCCGGACGGGACCTTGTTGCCGAATGATACGCCGCCGCAGACGACCGCCTCGTCCGTGCCCGTGCCAGCACCAAGGCCTGCCGCTCCTGCCGCCAAGGCGGCGACACCGAAATCCACAGCGCGCGTGACGCCGAAGGACCCGGTGGCAGAAGCGATCAACGGAACGGCATCTTCCGCATCCACGCCGCTCGGTAGCGCCAATGCCGGAGCCAAGGCCAAACCCGCGCAGCAACTCGCTTCCGCGACGCCTGACACTGCGGCGGCTGCTGGCAATGGTGCTTTCTCGGTACAATTCGCGGCGCCGACGTCGGAACAGGAAGCCCGTGACATTCAGACCAAGCTGGGCCGTCAGTATGCGGCAGCGCTTGGCGGACGTCACACGTCGATCCGCAAGGCTGTCAATGGCGATAAAACGGTCTATCGGGTGCGTGTCGGCGGCCTCTCGCGCGAGGAGGCGACGGGCCTGTGTCAGCAGGTTCAGGGAGCCGGCGGCAATTGTTTCGTCGCCAAGAATTAGTTCAAGTATTAGCACCCGTTCTTATTGTGACACGAAGCATGCCCCTGTCCGGATCTCCGGGCAGGGGCGTCTCTTTTTTCAGCCATTAGCCATGAATCCGAAAAACTGCTAATGTGATTCGCCTGATCGAACGTTTCGTTTCGAGACATTATCGGTGCGCGATCAAGGGAGCGGTGGGCTTGGCACAGGATGAATTCGAGGACGTGCCGGCAGAAGGAGAGGGCACCGCCGCCGGTGTATCCGCCCTCATGGAGACCTCCTTCATCGTCGAGCTTGAAGGGTTCGAGGGGCCGCTCGATCTCCTTCTCGATCTGGCGCGGCGCCAGAAGGTCGATCTGCACAAAATTTCAGTCCTGGCGCTCGTCGAGCAATATCTCGCCTTTATCGAGGAAGCGCGCAGTCTGCGTCTGGAACTCGCTGCCGATTATCTCGTCATGGCGGCGTGGCTTGCATACTTGAAGTCCCGCCTTCTTTTACCCCAGGCCAATGAGAATGAGGAACCGGTAGCGGAGGAAGTCGCGCGTCTTTTGGCGGCGCGTCTTGTCCGGCTCGAAGCCTTGCGCGCCGCTGCCAGTGAACTCGTTGGCCGGCCGCGTCTTGGTCGCGACACGGTTTTGCGCGGCAATCCGGAAAAGATCGAAAAGGTGATGACTCCGCAATGGGAGACGAGCCTCCAGGAATTGCTCGAAATCTATGCGAGCCGTAGGGCGCGCCGCCCATTTCCGCGCAAGCATGAAAAGGGGCCGAGCGTTGTGACCTTGAAGCAGCGCACGGTCTGGTCGCTGACACAGGCGCGCGCGGAACTGGAACGTCTGATTGGCGCGGTGGCGGACTGGAGTCCGCTCGATGCCTATTTACTGCATTATTGCACGACGCCGGAAATGCGGCGCACGGTGCGCGCCTCATCCTTGTCGGCCATGTTGGAAATGGCGCGGGAGGGCTTGGTCGCGCTCCGCCAGGATGAGCCTTTCGCTCCCTTATGGGTCAAGAGCATTGCAGCGGACAAAGGCAAGGCGTCCTGAAGATCGCCTTGCCTCTTTTTGACTCATTGATCTCGATGAACGGAAAAGGAGGTTTCTTGTCGGACATCACAGAGCTTTTGCCCGAAGCGGCGGCGGCGGGCCTCGATGAAGACAAACAGTTAAACCCCGCTTTGATCGAGGCGGTGAGGATTGCGGAGGCCCTGTTGTTTGCGGCGGGCCAGCCCTTGTCGGATAGCGACATTGCGCGGCGCTTACCGAAAACGGTCGAAGTCCGCGACGTCATTGCGTGCTTGCAGGCCGATTATGCCCATCGCGGCGTCCATCTCGTGCAGGCGGGTGGCAAATGGCTGTTTCGCACGGCAACGGATCTTGGGTTCTTGTTGACGGATACCGAGACGGATATCCGGAAATTGTCGCGCGCTGCGCTCGAAACGCTCGCGATCGTTGCTTATCAGCAGCCGATCACGCGCGGTGAAATCGAGGAAACCCGGGGCGTGAGCCTCTCCAAGGGAACGCTCGATGTGCTCATTGAAACCGGTTGGGTCTATCTGCGCGGGCGCAGGCGCAGCCCAGGACGGCCGATGACTTATGGCACGACCGAGGCCTTTTTGCTGGAATTCGGCCTTGCGAGTCTCTCCGATCTTCCCTCTCTCAAGGAATTGAAGAAGACCCTGGTTGCTAAGGGCGCCCTCAAGGGTGCGCGCCAGCGGGATGATGAGGAAGAAGATCTCGTCGAGACGGATGCGCCGGAACAGGATTTCGGCGAACTGCCCTCCGAAGTGATTACGCGCAAGCGGCGTGGTTCCCGCTCAGCGCAGGCGATGGAAAGCAAGGGCGAACCGAGCACTCCCTGAAGAAAACGGTGGCTTGCGAGGGGCAAGCCGCCGTTTTAAAGGGTCAACTCTTTTTCTTGGCGTTGATTTCCGTCCCGCTGAAGTTCGAAAGATCGCCTTCCTTCTGGGCTTGGCGACGCCAGGATTGAGCGATGGCCGGATATTTGATCTCGACGCAGATTTTCGAGACGAGCTGTTGCAAATTGGCGCTCTGGCATTGCGGGCAGGCCGGCACGTCGGAGGAGCGCACCAGAAGCTCGAATTCGCTTCCGCAATCGTTGCAATGATAGGCATAAAGGGGCATCAAGTCCTCGTGGGGCGTTTGAAAAACGGGCTTTGTCCTCGACCGGCGGGTTGGGAAGACGCGTTGAAACGGAATAGCATTTTCATCGCGACCGCGAAAAGCCTGGAATAAGCCGAGCCGAAATCGGCCGGCAAGGCGCGCCGGTCAAGGCTTGCCGATGGTATTTTCAAGAATCGTGCTTAAGTAGCGACCTGGCGAAGGCGACAGGCCGCTCGTAAACGTGCTATCAAGACGTCTATCCATATGAGAGTGTCGTTTTTTGTCGGAATCAGGCGCGACGCTCTAGATTTTTGAAAACGCATCAAATTTACCCAAAAAAGGGTTACCCCCTTTTGGGTTTGATGCTCTAGAGACATTCCTGGGGAATGGAGGTTTTCATGGGCTCTCTCTCGCTCTGGCATTGGATTATCGTCGGTGCCGTCCTGCTGCTTCTGTTCGGCGGCAAGGGCAAGGTTTCTGACATTATGGGCGACGTCGCCAAGGGCATTAAGTCCTTCAAGAAGGGGTTGTCCGAAGACGACGAGAAGCCCGAAGCCGCCCGCCCGGCCGAGCCCGCGCGCAGCCTCGATCATCAGCCTGTCGCGGAGCAGCCGAAAGTTTCTGAGACGCATCGCATAGGCTGATCCATTGGCGGCTCAGGCGGCTGGTGATTGAGCATGACAGGGTAGGCAGGCTTGGTGCTGGCCTTCGCTGCTGATTGTGGCGAAGGCCGAGGTACAGGTTTGTTAAACGGGTTTTACGAGCGGATGACTGCGTTCCATGTTTGATTTCGATCCGGGCAAGCTGATCATCATCGGCATTGTGGCGTTGATCGTCATCGGGCCGAAGGATCTGCCTCGCGTGATGCGGCAAGTGGGCCAGGCGGTTGGCAAGATGCGGCGCATGGCGGCGGATTTCCAGGCGCAATTCATGCAAGCCATGCATGAGGCGGATATGGCCGAGATCCGGGAGAATATGCAAAAGCTCGGCGAAAGCGCCAAGATCGAGGCTAATTTTCAGCCGCTCCAAGATGTCAAGAGCCATCTGACCGGAGCCGTTGCCTCGCTCCCTGCCGCGCCCGTTGCGCCGGAATCCCCGCCATCGCCCGAGCCGACAGAGCCCGTGTCCTTGCCCGCGCCAGAGCCTGTGCCGTCACCGGTTTCCCCGCCGGAAAGCGCAGCCTCCATCTCGCCCGCCCCGCGGGAGTCTTCTTCGGCGTGACGCGGCCGGTGTGATCCGTTCAACGGAACGCAGGTTTCTCGACTATAATTCTCATCGCGCGCCGTCTTTTCGAGCGCGCCCCTTTCAGGCAAGACGAGCAGGGCAAGACGAGTAGGGAATGACAGACGCCGACATCGAGGCCACCAAGGCCCCCTTGATGGATCATCTGATCGAGCTGCGTGCCCGGCTGATCAAGGCCCTGATCGCCTTTCTCGTGATGTTTTTCATCTGTTTTTATTTCGCCAAGGAGATCTACAATCTTCTGGTGCTGCCCTTCGAACGGGTCGCGGGTCCCGACGCAAAATTGATCTATACCGCGCCGCAGGAATATTTCTTCACCCAGATCAAGGTCGCGATTTTCTCGGCGTCTTTTCTATCCTGTCCGGTCATTCTGGCGCAGCTCTATGCCTTTGTCGCGCCGGGCCTCTACAAGCAAGAGCGCCGCGCTTTCGCGCCCTATCTTTTCGCCACGCCCCTCTTTTTCGCGGCGGGTGCGCTTCTCGTCTATTTCGTGGTGATGCCGAATCTGCTCGGCTTCTTCATCGGCATGCAGCAGGCAAAGGAGCCGGGGCGGCCGCAGATTGAATTGCTGCCGCGCGTCAGCGAATATCTTTCGCTCATCATGAGCCTGATCCTGGCCTTTGGCGTCACCTTTCAATTGCCGGTGATCCTGACGCTTCTCGGCCGCGTCGGCATTATCGACTCGACCTTCCTGCGCGAAAAACGCCGCTATGCCATCGTGCTCTGCTTCGTGGTGGCGGCCATCCTGACGCCTCCCGATATCTTTTCCATGTTGGCGCTTGCCGTTCCGGCATTGCTCCTCTACGAACTTTCAATCTTTTCCGTTCGGCTGATCGAGAAGCAGCGTGCCGCGCAAGCGGCTGGCGAGGAAGCGACAGCCAAATTTTGACGATTTGTTTCAAGGCCAAAGTCGTCGTCTTGTCGAGAGACGATGATAGGGCGCTGATGTCTGGATAGCGGCATGTACGACATCAAATGGATACGCGACAATAGCGCCCTGTTTGACCAGGGCCGTGAAAGGCGGGGCCTGCCGAAGCTCTCCGCCGAGCTTTTGGCGCTGGATGACGCGCGCCGCGCCGCTATCGCGGAGTCGCAGGCAGCGCAGGAACGCCGCAACGCCGCCTCCAAGGAAATTGGCGCGGCGATGAAGGCCAAGGACAATGCTCGTGCCGAGGCTCTGAAAGCCGAAATGGCCGAACTCAAAGCCGTGTCCCCGGCCCTTGAGGAGGCCGAGCGTCTGGCGATTGCCGCGCTCGACCGCGCGCTTGCGGAAATTCCCAATCTGCCGCTGGAGGACGTTCCCTTCGGCCGCGACGAAAATGACAATCCTGAATTGCGCGTGGTTGGCGAAAAGCCGGTCTTCTCGTTCGTGCCGAAGGAGCATTTCGATATTGGTGAAGGCTTGGGCCTCATGGATTTCGAGGCCGCGGCCAAATTGTCGGGCGCGCGTTTCGTCGTCAACAAGGGACCTCTTGCGCGTCTCGAACGCGCGCTCGGTCAATTCATGCTGGATCTGCATACGGGTGAGCATGGATATACCGAAGTCAATCCACCTATTCTCGCGCGTGATGATGCTCTGTTCGGTACGGCGCAATTGCCGAAATTAGAAGAAGACATGTTTGCTGCTCACGCTGGACGCGTGCCGCAAGAGGCTGCGGGGGATCTCTATTGGCTGATTCCGACGTCTGAAGTTGTGCTCACCAATCTGGTGCGTGAAACGATCCTTGACGAAAAACAGCTTCCTTTGCGCTTTACTGCCTGCACCCCTTGTTTCCGTGCCGAGGCGGGTTCGGCGGGGCGTGATACGCGCGGCATGATCCGCCAGCACCAATTCACCAAGACGGAACTTGTCTCCATCACCACGCCGGAAGAGGCGCTTGTGGAGCACGAGCGCATGCTCACTTGCGCCGAAGAAGTGCTGAAGCGGCTCGGCCTTGCCTATCGTGTCGTCACCCTTTGCACGGGTGACATGGGTTTTGCCTCGCAAAAGACCTATGACATCGAGGTCTGGCTGCCGGGGCAGGGGCGCTATCGCGAGATTTCTTCCTGCTCCGTCTGCGGCGATTTCCAGGCAAGGCGGATGAATGCACGCTATCGCCCCGAGGGCGGTAAGACGACACGGTTCGTGCATACATTGAACGGGTCCGGTGTCGCCGTGGGGCGTGCCTTGGTGGCCGTGCTCGAGAATTACCAGCGGGAAGATGGCGGTGTGAATGTGCCGAGGGCACTGCTGCCTTACATGGGCGGCATCACCACGATCACCCGTGGATAGGCCGGAGAGAGGCAGGGAACAGGCGCGATGCGGATTCTGATCACCAATGATGATGGCATCAATGCGCCGGGCCTTGCCGTGCTGGAACGGATCGCCAGCGCGCTTTCCGACGATGTCTTTGTCGTCGCGCCGGAAAGCGATCAGTCGGGCGTCGCGCATTCGCTCTCGCTTAGTGATCCCTTGCGTTTGCGCAAGATTTCCGACCGACGTTTCGCCGTTAAGGGCACGCCGACCGATTGCGTGATCATGGGCGTGCGCTCGATTCTCATCGAACAGAAACCCGATCTCGTCCTCTCCGGGGTCAATTGCGGCCAGAATCTCGCTGAGGACGTGATTTATTCGGGCACTGTCGCGGGGGCGATGGAAGGTACGATTTTGGGGATTCCCTCGATCGCCCTGTCGCAATGCTATGAGGCCGGTACGGGTGGGCGCTCTGGTATCGCCTGGGATTGTGCGGAGGTCCATGCGCCCGGCATCATCAAGCATTTGCTGGAAACCGGGATCGATCCTGATGTCGTGATCAATCTCAATTTTCCAGCCTGTCCGGCGAGCGAGGTCACGGGGCTGGCGGTGACCGCGCAAGGCCGCCGTGATGCGACCACGATCAAGATCGATCCGCGCCAGGACGGGCGCGGGCTGCCTTATTATTGGATCGCCTTCGCGCGGGATACGCGCCAGCCGGGTGTCGGCACGGATCTTGAGGCCGTCGCACAAAAGCGGATTGCGCTGACGCCGCTGCGCATCGATCTGACCGATGATCCGACCATGACTCGACTGGCACAAAGCCTGCCCAAAACCTTGCCCAAAGTTGCCGGTTAGCCTCGCATGACGGCAGCAGAGTCTCCCCGGCCTCTTTCTCGCGATGCGTTGCCTATTGCAGAGGCGGAGACCAAAGCCGCATTCCTGCTACGGCTGCGCAGTGGCGGGATCCGCGATCTCGCGCTCCTGCGGGCGCTCGAGATCGTGCCGCGCGAGATTTTCGTGCCGCAACAGTTTGCGGATTTCGCGGGGCGTGATCTCGCCTTGCCGCTCCCTTGCGGCCAGACCATGACCGCGCCCTCGCTGCTCGCCCGGATGATCGCTGCTCTCGATCTTTCCCCCCGTCATCGCGTGCTCGAGATCGGGACCGGCTCCGGTTATGCGACGGCCGTGCTCTCGCATATCGTGCGGGAAGTCGTTTCCTTCGAGCGTTTCCACACGCTCGCCGAGGCTGCACGGATGCGGCTTGCAGCGCTTGCGCGTGATAATATCCTGGCTTTCTGGGGCGATGGTCTCGCTGTGCCAGTGGATATTGGCTCTTTCGACCGGATCATCGTTCACGCGGCCAGCCGCGACATTCCTGCCGGATTACTCGAACGGCTCGCTGATGATGGCCTGCTCCTTTTTGCGCGAGAGATAGCGGACGAAGGTCAAAGCCTGTGGCGAATCGCTCGCGGGCGAGAGTCGAGCCGTTTGGAAGAAGATTACGGTCCTTGCCATTTCCAGCCGTTGCTTCCGGGTGTGGCTCGCTTTCTTTAATTTGCCGAACGCCGAGATTCGTGCCTAAAGGGTTCTCGCCCACCCGACATGCGTGGATTGGCCCCGCAGGGCGCCGTGGGACGCTGCAAAGCTTCGCCTGACTGTGGCTCTTTTGCACGGTTAACGGCGATTAATCTTAATTTTGCGGCCTTTTTTCTGAGAAATCGTTCACCTTAAACGCTCCTTTAACCCACTGCCGCGTTAATGATTGTCACTGACACCGCCTTGTGGGTTGCGTTATGCGTTTTTCCTTTTCGTTGCGTGGATCGCGCGCCGCTACATCATGCTTGGCGCTTCGCCTTGCCCTGACTGGAGCTACGGCGGGCTTGCTCGCCGGTTGCGCCAATTCCGAACGTCTGTCGGATCCTTTCGGCAATCCGTTTCAGAGCAGTGCGAATGGTACTGATTCCACGCCGACGGGAAGTCTCGGATCCTATCAGCAGTCTGCGCCCGTGACGCCAGTCCAGCGCCACGCTTTGGGACAGGCGATCCCGCAGCCGGCTGCACCCCCTGTGCAGACGCGCTCACTGACCGCCGCAACGGTTCCGGTCGCCCCTTCCTTGCCACGTGGCGCGGGCGGCGCCGCGGGCTGGACCATCGAAGGCGGTACCCCGATTGCTGTCAGGCCAGGCGAAAGCGCGTCAGTGCTGGCCCAGCGTTATGGCGTGCCGACCGAGAGCCTGGTGCGAGCCAATGGCTTTGGCTCCGCTGGCGAGATCCAGCCGGGCACGCGCGTTGTCATTCCTGTTTATAACGCGGCGCTGGCGGCATCGAGTGGCGCCCATCTCGTCCAGAATACGGAGCAGGCGGTGAGCCGGACGGCCACGGCCGCCCAAAATCTGCCGACCCGCTTGCCGACGATCCCGAAGCCGACGCCCATCGCCCAGGCCGAACCGGTGAAACTCGTCCGGAACGTGGCACAGAACACGACGAAATCGGTCGTTGCCGAGACCAATGCCGTGAAGGGCGCGGCGCGTGCCAAGCTCGTGCAAGGCCATGCGCAGGAGCAAGCCGTCGTGCAACATGTGCAAACGGCGCAGGCGACGGTCAAATCCCAGGTCAAGCCCGAAGCCATAGCCAAGAATGTGGCGAAAGCCGAGCATCTGGCTAAACCGGAACCCATTGCCAAGGCGGAAGCCACGGTCAAGGCCACGGCAGGCAAACTGGAGCATGCTCAGGTCGAAACGAAAAAGGCCGTGAAAACCGCCGCGCTCGCGCCTGCCCGTGAAGCCAGGATTGCGGAAAGCAAACCGGTGGAAGCACGAGCCGTGGAGCCGAAACAAACGCGCTCCGAAGTGAAACAGGCGGAACCCGTCAAAAGCGCAGAACCCGTCGCTGTCGAGCCAGCCAGGGAAGCCGCGAACGATAGCGCCAATCCAGAATTCCGCTGGCCGGCGCGTGGCCGCATCATCCAATCCTTCAAGCCTGGCGGCAATGATGGCATCAATATAGCGGTGCCCGAAGGCACGGCGGTCAAAGCCGCCGAAGGGGGCGTCGTCGCCTATGCTGGCAGTGAATTGAAGGGCTATGGCAATCTGGTGCTGATCCGTCATCCCAATGGCTTCGTTTCCGCTTATGCGAATAACGGCGATCTCGAGGTCAAACGGGGTGAGACGGTCAAGCGCGGCCAGACGATCGCAAAATCCGGACAGAGCGGCAATGTCAACTCACCGCAATTGCATTTCGAATTACGCAAGGGCGCGACACCGGTTGATCCGACACAATATCTCGCGGGCCTGTGAACGCCCAGAACATCAGACCCAAAAAGGCTCCCACTTTTGGGACCAATCTGATGCGTTTTCAGAATGGTAGAGCATCGGACATAATGCAATTTGCAAGTCCGATGCTCTAAGTCCTCAGAACCATGCGGCAAAACAGCCCCGACAGGAACTATGTTCCGGCCGGGGCATTTTTTATTAGAGCCTGCCTCCAACAAGGATCGCTACAATGGCCAGAAAGCCGAATTTGTCGATTTCGCCGGAAAAGATCGGGTTCATTATTTCCCTGGCGCGGCAATTCGACGCCAAGGATGTACTGACTGATGTGGATTCCGGTTCGAATCCCAGTGATGATGGTGGCGTCGATATTCTCGAAGATCAGGCCAATGACCCGGTCCAGCGGGAATTGATCTCCTTCATCAATGATCTCAACATAGACGAACAGATTGAACTCGTCGCGCTCACTTGGCTCGGGCGAGGCGATGATACGGTGGATGGATGGTCCGGCCTGCGGCGGCTGGCAGCCGATGCCCATAATGAGCGGACAGCAACCTATCTCCTCGGCATCCCTCTCCTCGGAGATTTCCTGGAAGAAGGGGCGACGCAATGCGGCTATAGCGTCGAGGATCTCGAGGAATATGGCGAGGCCTGAAATCGGGGAGGGCCTGAAATCGCGAAGGGGAAGGAGAGTCGTTTCGTAAGGCCCTCGACAAGATCATGGATTTGACCTCAAAGGAAACCATGCATTTTGTCGACGCCCCCTTTTTAAGAGACCTCTCTTTCTGCCTGCGGTTTTATACACGCTTGCCGATTCCCGCTTTGGGCGGCGAAACCGATCCGCATGGCACCGAGAATGGATTTGAGCGGCTGACGCGGGCGGTTCGTGTTCTGCCGCTTGCTGGCGTTCTCATCGGTGGTTTTGGCGCTGCCGTGCTGTTGCTCACATCCTGGATCGGCTTTGGTCCCTGGCTCGCCGGGCCCTTGTCAATTCTCGCACTCATCCTGGCGACCGGGGGGTTGCATGAGGATGGGCTCGCCGATTGCGCGGATGGGTTTGCGGGTGGTTTTTCCGTCGCGCGCAAATTGGAGATCATGCGTGACAGCCGGCTTGGAACCTATGGCGTTCTGGCCCTGATCCTGGCTCTGTGGTTGCGCATTGCTGGTCTTGCGACGATCGGCGAAGGGAGCCTTGTTCTTGCCGCCTTTGTGCTCGTGGCGGCTGCGGCCCTCTCCCGCACAATGGCGCTTTTGCCCTTGTCGATCTTGCCTCCGGCGCGGGCGGATGGTGCGGGTTTCAATGCCGGGCGGCCAAGTCCGGTGATCGTGATTCAGGCTTTTGGTCTTGCCGCCGCCGTTGGTTTGCTGCCACTCGCGGCGGGTGCTTCTCTCTTGAGGGTCCTATTCGCCTTGGCGATTGCGCTGGCAGCAGCCTATGGCCTCACTCGTCTGGCCTATACACAGATTCGAGGGCATACTGGCGATGTGGCCGGGGCGGTCCAACAAATTGTGGAAATTGTCTATTTGCTCTGCTTCGCGGCGGGATAGCTGGGCAGCATCGATCCGAAAAGCGAAGACCACTTTTCGGATCGATCTGATGCGTTCGACTCAGCCTTACAATATCGCTCCTGCGTATGATTTATTCCGCGGTCCAGCCGCCATCGATCGGAATGATTGAACCGGTAATGGAGGCAGCCGCGTCGCTTGCGAGAAACACGGCCAGGGCCGCGACCTGTTCGACGGTCACAAATTCCTTCGTCGGCTGTGCCGCGAGCAAGACATCACGCTTGACGGCCTCTTCGCTGATGCCGCGCGCCTTGGCCTGATCCGGGATCTGCTTCTCGACGAGAGGGGTCCAGACATAGCCCGGGCAGATGGCATTGGCGGTGATGCCGAAGGTTGCGGTTTCGAGCGCCACTGTCTTGGTCAATCCAGCAATGCCATGTTTGGCCGCGACATAGGCCGATTTAAACGGCGAGGCGACCAGCGCATGCGCGGACGCCGTGTTGATGATGCGGCCCCATTTGCGGCTCTTCATGCCGGGAACAGCGGCGTGAATCGTGTGAAAGGCCGAAGACAGATTGATGGCGATAATCTGGTTCCATTTGTCGATCGGAAAGTCCTCGATCGGTGACACGAACTGGATGCCGGCATTATTCACCAGCACATCGACCGAGCCGAAGGTCTTTTCGGCCAGAGCGATCATCTCGGCGATTTCGTCCGCTTTCGTCATATCGGCTGGCGAATAGATAGCCTTGACACCGAATTCGGATTCGATGGCGGCGCGCTCTTTTTCGATCGCGGCGGCATCGCCGAACCCGTTGATGAGGACATTGGCGCCTTCCTTAGCGAAGGCGCGAGCATAGGCGAGGCCGATTCCGCTCGTGGAACCGGTAACGACGGCAGTTTTATCTTTCAGCATGGATCAGCCTTTGGTTCGGTGCATTACGGAGTGCGATAGGGCGCGCTTATTTTTTCAGATAATCATGAACGATTTTGCCGAGGCCGAGCGTCAGATCGCTGAGAATATGAATGGTCGAGATCACCTCGAGCACGGGCAGATCGGCGACCGGGGCAAGCGCATGTGGTGTCAAAGCCAAGGCGCCAGGACCGGTCCATGCCCCTTTTACGGTGACATCGATGAGCGGATATTGGACAATCTCGCAAATACGTGGTGTGCCGTCGGGATTGGGGATGATCTTCAACAGATAATTTGGCGTCTCGAAGGATTTTTTCACGGCCTCGAGATCGGCTGGCTGGTGTTTATATCCCATTGTCGCCGTGGCGATGCGCGTCGGACCATAGTCCAGCGTACCGAGCAGATGATCGCTTTCGCGGGTGAGGCTTGGGCTGGCGAGTTTTTTCGGAAAGCCCCATAATTCGCGGCCGCCCGCCAAGGGGGCTTCGTCGTTCAGATACATGCTATGACTGTAATTCCCCTTGTGGCCATAAAAGGTCACGGGAATGATCTGGCCGCTCTCGGTGTAGTCGCCAAAACCCGTCGAATCCGGCATGCGGATGAACTCATAGCGAACGATCGGTTCGTCGAATTCGAGTGGAGCGGGGATCACCGCCCGCAATTTGTCGGGGTCTGTGCGATAAGTAATGATCAGGAATTCACGATCGACGAAACGATAAGGGCCGCGCGGAAACGCGGGGCTCGTCAATGGCATAGCAAAAGCGTTCGCAAGCACCTCATGCTCTTTCATTGCAAAACCTCATTGTTGAGAGGGAAAGGTTTACTCATACCAAATCTTGATGAGCGAGATTCATCGAGACGTGGCCCCGCGATGACGGGGCGGCGGTTTTCCGCGGAGACTTGATATTAAGCCGTTGATGTAACAATTTTGATAAATATGTATGTGCTACCGTCAGAAGACCATCGATGAAGGAGTGAGTATCTTGGGAAAGAAAGATCGATCGCAATCGATTACGCAAAGTGAAACAAACGCGGAGACGCGATATTCCTCAAACGCGCTGTATCCCATGCCCCGGAAAAGGCGGCTGCTTTTTCCTTGACGCAATCATCCTGATTTACAGTCCGGGGCTTTTTAGCCGACTAAGTCCCTATTTCGGCGTGGTTTTTGTCCAACGGTCTCTTAGCTTCCTCAAGCTGGTTCTTGACCAGTGCGTAGCCTTCCGCCTGGTTGGTCCGGATCGAGACATCGGTAAAATCGTAGTCGCGTGAGGAAGGTTCACCTTTTCGTCCGGCGCGAACGAAGCGCGTGATATCCATTGTGGCTCCATCTCCCATCAATTCGATATAGAGTGGGCGTTGCTTGATTTTAGCCTGGGCCTGCTGATCAACGAGGTCGAGGATATTATTGACCAATTGACGATAGGAATCGATCAATTCGCGCATACGAATATCATTGCGCACGCGCTCAGCGTAGATGATCTCATCGCGTCTTGCTATGACCTCCACCAAATTCGTGGGAAGTGGCCTCTGTCCGGAGAACAGATCGACGATATAGACGCGCTTGCCGTCCGGCCCACAACGCTCCATGACAATGTCGAGCGGAGAATTGCTGACCACTCCACCGTCCCAATAGGCTTGGCCGTTGATTTCGGTCCACGGAAAGCCGGGTGGAAGGCTGCCACTCGCCAAAACATGGTCCGGCGTCATATCATCGACATAGCTGTCGAAAACCTCCAGTTCCGCGGTCACGACATTGACCGCACCGACTAGCAGGCGGACCGGGCTGGTTTTGAGGGCGGAGAAATCGACATATTTGGTGATGAGTTTCCTCATCGGAGCGACATCGTAGAAACTGGTCCAGTCAGTTGGCAGGGGGAGAGGATTGGAAAACGATGGCAGCCAGCGCGGACGGAAGAAATTCGGCACGCCGAACATCAGAATTCCCAATGATGTCGCCGCATTCGTCGTTTTACCGTCCAGCATAAATGCTGATGTTACCCGCAGATCCTTCCAGAAGGATTCCAGGGCCTCGGTGGCATGGCGGGGATTGCTGGCCACGATCGCCCCATTGAGTGCACCGATCGAAATGCCGGCGACAATGTCGGGAAAGATACGCTCTTCCTCCAATGCCTTGACCACGCCGCATTCGAACGCGCCGAGCGCTCCGCCGCCTTGAAGAACGAGCACCGTCTGGGTTGGAATCTGATCAAGGGGGGCTTCGGGGTCGTGAAGCCTGTCTTTGATGTCGTGGAGATTGACGCGGTAGCGGATGAGGCCTTCAACATTGCGCGTCTCCTCGGTCGGACGTCCCACCGAAAAAAGCGCGCGGACCACATCATCCTTCAGGTAAAAGAGGGCCATGGATTTGGTCGTCAGCGAGCCGCGTGCGATCCGCTCGTTAGCCTCTTCGGGCGCGCCCAGCATGCTGAAACTGATTTCACCGATATCACAGAAGAAGTAGGACACCTCATCATAACGCATACGGCGGCCGAGCATATTTCTGGCCGCGAGGCGCCCCTGCTTGATGGCACTGTCCCAATGTTCGATATGGCGGCGTTGCGCAAAGACCGGATCATGAAAACTTGTCACGTCACCGGCGGCGTAGACGTTCTGAACATTCGTTCTGAGTTGATCATCGACGATGACCAGGCCATCATCGAGCGCAATGCCGCTTCCCGCCAGAAAGTCTGTGGCGGGCTCCCCGCCAATACTGACCATCAGCAGATCGCAGGGCAACCGGACACCCGATTGGGTTTCTACCTCCTGGATCTTGCTGGTTCCGTGGATCGCTGTGATGGTGTCACGCAGTAAGATATGCGCGCCGCGCTCCTCGGCGTGGAGTTTGAAATGGTTCGAGATTTTCTCCGACTCGATATGGGGAAGCACGAGATCATGACACTCGATGAGTGTGACATGGAGGCCGAGCTCAAGGAGCGTCATGGCGATTTCCATGCCGAGGAAGCTCGCGCCAAGGACCACGGCATGTTTCGCACCGGAGGCAATCTGCTCTCGGGTTATCACGCACTCGGTCTTGCTTCGCAGGTAATGGACGCCAGGAAGATCCGTGCCTGGAAGGGCGAGGCGCTTTGGCCGTAGGCCGGTTGCGATCAATAATTGCCTATATCGAATTTCATCGCCTGCGGCCGTTCGCACAAGCCCTTGCGCGCAATCGACGGCCGTCACTGCGCGCCCCAAGACGAATTCGATATTCTTCTCTTCGTAAAAATTCCGAGGATGGAGAAGAATCTGTTTTTCGGATGATTGGCCCAGCAAAAATTGTTTGGAGAGGGAGGGGCGGTAATAGGGAAGCAGATCATCGGCCGAGAGTATCATGATCGAGCCGGTAGCACCTTCCAAACGGAGCGTCGCGGCGGCGCTTGCCGCCGCGCCTCCTCCTCCAAGAAGAAGATAATCGATCTCTCTTACCGTCATGAGAAATCCTTTTCACGTTTATCAGCGCCATTTGCAAAGTGCTGTGCCTTTGTGAATGGCGTATAAATCGAAAGTTATCGCTCTATAACCAAGTCCCGGTGAGTGAGACCTTTAAGACTTGGCTCCCACGACAGCGGGGTGATCCTCAAGCCGCTTCATTGACGACGACAGGTCGTAATCAAGGGGCTTGGTATTATTGGCGCGACGGATATTTTCTCTTTAGCCGGTGGCTTGAGATTCTGGACACGAAAGGAGAGTAGAAGAAGTATGAGTTGGTATTGAGGCTATTTTGCGGACTTACACAGTTCGCGACTCGAGGGCTTGTGATCTTTTAGGGATCGCCGAATACCTCGTTCAGGACTTGCATATTATTAATCTACTCACCTTGCCTGTCCTTGATACAAGCACTGCTACAAGGTTGGGGCGGTTTAACGAATTGGCCTGAACTCCACCATTATACGTTCGGCCTATATAAATTGGGGGGAATGACACTCGCCTGGTCCGCCCGCTCCTAACGACTGTTCTCCAGCCGCGATAAGCAAAAAAGATAAGGAGCGGCTCTGGATTGCGAAGGGATTCAAACGGATATCACTCTTTTCCGCGAGCCGATCCATGCGGCGGCAGGGCAAATTCGCGCCCGTTTCATTGCAGGGCTGTCTCAATGAATGGGCTACTGTCGGAACGAATACACAATTTTGTTATTTGCCTGAATGTGTTTTCAAATGCCCGTGTGAAATGTGTGAGCATCGGAAAATGCAAGGAACCCGGCAATGATCTCATTGCCGGGTTCCTTTTTCAGCGATCAAAGATCGAGGATCTCTATTCAAGAAAATCGGGTTGCTCGCGAAGGATGCGTTCCCAAAGGGGGCGAAAGCCGAAGGCGCCTGGATCGACCCCGCGCATTTGCTCCGATGTGTGGCGGGCGACTTCGGGCCTGATCGGCTTGATCGTTCCCGCGGCTTCGGCGAGGAGTTGTGTCTCGCAGGCATTTTCGAGGGCGATATAGCTCGCCACCGCGCTTTCCACGCTTTTGCCGACGGTGAGAATTCCGTGATTTTGGAGAATGGCGGCGCGTTTATCCCCGAGGGCCGCAGCAATGCGCGCACCTTCCGATGTGTCGAGCACAATGCCGGTGAAATCGTCGAACAGCACGTGATTGTCGTAAAAGAAGCAACTGTCTTGACTGATCGGATCGAGCAGACGGCCCAAGGTGGACCAGGCCTTGCCGTAAACGGAATGGGAATGCGCCGCCGAGATAATATCGGGATGCGCTTTGTGAATTTCCGAATGGATCGCGAAACCGGCCTGATTGATCGGACCCTCGCCGACGAGAATATTGCCCCCATGATCGACCTGCACCAGATCGGAGACGCGAATATGCCCAAACCATGGACCAAGCGGGGCGACCCAGAAGCGATCGGTAAATTCGGGATCGCGCGCGGTAATGTGGCCGGCGAGCCCGAGATCATAGCCCTTGAGGGCGAAGATCCGGTACGAGGCCGCCAGCCGGCGTTTGCGATAGAGTCTTTCTTCCTCGAAGGTCGCGCGCGGCGGTTCGGCACGCAACTGGAATTTCTCGTTGCGAATGATCTGATTCATGGGCTGCTTTTCCTCTCGCGGCGAGATGCTAAAATAGATTGGGATCGGCTGTTTCAGCTCGCCACGGCCAAACGACGGCTGTCGCGCTCCGCCACCAATTCGCGGACGAGCGGGATAAGATCGCGGCCATAGGCGATCGCATCGTCGAGCGGTTCGAACCCGCGGATCAGGAAATGATCGATTCCAATATCGTAATAGTCGAGCAGGGCGTGAGCGACTTGTTCCGGCGTTCCGACGAGACCCGTCGAATTGCCTTGGGCACCGGTCAATTGTGCGACGCCAGTCCAGAGCCGCGTATCCTGTCGCGCTCTGCTGGCGGTCTCCAGAAGGCGACGTGAGCCGTCATTCGGTGGCTGATGCCCGCTGATGGGCAGGCCCAAGGCTTCGCGATTGGCGCGGACCTGCGCGACGATGTCGTCGGCGCGGCGCCAGGCCTTTTCTTCCGTTTCCGCAATGACTGGACGCAACGATAGGGAAAAGCCGACCTCGCGGCCGTAACGCGCGGCGGAAGCTTTGACCCTAGCCACGATTTCTCTCGTGGCTTCAAGCGTCTCGCCCCAGGTCGCATAAACTTCGGCATGACGGCCCGCGACATCGATGGCTTCGGCCGAAGTGCCGCCGAAAAAGATGGGTAGATTGGTTGGATGGATGGCGCTGAGAGCTCCGCGGACCTGATAGAAGCGGCCGCTATGATCGAACGGCTGTGTCGCGTTCCATTCTTCCTTCAAGACGGTAAGATATTCGTCGGTGCGGGCATAACGTTCAGCCTTGGTGGTGCCGACATCGCCGTCGCGCGCCATTTCGTCATCGGCGCCGCCCGTGATGATATGGACGGCGACGCGGCCGTTCGAAAGCTGATCTAGCGTCGCGAGTTGACGCGCGGCGAGCGTCGGCTGGGTGAAGCCGGGACGATGCGCAACGAGAAAGCCGAGCGTGGTCGTGATGGCGGCCGCATGAGCGGCGACGATCTGGCTCTCAGGGGTATTTGAGCCGAAGGGGATCAGCACCCGGTCGAAGCCGCCGGCCTCCTGTGCCTTGGCAGCTGCATTGACATAATCGCGGTCGAGGATCCGATGCCGCACGCCATTGTGCAGCTCTGATGTATTGTTGAAACCAATATAGCCGATGAACTTGACGCCCATGGATCGTTCTCCTCGGTCTTTACTGTGAAGCTTGTCGCGGCATCTCGCCTTGAGAAAAATCACTTGTGAAAAATCAGATGACGAAAAAGCCATGCGTCGCGTCGCGCTGGAGCTGCGCAATCAGGCCGAATTCCCAATCGAGATAAGCCTGCATGGCTTCGGTTTTGTTGTCGGTTCCTTCATAGGGTCGTTTGTAGCGGCCCTCAGGACCGCGCGGCGGAGGCGCCACACCTTGGCCTTGTTCCAGTTCGCCGGAATAGCCGGGGGAGAGGACATAGACCTCCCACCCCATCTGGGCGAGCCAGGAGGCCGTCATCTCGGCCCTCGCGCCGAGATCGTCGGCGAGAACGATCCTCGCGCCGCGCACCGGCGCGAAATGATCCGTTTCCTGAACGAGCTGGCCGCCCTGAGCATTGAGAAAACCAGGGATATGTCCGAGAGCATAATCCTCCGGCAGGCGCACATCGAAACGATAGAGTGTGCGTCCTGGCTCCTCGGCCAATGCGGCGAGATCCGTGGAATCGATCCATTTGACGCCAGCGCGATAGGCGACCTCGTGCGTGCGGGACCGTGCTTGTGTCGCCGCATCGCCCTCAACGGCGGGCGCGCGGCGTTGTTGTCCCGTTTCGAGCGATTGACCGGCCAAGGTCCAGCCGATAGTGCCATTGCGGAGTGCGCGCACCGGATTAGGGAGACCGGCATTGATCAGGGATTGCGTGCCGATGATGCTGCGGGTCCGCCCCGCGCAATTGACGATGATCGTCGTTTGTGGATCGGGTGCGAGGGCGCCAGCCCGCAATACAAGTTCGGCTCCGGGCACGCTGGTGCCCGTCGGTATGCTCATGGTGCGATATTCATCGAACCGGCGGGCGTCGAGGACGACGACATCGGCGCCCTCGTCGATCAAGGCTTTGACCTCCTGGGCCGGCAGAGACGGTGTATGCCGCCGCTGTTCCACCAATTCACCGAAGGCCTTGGAGGCGCTGTTGACGTCCTGAAACAATTCATAGCCGGCGTCGCGCCAAGCCTGCAGGCCGCCCTCGAGAAGGCGCACGTCGCTGTATCCCAAGCCTTTGAAGACGGAGGCGGCCTTTTCCGCCAGCCCTTCTCCCTGATCATAAATGACCAGAAGAGCATCAAGCCGCGGCAACCGCGTCGGCGCCTCTATGGCGATCCGTTCCAGGGGAATCTGGGCGGCGAACAAGGGGTGTCCTTGCGCGAAACTATGCTCGTCGCGCGGATCGATGATCGTGATCTCATTGCGAGTCAAAAGAGCATGGCGGATAGAGCGGGCGTCAATGGTCGTCATACCTGGGCCTGATTCACAGAGCATTTTTGAGCGAAGCCGGTGTGCTGTGCGTCAAGAAAATGCGTTCCTTCAATGGTTCTGTTTTCGACAGGGATATTGGTCGGTCGGCGTGAGGCGAGCCTCTACGGCGGATGATGTTTCCCGCTGGACCATGATGACTAAGAGTAGGGAAGCGCAGAACGTACAGAACTTCAAATGAGTTTGTCTATAAAAATTATTAATATTTCCTCATGCATCGCAACTTTATAATTTCAAAAGGAGAATCAAAATGCTGGAGCTTTGATCCCTCTGAGCGAAGAACAGTCCGGGACGCGAAAGCATTCTTGTGACGTGGGTATGACTCATAGCGAGCGTCGCCTCGGAGTATGGGCCGGAATCTCCCGCACATGAACTGCGGTGGCCGGTTCTTGCCCAGACCGCGAAGCGCCAAAACTATGCTGATGATCGCGCTGATTGTGTGAGGGCGTTTTTCTGAAAATGCCAAATGCTTCGAATGCGAGTTATTGATTTAAGCTCGGCGCAAGCTTCTCTTGTTAGACAAGATGCATGACAGATTGGGTCCTGGTTTGGATCCAATGGCATCAGGCCGCTCTGTTGTACCGGCGAAAATCCGGTATGTCCCCACCTCTTTTTCAAATCATTTTTTGGGGCATACAATGTCTAGCCTTCTGACCAATACTTCCTCCATGACGGCTCTGCAGGTTCTCAGCCAGACCCAGCAGTCCTTGCAAAAAACACAAAGTGAGATTTCAACCGGCCAGCGTATTTCCAGCGCGGCGGATGGTGCCTCCTATTGGTCGATCGCGACCAAGATGAAGTCGACTGTCGGTGCGCTTGGTGCTGTCTCCGACGCCCTTGCCGGCAGCGCCCAGTTGGTTTCGACCATGAACAACGGCGTGATCAATTCCGTTTCCGTTCTTCAGGTGATCCAGCGGGACCTTGTGCAGGCCTCCAACCCTGGTGCTGATAAGCAGAAAATTCAGGACGATATCGGTACGCAGCAGAAGCTGCTGATCAGCATCGGCCAGTCTTCGACGTTCAACGGCATCAATCTCCTTGCGGCCTCTGCCGCAAGCACGCAGTCGTTTGTTGCTTCCTATGATTCGACCAACGGCGTTAGCAGCCTGAATATCGACACGAGCAATACGCTTCTGTTCACCACAGATGCAAATGGTGTCTATGCAGCCACAAGCAGCGGCGCCGTCGGCATTCTCGACAAGGCTGGTGCCAATTACACCGGTGGGTCGGTTTTGAACTTCGATATCAGCTCGGCGACCGCCGGTGATATCGCCAATATCTTGAAAGATGTCGGGTCGGCGATCGACAAAGTCACCGCGGCTGGTAGCTACTTGGGCGCGACGACCAACAACATCAATGTCCAGGCGAACTTCATTTCCAATCTGAGTGATTCGCTGACGTCTGGTGTTGGTGCCCTCGTTGACGCCAATATGAACGAAGCCTCGACCAAGCTTGCGGCCCTCCAGGTTCAGCAGCAATTGGGTATCCAGGCTCTGAGCATCGCCAATTCGAACACCCAGTTGATCCTGCGCCTGTTCCAGTAATCCCTTCGTAAGACCAGACGGCCCCAGCGGGCCGTCTGGTTTCGATGTCTTCATGAAAAAGGCCGCGCTCTTCAGAGCGCGGCCTTTTTCATGATCATATTCAGGCAAGCTTCACCCTGCATCTTCAGTCAAGTTTTATCCATAGAGGATTGAGGGGGCACATGACCGTTCGAGAACAAATCGAGCGTCTCTGGGCGAATTTGCTGAAGCTTGGCACGAAGCGTCTGATCACGCTTGCGGTCGTCGGCGTTTCTGTTTTCGCAATGACGGGATTAGCCGGATATTTCCTGAGTCGGCCGGCGCTCGAGGTCCTCTATTCTGGCCTGGACAGGCAGGACGTCAGCCGGATCGCTTCCGCTCTCAAGGAGGCGGATATTCCTTTTGATGTCAATGCTGACGGCAATAGCGTGCTGGTTCGCTTCGGGGAAACGGCGAGAGCGCGCATGCTCCTAGCGGAAAAAGGTCTGCCCAATAGCCCGAACGCTGGCAATGAACTGTTCGACAAGCTCGGATCTTTGGGACTGACGTCGTTCATGCAGGAAGTGACCCGTGTGCGCGCCCTCGAAGGGGAATTGGCCCGGACGATCCAGCTCATGCATGGCGTGAAAGCGGCGCGCGTTCATATCGTCATGCCGGATGAAGGCTCTTTTCGCCGGACACGTCAACCTCCCTCAGCTTCGGTCGTCGTACGAATGGAGTCGAACGATGATCCGAGTGCGGCAAAGGCGATTCGTCATCTTGTCGCATCCGCCGTCCCGGGCATGACGGTTGAAGAGGTCACGGTTCTGAATACGGAGGGTGTGCTGCTCGCATCTGGAGCCGATACAGTCGATGGCGCTCCCAGCGGCATGATCATGCTCGAAAAGGCGGTCTCTCGGGAAATCATTGATAATATCAGAAAGACTCTGACGCCTTATTTGGGTCTACGCAATTTCCAGATCAGCGTCGCGGCTCGTCTCAACACCGATAAGCGACAGACGAATGAAACGATCTACAATCCCGATTCGAAGGTCGAACGTTCCATTCACGTCACAAGGCAGAATCAGAATTCACAGAACTCCACGGTCCAATCCCCGACATCGGTCGAACGCAATCTTCCTCAGGAAAATGCACGGTCCGATGATGGCAAGCAATCGACTGAGGAAAGCCAGAAACGGGATGAACTGACCAATTATGAAATCTCTTCAAAAGTGGTCAATACCGTCAGCGGCGGCTATGGAATCGACAATCTGTCCGTGGCGGTCCTTGTCAATCGCGCGAGCTTGATCTCCTCCCTGGGTGAAAAGCCCACGCCGGACGCGTTAGCCAAGCAGATGAACGAAATTGAGATGTTGGTCGCATCAGCGGCGGGTGCTCATAAGGAGCGAGGAGACATCGTCAAAATTTCGGCTGTGGACTTTATCGATCCAAGTCATGAACTCGAGCCGCAGCCGCCGCCATCCATCGGTGAAATGTTCCTGCGTCAGTCCACCAATCTCGTCAACGCGGCCACGATCCTCGTTGTGGCGATCCTCCTCATCTGGTTCGGCTTGCGTCCGGCAACCAAGGCCATTCTGGCGAATACACGAAGCACCGCGACAGCGATCGATCTGAGAGATGAGGAAGAATTCCAAGCCTTGGAGGATGATGACGCACCGCCGGCCTTGCCTGTCTGGTCGCCGCCTTCTGAACCCAATCTTATCGAGGATTTGACCAGTACGCCAAGACACACACCTCAGAAGCGGCTCGAACAGATCGTCGAGTATGACGAGCAGCAAGCGGCCGCTGTCTTAAAGCAGTGGATTCACCAAGGGGAAGAAGTATGAATACGCGGCCCGTCAGTGAATTCCTCCGAGACTTTAACGCGCTTGAAATAAAAAATAATAGTGGCGGCTCCGCTGGCGTGCTGGAGCATGACGTGAATATAGACATTGAGCGGGAGGATGATCTTTCCGCAAAACTTCTCGCGGCGCGAGAAGAAGGACAAGCGGCGGGACTAACGGAAGGCTTGAAACAAGGGGAAGCTCGGCTTGCACAAGAGCGGCAGGAATTCGACCGTCGTTTTGGTGAGGCCAAGACTCTTTGGTTGGAGCAAATTGCACGTTCTCTAAAAGACGAGTTTTTGTCAGCGATGAACCTCGTTGAGAACAATATCGTCGATAGCGTAGAGCATGTTCTGAAACCCTTCCTTGAACATCAAATTCGGCATCACGCTCTTTCTGAATTGAGGCGCATCATCGACTCTTTGTATCAAGACAATAACAAGCAGTTGATCGTCATGAGCGGGCCAAAAGACATTCTCGACGTGCTGACAAAAGACTTACCAATGCCGGTGCAGCGGATAGACACTGATCCTACAAATATTGACGAAGTCAGGATCACTGCCGGTAAAACCGAAGTCCAAACACAAATCCACGCATGGATTTCATGCCTGGAAGATGCATTGGAGCATTGAACATGTCGGAAAATCATAATGAAATTGTCATTATCAAGCGCCGTGTGTCTCATGAGGGGGGGCATCATGGAGGTGCATGGAAAATTGCCTTCGCCGATTTCATGACCGCTTTGATGGCTCTGTTCCTTGTCTTATGGTTGATCAATTCCGCGAATGAGAAAACCAAGACGTCAATCGCCCGTTATTTCAATCCGATCAAGCTCGTTGATATGACGCCGATGCAAAAGGGTTTCCGCAATCCCTCCGAGAAGGAAGTGAAAGCCGGCGAAGCGAAGACCAAATCGTCTACCGAGGCGGAAAAGGAAAAAAATGAAGGCTCATCTCCGGACAAGCCTGACACGGCGCAGCTGCCGCAATCGAAATTGGCAAAATATTCCGAAGATGTCCTGTTCAGAGATCCCTATGCAGTTCTTGCCGAAATCGCTGACAAGACACTAAACCCGCCGCTGAAAGCCCCGGCAAGCGATCTCCAGGCCAGTGATGCGGAAGTAGAGAATAAAGGCGCTGATGTTTACCGCGATCCTTTCGCGCCTTTGATGCCTGCTCCTTTTGCCTCAGACGAAACGGATCCTGCCGATGTGAAGACGACGGGTATGAGCGGCGTGACGGTCGATCATGCCTCAGCCAATGCCGCACCTGTTCATTCGGCGTCATCTTCGTCCGTGACCAGTGAACGTCTGAATAAGATGAATGGACGAGGCGGGGAAGAGAAGAAAGGCCAATTGCAGAATGGGGAAACATCCTCACAGCTTTCCGTAACACCTAAGGAGGATAGCAAGGAACTGGTTGCTGAACTCAACCGCATAAAAAGCGAACTGAACAGTGTGCAGAAAAAGATATCAGCGGCTCCATCGACTCCCATTATTGAAGTGGAAAGCACCAGTGAAGGAGTCCTTTTGAATCTTACCGATGATGTCACTTATTCAATGTTTGCGGTGGGATCTTCGGAGCCGCAGAAGCAGACCGTCCAGATTATGGAAAAAGTCGCTGGCATCCTGAAGTCGCATACGGGCAATGTCATCATCAGAGGATATACGGATGGGCGCCCCTATAAGGATGGTGTCTACGACAATTGGCGCTTGTCGACGTCGCGCGCGCTCATGGCGCAATACATGCTGATTCGCGGGGGCCTCGATCCTAAGCGGGTTGAGCATATCGAGGGCTATGCGGATCGACATTTGAAAAATAGCGAAGATCCTAACGCCTCGGTCAATCGCCGGATCGAGATTTTGGTGCGGAAGGAAAAGCCATGAGACGACAGGTTACCAACCTCCTCGCAATGGTCTTATCGTTCTGTTCTCTGTGTGAGGGAAGCATGGCGCAATCGTGGAATTCAGCTTCCGCGAGTCCCTCGGCGGAGCAGTCTGGATCCGGGACTGTCGTTCCGCTGAATATCGTTCCGCATCCAGAGAGGTCACCTGTGGAAATCGTTCGTTCGATCATGACCTTGCAGGATCAAGTCGTAAGCGGAAAAAAGCCGGTAGAAACGGCAATGCCCAAAATTATGAGCCAAATGGCCGATCATTTATTGGCGCAAAACCCTGATGTTTGGAAAG
Source organism: Beijerinckia indica subsp. indica ATCC 9039 (assembly GCF_000019845.1). Lineage (NCBI taxonomy): Bacteria > Pseudomonadati > Pseudomonadota > Alphaproteobacteria > Hyphomicrobiales > Beijerinckiaceae > Beijerinckia > Beijerinckia indica. Next base: position 3,061,483 of record NC_010581.1, on the reverse strand, counting down.
ATCCTAAAAATATCGAAGCTTTGATCACTTATCTCCTGAGTGGGGGACAATCGCGGGTCGCCAAGAAAATTCTCGAGATCGACACATTACCCTCGGAGCAAAGAAATCTCCTTGAGGCTGTTTATGCCTATATCACGGGTCATAAAACGAGGGCCGAAAATCTATTGGCGACGGTTGATCCACAAACCTTGTCGGCTCTGCTGGGCGCGCATGTCGCTTTGATCAAGGCTCTTCTGGTTGCAGAAAGTGATCCTGCCAAGGCTATCTCTTATCTGGATACGGCACGTATTCTCGCTCCCGGAACATTGATAGAAGAAGCAGCTTTGCGGCGGGAAATCTTTCTCGCTGATAGCGCCAATAAGCTTTCGAAATTTGTATTTCTGTCACGTCAATATATTCGTCGCTTCCACAATTCTGTTTACTTCGATAACTTCTACAAGCATTTTTCAGCTGCCATTATCCATTTAGGTCTGGCCGATAATGTCGAGCAAGTCGCCAAACTGGACGATCTTATCGCCGAGATGAAACCAGGGGAACAAGCACGAATTTATTTAGCCATTGCTTATAAGAGTTTGATCAATGGACGACTTCCAGTGGCTTCCTTCGTGCTTGCCAAAGCGTCCGCTCTCACGCGTGAGACATCGAGTACTCCGGATCAATACAAATTATATCAGGCTTCGGTGGACTTCCTGGCAGGCCATGCGGAAAAAGGTTTGAACACCATCTCGCAATTGGATGAATCGAACCTCACGGCTTTGGATATCAGCCTGGCGCATACAATCCTGGAGATTGGTGGGGCGATTCAGTCATTGGATCATGAATCTCATTCGGCGCAGCATGCACATGCTCAGCCTGACGCTAGCTTGGTCGATCATGATGACATCCAGGATCTTGGAGAATTAGCAACAAGATCGATCGAAGCGACCGATAGGGTGTTGCGGGGAGAGAATTTATGAATTCCGCTGATGGAGTGCGCCGGAGCTTTACGTTTATCAGATCGGAAACCGACGTTAAAGCGAGTTACGCAAATAGCGATGCTCAAAAGAATCCAGCGCAGCAAGGTCATGAATTTGCTTCTGTTCTTTCGGGGGTGTCGGATTCTACCTCAACGGAGAATGCCGGTAAGAGTCCTTCGCCATCTGGTGTCAGATCTTTGCAGCGGAATATGATGACTTCATATTCCAGTCAAAATGATGATGCTCTGACGCCGAAAGCCGGAAACACTCAGTCAGTGGGAGCTGCCGCTGTGCCAGAGCAAGGTCCTTCTCTCATACAGGAAAAGCTTTCCTCGAGTTTGGATCAATTACCTTTTACATCTGATGTATCATCAGACGTCATAAAGGCACAGGTGCAAGCTTCTGTTCAAACAGAGGCTGAAAATCAGTCTCTTGCAGATTATTCTTCTCATGATCGTACTCATGACTTGACGCACCGGCAGCTTAATACGTTCGGAACGATTATGAAAGATTCGAACGAAATAACTGATGGTGGACATCCAAAGATCCCAACGAATTCCACGAAGGATAAAAAGGACCTTACGCTTGCGCCCCGGCTGGCCGGCAAAATAGACAAAAAATCTTTGGCCGATCGTGATACAAAAGATGTTTCGAAAGCCTTTGTGGCGGACACGACAAGTCCCATCATCGATAAGAGTCTATTGCCCGAAGGTGTTCTGACATCTGGCATCCTTATTAATGAAGCTGACTCGAAGACACTCAAGCGGCGGAGTCCGTTGGAGCAGAAAACACAATCTTCAGATCAGCTGATGGGAATGCCTTCGTTCATTGGCCCTGCTCCCGTTCTATCTGGGGGACAACCTTTAACCTCTGTCACGGAAGCAAATGGTTTATCGCGTGAAGCAACAATGACGACGGCTGGGCATGAGATACAAACAGGAATCGATGAAATCGGAACGAATGTGTCCTCGCATGCCGGGCACGAATTATCGTCATTGGGTAGCAATTCTGTTGCTTCGATCGTCGGTACCCTAAGCAAAGAGACGCATTTTTCTCCAAGCCCAGAACCTTCAGCTGTTCATCAAATCATAGACAAGGTCGTGGATAGTCTTGCCCCTACTCATTCTCCAGATATATCTCAGGGACTTCTGGTTACAGGTGCGGCATCTGACAATACGGACAATAATATCTCTTCCCCTCAAAATTCAAAGAACATATCGAGCGGAAATGTTGATGTGATTCAAAGCCAAAAAGCCACGCAAAAATTGACGGTCTTGAATTTCAATCTTGTTCCCGAAGGTCTTGGTTCCGTCAATATTAAGCTTCGTCTCTCCGGCTCGAATTTACACCTGGAAATGAACCTTTCTTCCTCGGAGACGGTTCGAATGATTGATCGAGACAAGGATGCTCTTACGGAACGACTGGCCGCGACGGGATATACGCTCGATACAGTGAATATTAAACTACACGAGTCTTTTCCGAATGGTTCTTCCACGGGTTCGATGACGGATAATGGCGCATATCATTCCAATCATGGAGCGGCTTTTGGAGGGGAGCAAGCCTTTGGTTCCAATGCGAGTCCTTTCGCAAAAGGAGGGCAGCCTTCCGAACACCGCGAGTCGAGGAAAGCGGGCGATAAGCAGAAGAATATGGAAGGAAATGAGACTACACTGGCTCCTCGCCGGACTGATGGTCTTTACCTCTAACGAAATCGTAAAAGCGGAAATTGTATCAACGCATCTTTGCGAAAAGGAAATGTCTTGGGCGTCGCATAAATATAATGTTCCTTTGCCGGTGCTTTATGCCGTTGGGCTTACGGAAACGGGGCGGAAAGGTTCATTGCAACCTTACGCCTTGAACATAGAAGGACCGTCGTATTTTGCCGCGACCTTGCAGGAAGCGCTCACGCGTTTTTCGACAGCCCGAAGGACAGGCGCGAAATTGATTGATATCGGTTGCATGCAGATTAATTATTATTTCCACGGACGCAATTTTTCGAGTGTGGAGGCGATGTTCGATCCCCATCAAAATGTCGATTATGCTGCGCGTTTCTTGCGCGATCTTAAAGCTAGGGAAGGAAGCTGGACATTAGCCGCTGCGCGGTATCATGCAGGACCAGATAATAATGCGGCTCAGAAACGCTATGTGTGTAGCGTGATCACGAATATGGTTGCAACGGGTTTTGGAGCCTGGACAATGAATGCCAGGAACTTCTGTCATTGATTTTGCACAGACATGCTCACCAAGAGTTTCTCTTGTTCCGATTTGAGGAGCGGGTCAATACATGATATGAATTGGTTCTGCTCCATTTCCTACTGGAAATAAGCGTACATCGTGTACGGCAGGGGTTTCCATTTCGGAAGAGCTTCCAAAGGGCGTTTGCGTATGCGTAATCTCATCACCGATGTACCGGGGCTCTTGGTTGGCCATTGTCATGATGAGCAACGTGCGTCCGGTGTCTCCGCTGTCATTTTCGAAGCGCCCGCGCGTGCTTCCCTCGCGGTCCATGGTGGGGCGCCAGGCGTGCGTGATACCGCTCTTCTTGAACCGGAACGGACTGTTCAGAGGGTCGATGCCTTGGTCCTTTCGGGCGGTTCAGCCTTCGGTCTTGATGCGATGGGGGGCGTGCAGGCATGGCTCCGTTCCCGTGGGCGTGGCTATGCGGTCGGCAATGTTCTGGTGCCGATTGTCCCAGGAGCGATTCTTTTCGATCTCTTGAATGGTGGGGATAAGGATTGGGGTGAGGAGCCATTCTATTGGTATTTAGGACGGCTTTGCTGTGAGCGTGCCGCAGCCGACTTTGGTCTTGGCAGTGTGGGCGCGGGTTATGGGGCGACGACCGCCGATCTCAAAGGAGGACTCGGCTCGGCAAGTGTTCTGACATCCGCTGGTTTTCATGTCGGGGCTCTCGTGGCGGTTAATGCGTTGGGAACCGCGACGATTGGCGGTGGGCCGCATTTCTGGGCGGCGCCTTACGAGCAGGGGAGGGAGTTTGGCGGGCTGGGCTTTCCGTCTTCCTTGCCGCCCGAAGCTTTGGCGATCCGCCTCAAAGGCGATGGTGCGGCCGCTTCCATCGGACAGAACACCACGATTGCCATTGTTGCGACGGATGCCGATCTGACCAAGGCCGAGGCGAAACATGTGGCCGTCATGGCGCATGACGGCATGGCGCGGGCTCTACGCCCAGCCCATGCGGCCATGGACGGTGATTTAGTGTTCGCCGCTGCAACTAGTACCGCGCGCCAGTCTCCCAGTCCGCGAGAATTGACGGAAATAGGTGCGCTCGCCGCTGATTGCCTGGCCCGCGCCATTGCTCGCGCCATTTATGAAGCGACAGCCTTGCCTTTTCCGGGTGCCTTGCCCAGTTGGCGCGACAGATTTGACACTCTGGACAGGCGCGGCAGCCTAGCTTAATTCATCGAATGACGCCCTAGTTTAGAGAAAGCTGGAGCAGGCCGCCTGATTCCGATTTAAAGAGATGCTCTCGAGCATTTCCAGCGAAGCGAATGCCCTTCGTGTCAGGAAAATGCATTCCATCACCAGGCTAGAGTTTTCCCTTCCCCCGTCGGCCTGTTTCCGGCCACCGTTAAATGAGCTTACGATGATTCCGCGTTATGCCCGTCCCGAAATGGTAGCCATCTGGGAGCCGCGTACGCGTTTCCGCATTTGGTTCGAGATCGAAGCCTATGCTTGTGAGGCCATGGCCGAGATCGGGATCATCCCCAAGGAATCCGCCAAGGCGATCTGGGAGAAGGCGAAAGATGTCGAATTCGATGTCGAACGGATCGATGAAATTGAAAAAATCACCAAGCACGATGTCATCGCCTTTTTGACGCATCTTGCCGAATTCATCGGCGCCGACGCGCGTTTCGTGCATCAGGGCATGACATCCTCGGATGTGCTCGATACGTGTCTGGCGGTGCAGCTCTCCCGTGCGTCGGATCTTCTTCTTGCTGATCTTGATGGTTTGCTGGCCGCGTTGAAGCGGCGTGCCTTCGAGCACAAAATGACGCCGACGATCGGCCGCTCGCATGGAATTCATGCCGAACCGGTGACCTTTGGTCTCAAGCTCGCTCAGGCCTATGCCGAATTTTCTCGGGCGCGGGAACGTCTCGTTTATGCGCGCAAGGAGATTGCGACCTGTGCCATCTCCGGCGCCGTCGGCACATTCGCCAATATTGATCCGCGTGTGGAAACCTATGTCGCTCAAAAGCTCGGCCTCGCGGTCGAGCCTGTTTCGACGCAGGTGATTCCGCGCGATCGCCATGCGATGTTTTTCGCGACACTGGGTGTCATCGCTTCGTCCATGGAAAGACTTGCGGTCGAGGTCCGGCATTTACAGCGCACCGAAGTGCTCGAGGCCGAGGAATATTTCTCGGAAGGCCAGAAGGGCTCCTCGGCCATGCCGCATAAGCGTAATCCTGTCTTGAGCGAGAATGTCACGGGCCTTGCCCGGCTTGTGCGCGGCATGGCGGTCCCGGCCATGGAGAATGTCGCGCTCTGGCATGAGCGGGATATTTCGCATTCTTCGGTCGAACGCATGATCGGCCCCGATGCCACGATCACCCTGGATTTTGCCTTGGTGCGGCTGACTGGTCTTATTGATAAATTGTTGATCTATCCCGCTAATATGCAAAAGAATCTCGACCGGTTGGGTGGCCTTGTCCATTCACAGCGGGTTCTGCTCGCCTTGACCCAGAAGGGCATCAGCCGGGAGGATGCCTATGCTTATGTCCAGCGCAATGCCATGCCTGTCTGGCGAGGGGAGGGTGAGTTTCTGCCGCTCCTGAAGGCGGATGCGGATATAGCAAAAGTGTTGAGCCCGGCCGAACTCGAGGAATTGTTCGATCTCGGCTATCACTTCAAGAATGTCGATGTCATCTTCGATCGTGTCTTTGGTGAATCCTGACGCCGCCACTGCGGCTGCACAATCATCGGTACACAATCATCGGTCAATGAGGTTTCCATGAACGAGAGTCTGATGTCGGAACAGGTTCAGCTTGATGCTCTGATCGCGACAGTCGTCGCCGATCCTCACTTGCATGCCCGCTGGCTCAATACATTTTCTTTCATGGAATATATCGGTTTTCGCAAAATCGTGAAAAGCCAGCAGGCGGAACATATGACGGCGCAGATCCTCGCCCATGCGATGGAGGAAGGCCGTCATGCCTTGGGACTCAAGAAACTCGCGATCAAGCTTGCGGGACCGGCTTTCGATTCCTACGAGCCGGAAACCATGCTCTGTTCGGAAGCTGCGGAAGCCTATATTCAGACGCTTGACAGGACTTGCGAAGCGCAATTCGCCAGCGCTCCCGAGGCTGAACGTGGCCGGCTCACTTATCTCTATGTGACCTGGCTCATCGAAAAGCGTGCCCTGGACGTTTATAACACCTACAAGGCTTTGCTGCCGCAACAGGAAATTGTTGCGAAGCTCGAGGGCTTGCTGCTTGAGGAGGGCCGTCATCTCGCCGATGTCGAGGCTTCCATGAGATCCAAGGATCCGGATTTTACGGAACGTGCGGCCTTGTTGTTGCCTCGGGAGGCGGCTCTCTATGAGACCTTCCTTGGCGAACTCGCCGATGCCTTGCGTTCCTGTTCCGTGCCTGCGTGAGTGACCCGTATGCGTACATCCGAAGCGGAAATCCTTATTGTCCCCGGTCTCGGGGGCTCGGGAGATGATCACTGGCAGAGCCGTTGGAACGAAAAACTGCCGACGGCCCGCCGTGTGCTTCAGGATGATTGGCTCAATCCCTCGCGCGAAGCTTGGACGGCGCGCATCGCCGCTGATGTCGCGCGGGCCGAACTGCCAGTCATTTTCATCGCCCATAGTCTTGGGGTGCTTGCCGTCGTCCATGCCGCACCCTTGATCGACGCGAGCAAGGTCAAGGGCGCGTTTCTCGTTGCGCCGCCTTCAGCCGCCGCAATCAGGGATATTGCCGCGATCGATTCCGCTTTCGCGCATGAGATCGAGACGCCCTTGCCCTTTCCTTCGCTGGTGATCGCCAGCCGCAATGATTCCTATGCCACGTTCGAGGACAGCGAAGCCCTGGCGATGAAACTTGGCGCCACGCTCGCCGATGCTGGTCAATCCGGTCACATCAATATTGAAAGCGGGCATGGCCCCTGGCCGGAGGGTTTGATGCGCTTTGCCGGATTTTTGAAGGGGCTGTAGACGACAGCCATCATAGACCCTTGGCCTGCGCTGTGAGCGGGGCAACGCCGGTGTGCGAGGCGCCTTCCGCGGGTGTGGCTGTTTGCGCGGCAGGAATAAACTGGCGTAGCCGCAAGGCATTGGTCACGACGAAAACCGAGGAAAAAGCCATGGCTCCAGCGGCCAGCATGGGCGAGAGCAGGAGCCCAAAAAGCGGGTAAAATACACCTGCTGCGACCGGGATCAGAACTACATTATAGGCAAAAGCCCAGAACAGATTCTGTTTGATGTTGCGCATGGTCGCCTGGCTGATCGCCAAGGCATCGGCAACCGTCGTAAGTTGACGTCGGATCAATACGACATCGGCGGATTCGATAGCAACGTCGGTCCCGGAGCCTATGGCAAGGCCGACATCAGCCGCGGCGAGTGCTGGCGCGTCATTGATGCCATCGCCGATAAAGGCGACTTTATGCCCCCCGCGTTTGAGCTCTTCCACAACGTCACGCTTGCCCTGCGGCAGAGTCTCGGCAATGGCACGATCGATTTTCACGCTTTTGGCAATGGCTTCGGCGGTTTCGCGGCGGTCGCCCGTCACCATGACCGTTTGGCGCTGCTCCTTGTGTAAAGCGGCAATGGCTTCGGCCGCAGCGGGCGCGATAGGGTCAGCCACGGCGAGAAGGATGGCAAGCTTGCCATCGATGGCACCATAGAGGGGGGATTTGGCCTCATTGGCAAGAGCAGCCGCCTCCTTGGCTAAGGGGCTGACATCGATCCCTTGTTTCGCCATCAGGCGATCGGAGCCGATCGTCACGCGCTGGCCCTCGATTTTGGCCTCGATACCGAAGCCAGCCTCGGCGGAGAAATGTTCGACGGGTTTCGTCGCCAGGCCGTCCTGTTTCGCGGCTTGCACAATGGCCTTGCCGATCGGATGCTCCGAACGAGTTTCCACGCTGGCGATGAGACTCAATATTGTATCGCGCGAGAAGGATGGGAGGACCACGAAATCTGTCAGAACAGGCTGACCTTTGGTCAAGGTACCGGTCTTGTCAAAAGCGAATGTATCGACTTCCGCGAGGCTCTGAAGCGCGGCGCCCTTGCGAAATAGAATGCCGAGTTCTGCAGCGCGCCCAGTGCCGACCATGACCGAGACCGGTGTGGCAAGCCCCATGGCGCAGGGGCAGGCGATAATGAGAACGCTGACGGTCTGGATCAAAGCAAAGCTTAGAGCCGGTTGCGGCCCAAGCCAGAACCAAAACAGGAAGGTGAGTACAGCCAAACCGAGGACAGCGGGTACGAACCATGCGGTGATCCTGTCGGCCAATGCCTGAATCGGCAATTTCGCGCCTTGCGCCTGCTCCACCATGCGGATGATCTGGGCGAGCACAGTATCCTTGCCGGTGCGGGTGACGCGGAACTGGAAACCGCCGTCCAGATTGACTGTGCCGCCGACGACTTCGGCGTCGCTGGCTTTCAGGACCGGAGCGGCCTCGCCTGTCAGCATGGCTTCGTTGACGAAGGATGTACCTTCGATCACCGTCCCGTCGAGAGGAATTTTCTCACCAGGGCGAACCACGACAATGTCGCCGGTCTTAATGCGGCCGATCTCGACATCAACGGGCTCGCCATGGCGCAGGACCCGTGCCTGATGGGCCTTGAGACCGAGAAGATGCTGAATCGCCGCCCCCGTCTTGCCACGTGCCTGGGCCTCGAGCGCTCGGCCGAGCAGGATCAAGGTCACGATGATGGCGGCGGATTCAAAATAGACCTGCCGGGATGCCTCCGGAAACAGATTCGGCAAAAAGGTGACAAGGGTCGAATAAAAGAATGCCGCGCTGGTGCCGAGCACCACTAGACTGTTCATATCCGGAGCGCCGTGCAACAGGCTTGGCACGCCCTGGACGAAGAAACGCCGTCCAGGCCAGGCAAGGACCAGGCTGGTGAGAGCGAAGGACAGAACATGGCTTGGGAAGAGGCCAATTGTGTCCATGATCCCATGCGCGAAGGCGTGGCTCAAATGCGAGCCCATTTCCAGAATAAAGACTGGCAGAGTCAAAACCCCGGCAATCGTGAAATCGCGGAACAGAACCTGCGTTTCCGAGGGGTCTTCGTGCTTGTGATGCTGCGCGCCGTTCTCGGAGCCTGAAAGGTTTTCCGATTCACCTTCGTCGCGCCGCTCATGTGTCGGATAGCCGGCCTTGGTGACGGCTTCCTCGAGCTCGGCGACATCCGTCGTGCCGGTGGCAAAAGTCGCGACTGCTGTCTTGGTCGCGAGGTTGACATGGGCTTCCAGGACGCCGGGCACGCTCATGAAGGCTTTTTCTGCCCGATTCACGCAGGAGGCGCAGTTGAGCTTGTCCACAGTGAATTCGGCCGTTTCCATCACCGGCTCATAGCCCGCGGTTTTGATGGCCTCGACGACGGGGGCCAGATTGGGCGTGGCGTCGAAGCGGATCTCGGCCCGTTCGGTGGCCAGATTGACGGAAGCGGTTTTGACGCCCGGCACGAGCAAAATGGCCTTTTCGACCCGCCCGACACAAGAGGCGCAATGCATGCCTTTGATGGCGAGGCTGAGAGGTGGGGAAGATTCTGTCGTGGCAAGATTCATGGCGGCTTTCCTCGAGAAAGTTTCGGGAGGAGCCTGACCTGAGAGCATCGCCGTCGGTGCTCTCAGGTCAGGCACGGGATATCGATCATCACCCTGAAATTTATAGCTCCATCATGAAAAACAAAGAGCGAGACCGCAAGAAATGGTTTTTCAGTTCTCAAGGAGACGAGATGCCGCAAGCAAGCCACGGGAACAAACTTGTCGCGGTAAGGGGAACAGGCGGTCTTGACACTGGGGAAAGCCGCGCCCTATATCTCCACGCGCCTTGAGCAGCGGGGCGGAGTAGCTCAGCCGGCTAGAGCAGAGGAATCATAATCCTTGTGTCGGGGGTTCGAGTCCCTCCTCCGCTACCATTGAAATTATTCAATAATTTTCCGATTTAGCCGCCTCCGGGCGGCTTTTTCGTGTTGCGAATTGTTCGGCATAGGATCATTGATTTTAAATGGCTTTCAATTTGTCGCGGCGCCTCGACGTGACATGGTTTGCGACATGAAACAAGTTCTGACGATCCTGCTTGAATCAGAGCATCACAGTACACTGCTGAGATTGCGATGGCTCGCAATTGTGGCTCGGCCATTTAGGAAGACCGGACTTTCTGTCGGCAAACAGATGAAAATGGATGAACAATGGCGTGGCCCTCGACGTCTCGACCTTCCGGATCATGGTGTCCCAAGCGGCAAAGCTGAGCAGCGGGAGCTGGCGTCCGCCAGCCGATCTTGCATGGTGCAGGGCGGGGGCTTGGGACAGCCTTATCAGATGCGTGCCAAACAGCGGTCGAATCACCAAAACTATTGTGCAGCAGTGACGATCGCTGCGTCCTCTTTCTCTATTTGCCTAAATTTGTGGCATTCCATTGTCTGCTTGTAAAAGCATTTCTCTTCTCCCGCCTGTCCGGAACCCGCACCAGGGGTGCATTGGTGTGTACCCCAAATTTATGCTTTTTGATGGTTCCGAGACGTCCTCGACATGGTTCCCACATGGATGTGAGACGTCACTGACACATCCTCAACATGGTTCCAAGATCGCCCTGACATGGTCCTATGATGGTTCCGGCGCAGATCAGATTTTCACGGGAATGTGATTTGTTTAGGTGTCCTTTTTATCGTGAACCCGTGTCACGATCCTTCCATGAGCGAAGATTCAATCACCATTTTTCTATCCCGTCTCAAAGAGCAGAGCTTTGGTCGCTGCTCTGATACTTATCGTTGGCTGCGCAAGCATCATGAGCCTCTCAACGCGGCCTTTAACAAAAATCAACCGGCCTGGAGAGTGGTTGCCGAGATCCTGACGGAAGCAGGCATCGTGGGAGCGCGAGGTCAGAAACTTTCGGCGAAACCACTTCGGCGCATGTGGCTGCGTGTTTGCCGCGACATCGAGGACGACAAGCGCTTCGCAGCAACTGGCATCTCTACCAGAAAACATTATCCATCTCAGGCTTCATCATGCCCGCAGCCAAAGGCGGCCGCGCTTTCCTCGTCGCCGCCAGCGATTCCTAGTCGGACTCTTCAAGCGATCGAAACGCATCCTATTCAATCATCAACTCCAAATTAGCCGGAATGGAAAACTCTGAACCGAATTGTGGAAGCCATGCTTCTCAAACCTTGCGACGAGCGAGCTTTCCATCGCGGAAAAGCACATCATATCGGCTTTCGGCTCTTCGCACCGTCTTGAAAAGACGAAAGACATTGTTGTGCGATCCAAGCCCAATATCTAAAGTTGATGTTGATCATAAGGGAGCCGGCCATCAGTAAATTCCGTTCTGCGCAGGAAAGAGGATGACGACCGCACGCCACATCGTGACGCTGCTTAAAAGCCATATTGCTGGGGATGAGGATCGTTTCCTCTCCACTGCGATGCAGCTTGCCGCGCACGAGGCCCGCCAAGGTCATGGCAAATTAGCCCAGGAGCTGCGTGATCTGGTCGATGCAGCAAAGGTGAAGCCAGCTTCCATTATTCGTCCTGGTGGCCCAATTCCACTCGCGCAGCCAAAGGGTGAACTCGCCAGCCTCTTAAGCGCACAATATCCCGATACCCGCCTTGGAGACATGATCCTGCCACCAGACCTTCAGACTAGGCTGGAGCGTGTGCTCCTCGAGCAGCGCCAACAAGATCATCTCCGTGACTACGGCCTAAAGCCCCGACGAAAACTACTGCTGGTAGGACCTCCAGGCTCTGGTAAGACCATGACCGCAGCAGCGTTAGCAGGGGAGCTCAAACTCCCTCTCTTCAGCGTGGTGCTTGATGGTCTGATCACCAAATTTATGGGAGAGACGGCAGCAAAATTACGCCTCGTGTTCGACGGGATGGCAGCTACTCGTGGCGTCTATTTTTTTGATGAGTTTGACGCGATTGGTGCCCGTCGAAGCGAACGTCAAGATGTCGGTGAAATCCGTCGTGTGTTGAACTCATTTCTCCAGTTTTTAGAGCAAGATGAAAGTCATGGCCTTGTTGTCGCAGCGACAAATCATCCTGAATTGCTAGACCAAGCCCTGTTTCGACGTTTCGACGACGTTCTCGAATACACTCTTCCCGATGCCGCGCTGATCGAGCGGTTGCTTCGTGCGCGTCTCGGTCGTTTCGATACTCGTGGGCTGAATTGGGGGGAGGCAGCGGAGCAGGCGACAGGCTTACCGCAAGCCGAAGTTGTGCGTGCGGCAGAGGATGCCGCGAAATCCATCATTTTGAGCAACGCTAAACGGATTACGTCGAAGGCCCTCAGCGAGGCAATTGCGGAACGCCGAAGAGCGACATTAGCGAGCTGACGCGAGCGAGATTTGATGCCTGACGATTTTCCGCGCGACCGGCCGCATCTTTTCCTTGGAGCGAACGGAAAGAGAGAACCATATCGACGGCCTAGCCAAGCGATAAACAGTCCCGACTTGCCAAATCGTGATCGGGCCGCCCATGCGGCGGCTCTGGAAGAGGCGATCACGACGGCCTTGGCGGCGGCTCGGCAGCAATTGGCCGATCAAGACGCAGCAATTGCTGCTGGCACCCCTGGCTTCTATTTGGAAATCGAACTTCCCGGCTCAGAACGCGCCGGAATCGATCAACTTGCGAATCGAACCAAGAAAATAGAACTCGTCACTGTCCGCGATTCGGTGACCCCTGAGCAACCGCTGCTCGCCACAGTCTTCGTACCGACGAGTGCAGAAGACTATTACCTGAAGAAAGTGGAAGCTTACCGTACCAAGGAAAGCCGAAGTGGCCGTCCAACAAACGAAGCGCTTGTCACTCGTATGGAGACTGTGCGCTTGGCGACTGCACGGTCGCTTTTTACGGACGACGAAAACCTATTTCCTTCGAATCCGGCCGAACGTGTCTGGTGGGAGATATGGCTCCGCGAAGGCCGGCGTGAAATTTTTGAGCGCTTGGCTCAGGCATTGAACGCCCAGGTTAAGCCCCATGCCGTTCACTTTCCTGAGCGGGAGGTGATGCTCGCTCTTTTCAATGTCCAGGCGCTCGATCGGCTGGTCGCACATAGCGATGTTGTTGCCGAGCTTCGCAGGGCGAAGGACACGCCATCCTTCTTTATGGGGCTGGGTGGCGCGGAGCAGCGGGCATGGAGCGACGATATTCTGGAACGCCTGGCTCCGCCTCACGATTCAAACATAGCTGTCTGTCTTCTCGATAGCGGCGTTCATCGCTCACACCCTTTGATCGAGCCAATTTTGGCCGATGTTGATTGTCACACGATCAACCCAGCGTGGGGTAAAGACGATACAGCGACATGGCAAGGGCATGGCACCCGGATGGCAGGAGTTGCTGGCTATGGTGACCTTGTCCCGATGCTAATTGGTAGCGCAACGCTCGCTCCGGCTTATAGATTGGAAAGCGTCCGTATTCTCCCACCGGCAACAGGACCAGCAAACGATCCCGACCTCTATGGTGCAATCACAGAAGAGGCGATCGCGCGCGCTGAAGTCCAAGCGCCTCAACGACGCCGTGTCGTGGCGATGGCTGTGACAAGCACAAGCCCCTCCCGTGGTCGTCCCTCATCCTGGTCCGCCTCCATCGATCAACTCTGTTTTGAAGAGGCCAGTCAGCGGCTCATCATTCTTTCGGCGGGAAACATCAGCATGGATTTGATGCCGGCCGATCATCTTATCCGAAATGATGTCGAGCCGATCGATGATCCGGCACAAGCGTGGAACGCCCTTTCTGTCGGAGCTTTCACAGAAAAAGTCGATATCATTGATCCGATGTTTGCCGGATACGCGCCCATCGCGCCAGCCGGCGAATTGTCACCCCGCAGCCGCACTTCGGTGACTTGGGATCGGCAATGGCCCGTGAAGCCGGAAGTCGTTTTTGAGGGTGGCAACCTCGCGCACGATGGGACTTTTCCAGGAGAGGCAATCGACGATCTTCAACTCCTCACCACTTATCTTCGGCCAGATCATCGTCATTTCACGACGCTTGGTGATACGAGCGCCGCGACGGCCTTGGCGGCCCGCATGGCTGGTTCGATCCTTGCCGCGCGTCCTCAATTTTGGCCTGAGACAGTAAGAGCGTTGATCGTCCATTCGGCTGAATGGACGCCTGAGATGAGAGCGCACATCGATGCATGCCATGGATCGAAGAATCGGATTCAGGCGCTTATACGCCGATATGGTTACGGTGTTCCCGACTTTGATCGCGCCTTGATGTCAACACGCAATGATCTCACTTTGATGGTCGAAGATCACTTGCAGCCTTTTCATCGCGATGGGTCAACGACGAAGACTCGAGATATGAAATTGCATCGCCTGAAGTGGCCGCGAGAGCAACTTACGGCTCTCGGCGCTGCACAGGTCGAATTACGAGTGACATTATCCTATTTTATCGAGCCAAATCCGGGGGAGCGTGGCTGGACTCGTCGGCATCGCTATAGTTCGCACGGTCTGCGTTTTCGTGTAAAAACCGCTACTGAAACGGTAGATGAATTCAGAGCGCGGATCAATCAGGCCGCTCGTGATGAAGAAGAGGGAAGCACCCCAGCGCACGACACCGAGGAGTGGTTGCTGGGTACTTTCCGCGATCGAGGCTCGATCCATTCCGATATTTGGTATGGGGCAGCGGCTGATCTTGCGGAACGCGATGCTATCGGCGTGTTTCCGGTCGGTGGTTGGTGGAAGGAAAAGCCCTATCTGGAGCGTTCCGATAGTAAAGCTCGGTACGCCTTGATCGTCACGATCAGGGCGCCGGGATGCGACGTTGATATCTATACTCCAGTCGAGACCCAGATCGCGGCAGAGATCGAGGTCTGAAACTCTTCAGGCGGCGCGAGTATGCCGGGGTCGTTTTTAGACTTCGTCCCACGTCTCATGAGCTAAAGGTGCTGCGTTCAATTCATCCCGCAGTATTCGCCATTGCGGGAGCAGCCGATCCATCAAAGCTATGAAGTGGTTTGAATGGTTCCGCTCGAAGAAATGCGCGAGCTCATGGACAATGACGTATTCAAGGCAATGCGGCGGCTTCTTGATCAGTTCCAGATTGAGCCAGATGCGCCGCGCTTCGATATTGCAGGTTCCCCATTTTGTCTTCATGCGTTTGATGCCCCAGGCGGGCGTGGGGATTTCCAGAACGGCGGCATATTTCTCAATGATGGGCGCGGCACGGCTTCGAAGCTCTTGCCTATACCAGCCTAGAAACACCCGTTCCCGGATCGATTGATCGCTGCCCGGCCGGACATGAAGTTCGAGGCTTCGGCTATTGCGGACGTGAACTTGCCCGGCCCGCGCACCTTCGATCAGGTTCAGACGGTAGCGCTGCCCGAGAAAATAGTGGCTTTCACCTGAAATATAGACGCGCACGGATTGCCGTGACTGGTCCTCGAATTTCGCTCTTTGGCGTTTGATCCAGCCCATCCTTGTGACGACCGCCAGGCGCACCGCCTCATCGCTCACGGCCAGGGGCGCCGCGACGCGTATGCGGCCATGCGGCGGATAGACGCCCAAATGAAGGTTTTTGATTGGCTTTCGAACAATATCGACACGAAGACCGCCGACATTGATCTGATGCGCTTCAATATTCATGTTGGCTTCTCACCAGATCGAAGATCTGATCGACAAGCGCCGGATCGGTGAGATGTGTTCGGATAATGTTGCGCACCATTTGCTCCTTACCCCTATGCCCACGCCAATCATCTTGCTTTTTCTTACGGATGTCTGCATCAATCGCTATCGCCAAGGCTTCATCCTTGCCGAGATTATCATAGAGGGCGCGTTTCGCGGCGGTGTTCATCGTTGTGGGATAGGTCGCTCCAGTGGCTGAATTCTTCGCTTTCTTCGTGAGCGCGACGATTTCCGCGAGATATTGCTCATAGGCAATCGCCTGCTGTTTGCGCTGAACGATCAGCGCATCCAGAAGATCCGACATAGTTTCATAATATTTCGGATTGATCGGCGTTTCTTCGATGATAAGCTTACGCACATTGTTTTCAATTGTTTCGGCGACGGCTTCCTTGTTTTCGCGAATGCCCTTCGGCAAGGCATCCACCGCATCCGCTCCGCGCTCGACGATCATCTGCACCAACGACATATCGTCGAAGGCGGAAATCAGCCTGCTTTCGTCTGCCCGGATATAGGTGTCGATCAGGTGCCGCATCGCCGGCTCATACATTTTGAGATCGATATAATCGCCGCTTGCGAGCTTTACTTCATCGCGGACGTGCGTGAAATGATCGACTTCGGCCTTGATCGCCGCGATTTCAGCATCGCTATAGCCCGCTTCTGGCATTTCGTTCGCGATATCGGCATAGGCGCGCAGCAGAGAGGCGACCAGCTTGTAGAGGGTGAGCCGTTTCGGTTCGTTTTCCTTCAGTGCGGTTTTATCGGCTGTGTCTTTCGCGCAGAAGAATTGAAGGAAAGCCGCTGTGTCACGAGGCGCTTCAACAGGTTCACAGAGTGCGCGCACCGCTTCGAGGGCTTCATCCAGCCTTTCGCGCGCCTTTTCAAGCCGGTCGGATAAAAGGCCGGCGACATCCGCTTTATCATAGCCTTCAAAAGCCTCGGCAGTATAATCCTTGATCGAGCTTTCGAGGCTTTTGAAAAGATCCTTGTAGTCTATGATGTAGCCATATTCCTTATCATCCCCATCAAGACGGTTCACGCGGCAAATGGCCTGGAACAGGCCATGATCCTGCATGTGCTTGTCGATATAGAGATAGGTCGCTGAAGGTGCATCGAAGCCGGTCAGAAGCTTGTCCACCACGATTAGAAGCTTCATCTGTCCTGGTTCATCGATGAATTTTTTCTTCACCTCCTTCTCGAAGGTCTCCGGGTCTCGGCCCTCAAGCATTTTGTTGTAGATTTCATATTGCCGCAACCGCTCCGTCAGACCTTCGCCGCTGTCCTCTCCTTTCAGATCATTGGGTGACGGCTTATAGGAGGTAATGATCGCGCATTTACTGGAGAGCTCGGTCTTGTCAAACAATTCATAGAATTTACACGCTTGATAAATGCTGGATGAAACGAGCATCGCGTTGCCGCGTCCGCCCGCCAGCCGATCCTTGAGCGCAAAATCGAGAAGGATGTCTTCAACAATTTTTTCCAAACGCGATTGACTCGAGAGCACTTTCTTCAAAGTGCCCCAGCGCTGTTTCAACTGCGCCCTGGCGAGATCGGTCAATCCCTTGGTCTTGGCCGCGAACCATTGGTCGATCTTGGTGGGCGAGGTGATGTTCTGGTCGATGTCGCGCGCCTCATAACGCAGATCGAGCACGACGCCATCGCTCACCGCTTCATCGAATTTATAGGTATGGATATAGGGGCCAAAGATTTCGAGACTGGTTTTCTTATCCGCCTTCAAAAGTGGCGTGCCGGTGAAACCTATGAACATGGCGCTCGGTAGAATAGCCTTCATAGCGTCGTGCAAGGCGCCGCTTTGCGTGCGATGGCATTCGTCCACGAAGACAAAAATATCGCCCTTGGCGCGGAAATCCTTCGGCAGCGCCTCGCGGACTTCCTCGATATAGCCGGGGACATCACCCTCTTCATCTTCCCTGCCACGGAATTTGTGGATCAGCGAGCATAGAAGCCAGGGATTCGTGTCGTTTAGTTTGGCGACGAGATCGGCGCCACTTTTGGCACGGACGATCTCCTCATTGATGCCCTTGAACACTTTCTCGATCTGCTCGTCGAGTTCGGTCCGGTCGGTGATGATGAGTACGCGCGCATCCTTCACATGCTCGCGTATCCATTTCGCGAGCCAGACCATGGTCAGGCTTTTGCCTGAGCCTTGCGTGTGCCAGATGATCCCACCTTCACGGCGGCGAACATGGTCTTGCGCCGCATGCACGCCAAAATATTGGTTCTGACGGCAGGTCTTTTTCGTGCCGGCGTCGAAGACAATGAAATCGTGAATCAGTTCCAGGAAACGCGATTTTTCACAGAGTTGAAGCAGCGCGCGATCGAGAGGATTTTGGACCGGGCTTTCTTCCTTCCAAGCGAGATAATATTTCTCGGGCGTTTCGATCACGCCATAACGCAGACCCTCGCTGTCACTGCCCGCCATGATCAGCTGCATGGTGGTGAAGAAGTGTTGGATAAAAACCTTCTTCTGGTTGTCGAGATTCTGGCGAATGCCTTGTGAGATCGCAACCGTCGAGCGCTTGAGTTCCAGCACGGCGAGCGCGATGCCGTTGACATAAATCACCACATCGGGGCGTTTCCCCCAGGCTTTCGCTGTGCTTTTGTCGGAAGCGCTCGCGGGCTTGACTGCCACTTCCTCGGCGATAGCGAAATGGTTGGCGGCAAAATTCTTCCAATCGATCAGCCAGACGGTTTGCGTCGTCTCGCCCACATCGGCCTTTACCTTCACGCCATAGCGCAAGAGATCATAGACGGAACGATTGACATCGTAGAGGCTGCGGGATTGATCGGTCGCGGCTTTATTGAGTTCATAAAGGGCGCGGCTGATCAGCGCCTCGTCATATCCGCGCGTTTTGAGAAAGGGCCGGAGATAGGCTTCCTCGATATTGCGGTTGTTTTCGCGATCGATCCAGTTGCCAAGATAATCATAGCCGAGCTGGTCGCGGAAAAGAGCGACGACGCGCGCCTGGGTTTTTTTCTCGGTCTGGCCAATGGAAGAATGGGGCTTTTGGCTCATATCAGCCTGATCCTTCCGGTTAGAAGCTCCTGCATCATGCCTTGTTTTACGGCATGGGCTTTGTCGCGCTTGGTTTCAAGCGCGGTGATTTCGGCGTCCATATCGGAAAGGACGGAAGCGATTGCAGACTGCTCGTCAATGGGTGGTAACAAGACCGAAATAGCTTTCACGTTCGTTTTCGAAATACCATAAACAGAGATTCCATTTGCAATTCTGATTAGGGCTGATTTCAAAGCTGGGACGAACTGCAAATAGCCTTTGAAGCCGTCAGAAAGCAATTCTCGCTTGCCGCGCAACAGAAGTGTATGAAGACCAGCTACTACTTCTGTGTCGCTGATCCCCCTGACTTCAACACTCTTGCCTATGCCATTGTAATCTTCCGATGCATCTGCGATTATAAGATCGCCATCATGGACGCGTGGTAAGTTACTGACTTTATGGTTCGATATGCGTATAAACGTGCCCTTTGAAAAATCCATAAAAGCTGATGGTGATGAATGAATATCTCCATAATGAATATATCCCACGTCGCCGTTCTCTGAGAGATCGCTACGGGAATTGCTACCATTTCGGAGGAAGTTGAAGATCTCATTAAAATCGTGTTCAACCCACTTGCCAGAAAACCCCGGCAGTCGGGTTTTGCCAGTGAGGAGTTGCTGCATGGCGGCTTGCTTGATGTCGCGCTTCTTGGCGATCAGAGCTTCCAGCGAGGCAATCAGCGCATCCGCATCGCCCAACGCGGCGGCAATCGCGCGTTGTTCTTCGAGCGTTGGTGGTACGGCAAAAACAATACTCTCAAAAAGACTTTTTGAAATAATGGAGGTTGCAGTAATTCCAGCTTTAGAAAGAAGTCTATTTTTGTTGAACTCAATTAAATAATAGATAAAAATGCTATCGTGCCTTCCATTGGGGATAATGGCATTGATTTGCTGGTTGCACGAGCCGAACGTCTTAAGAACTGCATTTTTCCCAATGCTAGCAATACATGTTACCAAAACGCTGTTAGCGGGAAGAGAGCCAGACACCTTCATTCCCGCGTCAGTTATGCATCGCTCTGTCAGATAGATATCCCTATCAGAAGAAATATCCGTCGGTGTAACCCATGGATAGAAGCCGTTCCAAAAAGATCTATTCGTTGTAGGTGGAGTTCCACCTGTTACAACCTTACCAAAGGAGGAAACGGAAGCGATTTTCCAATCCTCCGGAATCATGCCTACTTCGGTCTGTTTGTATCCATTCTTCATTTTCTTGCGAACCCCATCCGCTTGAGATGCGCATTGACCTTGGTGCTGAGCGCTTCGACCTCCGTTTCCAGCTCCGGCAACGGCACGGCATAGCGTTCGGTTAGCAGCTTTACCCGTCCGGTCAAAACTTGGCTCATACGATCAAGCTCACTCGCTACATTGACTTGCAGCACAGCGAGCCATTTATCCTCGACCAAGAGGAGCTTGATTTCGGCTTCCGTCAGCTTGGCGTAATATTTGACGACCATCGTTTCGAGCGCAATCCTGGCTTGCTTCGCCGCATCAGCGGCCTCCTTCTCTTGCTCAATGAGCTTGAGGCAGGTGTTCAAGACCGCCCGCTCTTCGTCCTCTGCCTTGTATCCCTTGATTTCCTTCAGCCTGTCCTTGACGCTTTTCGCGGTGAGTTTTCCTTTTTCGGTCTTGGCCTCAAACAACAGGCCATCCTCTCCGCCATGCTCACCATCCATTTCCTCAATGGCGCGGGCGATCTCCTCAGTCTTGGCCTCCAAGGATTCCAGTGCCTCCTGTTCCTTAGCGAAGAACCGCGCCACGATCAGCGCCGGAGTGATCAGTTCCGCCTTCAGCTTCGAGCGGCCGAGGGTAATGTCGGGTGTTTCGGTGAATTTCCCTTCGTCGTTTTTCACCAATTCCCGGATTTGCCGGCCGGTCACCCAGCCTTCTTGCGCCAAAATATAGACATCGTCCTGCATGATCTCAGACCAATAGGTCATGAGGTGCTGATAGATGTCATATTTGTCGATCAGCGGAATGTCCGAAAAACGGATCAACAAGTCCTCGGCGATCTCCGCGATCAATGTTTTGGGATGATCGCCAACCTTGATGCTTTTGAGCCGTTCCAAATGCGCGACTCGCCAGCCCGCGAACGCGCCATCGACACGTGCCGAGAAAGCTGCGAATTCAGCGTGGTTGAGGATTGCGGACTTGACGCTTGCAGCCTCGACCTTTGGGCTTGCATATCCTGGTCGGTCGCTCGCGCCAAACAATTCGCCGCGTACGGAGGGCAGAACGGCCCAGTAGTTTGCCAGCGCATCGATATCGCGCAAGGGAATGCCCCCTTTGAGATGGGCCTCGATATCCTGGAGGTCGTCGGGTTCGGATGAATCGATATAGCGCGGAATGTTGAGGTTGAAATCGTTCTTCTCGATCTCCGCCAGCGGTACCATCCGCGAATAGCGATCGATGATGAGTTGCTTGGTGAATGTATCGACGATCTTGTGGATGTCCTGCGCCCGCAGGCGGTTCTTGTTTCCGTCTTTCACGAACCCCTTCGAGGCGTCGATCATGAAGATGCCAGTGCGCGCGTGCGCGTTCTCCTTGTCGAGTACGACAATGCAGGCCGGAATGCCAGTGCCGTAAAACAGATTGGCGGGCAGTCCGATAATGCCCTTGATAATGCCTTTGCGGATGATCTTTTCGCGAATCCCGGCTTCGGCATTTCCGCGAAACAAAACGCCATGCGGCATAATGATCGCGCCCTTGCCGGTCGATTTCAGCGATGCGACGACATGCAGAAGATAAGCGAAATCGCCATTCTTGGCCGGCGGTACGCCATCCTCGAACCGCTTGAAACGATCCTCCGCAGGGTCAAGTCCCGTTCCCCAGGCCTTGTCGGAAAAGGGGGGATTGGCGACCACGAAATCGAAGGTCTTGAGCGTCCCGTCATTGTTGACGAAATGCGGTGCCGAGAGGGTATTGTCCCGCCAGATCTCGGCCGTCGGACAATCGTGCAGCACCATGTTCATCTTGGCCAACGCACGCGTGGCGACATCCTTTTCCTGGCCATAAATGGTCAGGTCAAAAGGGGCCTCGTCATGCGCTTTGAGGAGAAGCGAACCGGAGCCGCAAGTAGGATCGTAAATGGTTTGTGCCGCGCTGCGCGCGCTGCCCATGCCGATGGCCTTCGCCATGATGCGCGAGACTTCCGCCGGCGTATAAAACTGGCCTTTGCTCTTGCCCGATTCCGTTGCAAAGTGGCGCATGAGATATTCATAAGCGTCGCCCAGAATATCGTCGCCCTCAGTGCGGTTTTTGCGGAAATCAAGTTCCGGCCGATTGAAGATTCCGACAAGGCTCGAAAGCCGATCGACCATCTCCTTGCCGCTGCCGAGTTTGTCGGGATCGTTGAAATCGGCGACGTCGATCACGCCCTTGAGGTCATTGGCCTCTGCGAGCTTGGCGATGATCATGTTGATCTGCTCGCCGATGTCCTTATTGCCCTTGAGCGCGACCATATCGGCGAAACTGCCGCCCTTGGGCACTTCGATGAGGCCATTGGGATCGCCGGCATATTTGTCCGAGACATATTTCACGAACAGGAGGACGAGGACATAATCCTTATATAAAGATGCATCCATGCCGCCGCGCAGCGCGTCACAGCTTGCCCAGAGGGAGCTGTAGATTTCTGATTTCTTGACCGCCAAGGCTCTACTCGCGAAAAACTTCTCCGGCCGTGGGCGGGAGCTTTTGCATCCGTCCGCGACTCGATTGCTTCCGCCACTTAATACCCGGCGAAGGTGGGAGCCACTACGGGAAAAGCGATAGAGAGGGGTTAGTGGCGTGGCTATATTGCGCCCTGGAGGCCAGGCCGAAGAACGGTGAAGCGGGGCCATCAGCCAGAAGCCCGTTCGGCGAGAACTTCATGCTTGTTGCCGTATGAGCAATTTCTGAAATGATCCTTTGGGCAGGCGGAGGGGAACCTCTTTCGTGCCTTGTGGCATACTTGGCCGGGGTCATGCTGCTCCAGTTCGAAGAAGTGGAGCGGAGCGGACCAGGGCATTGGAGCGAAAAACCGCGTTTGCTCCCGTGCTCCAGTTGCTCCAGTCCCCTTTAGGGGGACGGAGCACTGGAGTGGAGCGCGATCCTGGTGAAGGGAACTTGAGCAGATCAATAGGCCCAGATGCCGACCTCGATGAACCTTCTTTCCCGCCTGCCCTCATCCTGATGATGCACAATTTTTAGGGCTCCGTTCATGATCCATATTTTGAGCATGGCGGTGATCTTTTGGCGCTCTCGTTTATTTTCTGGATTGAGCTTGAGAGCATCCGCGACCGCTTTGCCGACTCAGGCGCTCGAGCGAATATCTTCCCGCCATTGCCCTTCGTGGATTCGTCGTTGAACGGCAAGCAGGTCCGAAACAGTGAGGCCGTCGAGTGCCGATGGCCATGTCCAACGACCAACCACGCCAACATTGTCTCCCAGCATCTGCGAAGCGTCAGGGGGCCCGTTACCGAGATTGACGCTCGAGAGCATAAACCATTTGGCTTTATCGGGTGGCAAAGAGAGATTGGCCTTGCCGATCTCGACCTTAAAAAAGGCCTTGCGGTTTTCGACGCCCGCCTCCTTGGCTTCCTCGGTAGTCATTTGTTTCAGCACGCGGGCGGAGCGCACCGCAGCAAGAAGCGCGCTGGCGCCGCGCCCATCTTCCACCGTCACTTCCGTCCCATTGGTTTTACGGACATGATGGACAAGCTCCACCGCACATTTGGCGCGCTGTGCGATCCTCGCCCAGGTTTTCACGACAATGTCGATGGCGTTATTGTCGTTCTCGGTGACGCGATGGGAGGAGACGAAGGGATCCACGGTGAAAAGACCGATTTGCTTCGATATTAACTCTTGCACCATGCGTTCTTCGAGAGGCCGGATAACCTGAGTGCCTGATCGGCTTGTCTCCGCAATAATCAGTTCCTGTTCGCGGCCGGAATCAAGGAAGAGGCGCCCCGAGATCTCCCGTGGATCAATGGAATGATGAAGCATAGCGCCGGTGACGCGGCGTTCGAGTTCATCGCGCGGATCCTCGCCGTTCCAGATCCAGACATTAGCACGTCCATCAGGTTGGATGCCGAGAAGAGGGCGGCCCGTCGCAATGGCGAGCGCTTCCGCAATCAACAGCGAGGATTTGCCAATACCGCCGGGAGCAATCGTGGCTGAGGCATTGCCACGGATCATATGGAAGCCATAAAGCCATTGTCGCGTCGGTATCCGCCTCGGATCGATAGGAATGAAGGGGGTGGCCGTGATGAGCGGCTTTTCCGTACCGGATTTTTGGACGGATAAGGATTCAACCATGCGCAGATTAATGCATTTTTCGGCACCAAGGGGTGAGGAAAGGTGCTCCGTCATGGAGCACCTCGCCAAGCGTAATTTTCAGGACCATAGGGCTGTGGTCGAAGGGGCCTTCCTCTTTGATGAGATGGAGACGACGCTGTCTTCATGAAGCCACCTCCGCGATCCAGGAAGGGAGGGCGGGATCAAGCTTGCGGCGCAGGCGAGCAAAACGCCGGTAGCGTGGCCGTGCTGAAAGCCAATCACGAAGCCAGGTTGCCTGAAAAGGTTCAAGCCAGTGCAACCCGGCGTCACGCCATTCGTCATGGGCACTCACGGCGAACCATGCCGCTGCTTCCAAGCAAGCGATCTCTTTGTCCGGCAGATGCTCAAGAGCGGCTGTCAGTATAGTCTGCAAGCCAAACGCGACAAATTCCGGAGGGATTTTCCAGTTCTTGGAGGCGTTGAGATTGTCGGCGATGGTCTTCTCAAGCCATTTCGAACGATCGAACCAGGTCTTTGTTTCAAGGAGACGATCGATCCACGCATCGGTTGGAATGCCGATTTCGATGCCGCCGGGCAATTCAGGCGTGGCAGGTTCATGGGGCCGAGGAAGAGGGATTTTCGGAATCATATGGCCTCCGACATCCCTCAAGTGCTCGGATGAGATCCCGCCCCCGCGTGTGCAGATTTCCGCGAAGCGCTTCCGTTGCGCGGGATCATAAATCCCAAAAAGAATCGCCATGCCATCGGCGTTGAAAACATATCCGTTGGGATCATGCCGATCCTGCCCGGGATAAATGTCTATGAGTAGCCCATAGGGCGATGGAAATTTCCCGATCGGTTTCACCGGCATTCTCCCATCAGTGAGAAGGACGGCCGATGTGGCCTATGCCCCGAAGGGCGGCATCGCGTTCCGGTCTGTTCCGCTTGCCCGCAGAGTGAAGTTTGACTATCTCCCGATATGTCGTGGGCTCCCCAGCAAACGACATATCCGGACCCGGCTTCGTGTTGGCGCACGATGGCCGGGTTTCTTTGTTCTGGCCTCATCATTCAAATTTCTCCTCTCGCTTTCTTCGAAATCCCCTCGCGTGCGGCGGATTTCGAAAGAAATATCTTGCGGCCCATTTTGAAGACCCCAGGGAGGTGTCCATTCGCGGCAAGATGGTAGCCCTTGCTTGGCGGGATCCCATAGAAGGCGGCTATCTTGGCCATTCCTTCGAGGAGGTCATCTCCGAGCGACGGTTTCTGCGAAAGACCCCTATAGACGTCTATGTTATCTTTAACATTTATACCCATCTATTATACCTCATATTTCGGAGCCGCTTTTCTGCAATCACGATAAGCAGCTGTGACATTCACTAAACTGTAAGAGACAACCATCGACCATGAGACGGGTGCATCATGGTTTTGCGGATCTATCTCCTGTGTTTTGAGATAGTTGAAATGATCGGAAAGGGTGCGCAATTCTAGGGTAATCCCATCACTTTTCCCTTCAGCGTTAGGTTTAGACGTTGTCAGACGATACCATAAGTCTAATGAGCTTTCACGAATAGTGTCCAATAAATTTCCAGACTTATCAGGTTTTTCTATTTCTTCTACAATCTCCTTGATAATCGACGGAGGAAATCCTGCTTTATCGTATATTAACCCAAGATGGGTAATGAAAAGATCACTAAAACGATAATCTACTCTTGCTCCTTTTCCTGGCCGTCTCACGTTTGGAACGTTGATATCGCGCAAAATACGAAGGCGTGAGCGGAATGCTTTTTCCTCTTCCGATTTGATCTTATGCAACCGGCTCAATATTGCTTCAAAAGTGCCATATTCCATCTCAACAGTCTTAAACGGTTCGCAAAGAATGTCAATGTATTCTTAAACATTTTGTTCGAACTCATTCACAGAAGAACTGTAGCATCAAGCGCTGGGGTTTGCGCGAGGCAAGCTATCATTCCCAGCTCTTGGAAGGCTATGCCGATAGCCCTACAGGTAGCCGAACGGTTGCGCGGAGAACCAGACCAATAAACTTTTTGACGACAAAAATTGGGTATCACGCCTTTTCAAGCATGGCATGTTTCGCAGCCTGGGCGAGGAAGCCAGAGCGGGTTAGGCCGTGGCTCTCAGCGTAGCGATCGATTTGCGCAAGAACGTCCTCGGGTAGTGTCACATTGACCCGGACGGATTTTGGCGCTGCGGCAGGAGCGGGAACAAGGATCGCCACCCCCCGCCGGTTTTCCTGAGCGGCCATCACCGTTTCAAGAGAAGATGGCTCCGGAACTGCCTCTCCATCTTCCGCCAGCCCTTCGATATGCAGAGCAAGGGCTTCTTCGGCCATGGCGCGGGCTTCATCGAGCGTCGTCCCGGCCGTGATGCAGCCGGGGAAGTCTGGGAAGGAAACCCCATAATCGCTATCGGCTTCCTTGTGGATGAGAGCGATGTATTGGCGCATGGCGCTATCCTATACTGAGAGCAGCTTGCTTCTCGATGCTCCGTAATGTGCCTTTGGGCAATTCGCGCGAGGGATGGGGAACAGTCACCCGGCCCGGTTTCGTCGGATGTTTGAATTGAACGTGGCTGCCTTTCTGGCCGACCTTTTTCCATCCATCGGCTTCAAGGGCGGCTATGACGGCGCGGCTGTTCATATGTGTATTTATACACATATGAACAGGGCTGGCAATGGAATGATGTGCCTATTGACGTGAGGATTTTTGTGCGACATGATCGACCTATCGGATGAGGGCGTCGGCATGTCAGTTCGAAAGCGTAGCTGGACCACGGCAAAGGGTGAGAAGAAAGAGGCCTGGGTCGCCGATTATGTCGACCAAGCCGGAAAGCGCCATCTCAAAACTTTTGATCGCAAGAAAGAAGCAGATGCTTTCCATGCGAAGGCTAATGTCGAGATTCGGGAAGGTACGCATACACCTGATAGTGCGAGCGTGACCGTGACCGAAGCGGCAAATTTGTGGCTCGAAACCGGGCGCGGGCGCAGACTCGAATCATCAACTCTCGATTCTTATGAACAGCATGTTCGTCTTCATCTTGTGCCGTTCATTGGCAGGCTGAAGCTTTCACAATTGACCGTTCCCATGATCCGCGAATTGGAGGACAAGCTGCGACGCGGCGATCCGGCGCCAGGCGCAGGGGAGGGCGCGGCGCGATCGGCTGACATGATCAAGCGGATTGTTTCGAGCCTTGGTGCCATGCTTGGCGACGCCCAGGAGCGTGGACTTGTGTCGCGAAATGTCGTGCGGGACCTTCGATCAGGGCGTCGCCGCAGCTCTGAAAAGAAAAAAGATGATAGGCAGAAAGGCAAACTGAAAGTTGGGATCGATATTCCGACGCCTAACGAAATCAAAGCGTTTATCGGGGCTTTGCAAGGCCAATATCGGCCATTGCTACTCACGGCTACTTTCACGGGCCTTCGTGCTTCTGAGCTTCGTGGCTTGCGGTGGGCTGATCTCGATTTCGAGCGACGCGAACTGCATGTTCGGCAGAGAATGGATAAACGCAATGTAGCTGGGCCGCCAAAATCAGGGGCGGGCGAGCGCAAGATCCCGATGCCGCCAATCGTGATAGACACATTGCGTGAATGGCGATTGGCTTGTCCGAAGGGTACGGCGGATCTTGTTTTTCCTACGGGGAACGGCCGGCCCGAGCATCATGCCAATATTGCGCAACGTGGGCTCATCCCTGCGTGGATCGCGGCTGGCGTGACGGTTCCAGGGTTGGACAAAGAAGGCAAGCCGATCGAGGCCGCAAAATATCCAGGCTTGCATGCGCTTCGGCATTTCTACGCCTCATGGCTCATAAACCGAAAGGCCGATGGCGGACTAGAATTGCCGCCGAAGCTGGTTCAAGAACGTCTCGGGCACTCAACCATCGCGATGACCCTCGACACTTATTCTCACCTATTTCCGCGTGTGGATGATGCTGATGAGCTTGCCCAAGCAGAGCGCGTACTTTTAGGTTGAATGCGACACAGACGCGACATGGTGTGAGTATAGCATATATAAATCAAATAATTAGTGTATAAAATAAGAGGAATCATAATCCTTGTGTCGGGGGTTCGAGTCCCTCCTCCGCTACCACCTTACACCCACTACGCAGCGCTTGCGGAAAGACTTGCCCGCTAAGCCCGCTAATAAGTGCTGCAAGTTTGCCCTTCACCTCCACTTTGAAGCCTTCTCCAGGCAAATTGGGGTGAATTATGACGCTGTGGATCAAGGATCGCAGATCCTTGATAAGGTTTCCCCGATCATCCTTAGCCTGGGCATGATCCGCGAGGACGATTGCCAGACGGTCGACCGTTTCGAGATATTTCTCGATCGCTGCGGGATGCAAGGCAATGATTTTGGGCTCTTCCTCCAACGAGGCCAGTTCAAGCTCGATCTGGAGGATTTCGGCTTTTAAGGCGGGAATTCGAACCGTCGCTTCCTGCTCCCCGATCACGCCTTTAACGGCCAGGTCTATGGTGCGCTCGCGCTCGTTTGTAAGCCGGTCGCGTTTTCCTCTTCCAGCTGCCTTCTTGTCTTGATAGCCGTTGCGGCTAAACGCTGACGCTCCTCATTATAGCTGCGAACATAAGTCTCGATGAGTTGGGGATCCTTTAGTTCCTCGGCCATACCCCAAGCACGGCTTTTTCGACGTCGGGGAGATAAATGATTCGTCGATTTGAACAGCTGCCACTTTCCCGCACGGCTGAGCAGCGAATACGGGTCTTTCCGGTCTTGTCCCGATCATGCACCGACATTCCCGGGCCGCAACACCCGCAACGCAAGAGACCGGAGAGTAGGTGAGGTGGCCTCCGCTTGGCCTGGCTCGTTAGCCGTACTTTTTCGCCTTTCAAGTCTTGAACCCGATCCCAAAGGGTATCAGCAATGATGCGCAGCTCCGGCACATCAATGGTTTGCCACTGATCGCGAGGGTTGGGCCGTGAGATGCGTTTGCCCGTGTCCGGGTTCTTCACCATTCGAACCTTGTTCCAGACGATGCGCCCGACATAGAGCTTATTAAAGAAAAGATAAGTCCTGAACCGCGCTGGGCATTGCCGTTGATCGTCGAGGCATTCCATTTTGTCCCGCGAGGCGGGACTATGCCTTCCTTATTGAGATCACCGGCGATCTCACGTGGGGGACGGCCTGTGGCA
This sequence comes from Beijerinckia indica subsp. indica ATCC 9039, assembly GCF_000019845.1. NCBI lineage: Bacteria > Pseudomonadati > Pseudomonadota > Alphaproteobacteria > Hyphomicrobiales > Beijerinckiaceae > Beijerinckia > Beijerinckia indica. Next base: position 3,032,232 of record NC_010581.1, on the reverse strand, counting down.
TAAAGTTCGAAAATCCTGCGGATCACAGAGGCTTCGTTCTCGAGAATCTCAAGTTCGCCCCACTGGCCGGCTACAGGACGATAGCCATAAGCCCGGCCACCGGCATGACGGCCGTCGCGTATGATGCCCATCATTCCCCGCCGAACCTTTTTGGCTCCATCCTCGCGCTGCATCTGGCCGACCAATCCACGAATGCCCACGAGGATGGCGTCAGCCATGCCATCATGGACCGCATGGATCTGGATTCCGAGAAAGGACAGCCTTTTGTGTATCCCTGCCAGATTTTCCATGTCGCGCGAGAGACGGTCGAGGGCTTCGACCAGCACGACTTCGAACATATGTTCACGCGCCGCATCCATAAGGTGCATCAAACCATCACGCCCGAAAACGGAAGCGCCCGAACGTGCTTTGTCTTCATATGTCGCGACAATATCAAATCCTTGCCGTGCAGCATGCGCACGGCAAAGAGCGATCTGATCGTCGGTGGATTTTTCGTTCTGGAGCTCAGTCGAGAATCTTGCGTAGACGGCAGCGCGCGTCATGGGTCGATACTCCCACCTGTTGCATTCGTGTCTTGTCAGTGCTTGGAGGCACGCAGATCGGATTTCTCACGGCGAGATGATCGCGCCTTGCGTCCGCAATCGCAAGGGCTTCGACAAACTGTATAAGATCTGAATCAATCGGGCGCGTGCGCGGCGCGCTCAAAGCCGCGCCTTTTCTGTTCGAATTCCTTTTATCGTCCGCCCGTCTCATGCGTCTCACGATGCGGGTATTTCGCGTGTCGCGAAATACCCTCCTATGCTCGATCGCGCTGACGATGTGCCAGTTCGCCGGCATTGATCTCGGCCGCGAACCTGTGCCGGATGAGACCACGATCTGCCGCTTCCGCCATCTGCTCGAAGCCCATGACCTCGGTGGTTCTCTCTTCCAGGAGGTGCATCGTCATCTGGAGGCGAAAGGATTGAAAGTCTCCACCGGCACGATCGTCGACGCGACGATCATCCATGCCCCGTCCTTGACCAAGAACGCCGATCAGGCGCAAAAATGCCCATGGCCTGTTCGTCACATGCTCGCTTGCCAATCTGTTCATGGCTCGCCGTCATCTGCTGCGGCTGCAACAGGCATAGCGCGCCCACTCAAGGGCTTTCCACTCCATACAGGGAGAAAACCAAATTATCCCCCATCAGTTTGATAAACACCGCTGTGGCCGCCAAAATGACTAAAAATCTGTATCTAAACTAAATTCTCCGCTTATGCAGAGCTTCCTTAGGATATCTTCGACCAAGCGGCGCATCGGCTGCCATTCGGGAGCGGCGATCCAAAGCGTCTTGGCCTTGACCAGCACGTTATCGCTGCCCCACCCATAACGAGACCTATGCGGGAAAGTATCTGCGCAAGGCCAAGACGGTCGGCACCACAAAAGCGGCGGCCCGAGCTACTGTACGAATGACAATCTCCGGCAGTGGCATCGTGAAAAGCCTGACCTTTCGGCATTGCCCCTTCATCCGATCTTTCAACCCATGCGGCTCTTGCTTCGAGCCGCATAAAATCCCAGGCTTTTTACCAGTCTCATCCGGCTTGACGCTCAAAGCCATGCGTGACCGAGCAAACACTACCCATGATATTATGAACGTAGCAACGACGATCGACAAGAATAAAAGCACGACATGCCAGCATAGTTGATAAGCTAATCATTCTCATGGTAAAATTAAAATCGTAATATATACAGCGTCATATAGACGAAATAAAAATATTATACCATAAAATAGCCATAATATTGGCGCTGCTTTGATTTAAAATAAAAGTGAGTACAAAAACTAAAGCCGAACGTAAATTTTCAAGCCTTATGCCACAGTTGAAAGCCTGATTTACAAGCGCCACTATATGCGAGTTTGCTGTTCAAGGTTGCTTTGGACGCAAAATATTCGTAACCCCTCAAAAATCAACGTAGTGATAGCGACACAAGCTCAAAAATAAATATAGGTTACTGATATGTCTCAACGCCTCTATTACAGCCAGCCGACGCAGTCGTATGATGAGTATCTGGCCCGTCTCGCGTGGGCGGATGCTGAACGCGTTCTCGATCAAACCCGAGACGAGTTGGTGGCTGCAAGTGTACAGGTTGACGAGACTATGCACGACCCAGAGACTCTCTCTTCCGATGGATTCCAAGACCTTTTGATCGCTTTGGACGATGCTGACGTGGCGTTCAAAGCCGCTAGCGCGCGGTCTTGGGACGTCTGGGTTTGCTTGCACCGCATTTCTCACATTCACCTCCCTTAAGGATCACACCGTATTATTCGCCCAAATCAAGGAACATGAGATGGCAAAAAAGGGGTAGGTATGCGCTGGCCGCTCATAAGCAATGAAATCATTACTTTGGATAAATATCGCCGTGCGATTCGGGAATTCTGGCAAGCGATCCCTTCTCCCCTTATTGTCGTATTTGCCGCAATAATGTGGATTGCCGCGATCGTGATGCTTTTAGTCGTGTGGGTCATATGCAAGATGACCGGTTTTGGGGAGGAACCCGACGATACACCTTAAGCTAGGCTTAGGACCCATTGATTGAGATAGAATGCGACGGTTGCGGTGATGCAGATTGCCGGGAAGAAGGTTTGGGCGCATCGATCATAGTGCGTGGCGATGCGACGCCAATCCTTAAGCTTGGCGAAGAGATTTTCGATCTTATGGCGCTGGGGATAGAGCGCCTTGTCGTAGTCGACTGGCAACTTTCGGCTTTTGGTGGGCGGAATGCAGGGGTCGGTTCCCCACTCCTTCAAGGCTGCTCAGAACCAATTGCTGTCATAGCCCGATCAGCGATCAGGGCTTTCGCATCTGGCAGCGCCTTCAACATCAGCCGGGCGCCCTTGTGATCGCTCATCTGACCTTCGGTGAGCAGCATGACGAGCGGTTTGCCGGCGCCGTCGCAAACAACATGAAGCTGGACGGTTCTAAAAAAAACTCGCTAGGCGTGTGATATTCTGATTCCATCGTCTTGGTGGTATCGGAGATGCGTCGATGCGTTGGCAGCGAGGATTTTTCGATGTCGATAATCGCTTGAAGCGCCTGAGCGATTTGGGTGATCAACTCGAAACGTTTGGCTCAGTGATCAACTTCGAGATATTCCGGGCGGACCTCCTCGCAGCACTTGATTATTCGGACGGCTCGCAAAGCCGGCGCTCGCCCTTTGATCCCGTGATGATGTTCAAAATTCTTGTCATCCAGGCGGCGGACAATCTCTCTGACGAAAGAGCCGAGTTTCTCATTAACGACAGACAGTCCTCCATGCGTTTTCTGGGCTTGAGCCTGTCCGACCGCATTCCCGATGCGCGCACGATCTGGCTATTTCGCGAAAAGTGCACCTGGGCAGGTGTCATACAGGAGTTGTTTGATCGGCTCGACGGCACGCTTCGGGCTGCAGGTTACATCACTATGTCAGGGCAGATCGTCGATGCCAGCCTAATTGCCGCCCAAACAACGCAACACGCGCGAGGAAAATGAGACGATCAAGGCAGGCCGCATCCCCGAGGATAGGAAGAAGAGGCCCGCCAAAGTGTGGCACAAGGACCGCGACGAGCGCTGGACGATCACCCGAAGGGCCGCGTAAGCGAATTTCACCAAGGCGAAAATCCGCAAGGACGGGACGACGCCCCCAGCCGGCATCGCCTTCCGACCTTCGGTTATCAGAACCATGCGTCGATGCGAAGGCAGCTTTGGCTTGATCCGTAAATGGCTGGCGAGTGACGCCTCAGCTTATGAAGGCGCCCCGGCTGCGCGAGGGATTGCTCGACAAGACCATATGGCATCCTCGGTTTGGGCGGACACAGCCTATTGGTCCGCGAAAAACGAGGCCTTTCCGCATGACACCGGCTTTGTCAGCCACACCCACTGCAAGAAGCCGAAAGGCAAGCCGATGCCACAGCGCATCCACAAGGCCAATGCGGCCAAAATCAGTGTTCGCTCCCATGTCGAGCACGTCTTCTCTGTCCAGAAGGACCGCATGGACTTATTCATCTGCACGATCGGCCTTGCCCCAGCGACGACCAAAATCGGCATGGCCAACATCGTCTACAACATCAAAAGGGTGATCATGCTTCGCAGAGCCGGACTGGAGCCGGCATAGGCCACCAAAGAGAATGGCACTGCCGGAAGCCAACCTCTCATCGGATTAGGAGGAGTGTCCTGACCCTCTCATCCAATCAATCAAACCAACTAAATTCGCCTTCCAGACACGGTTAATAGAACCGTCCAATTTCACGAGCAGCGGGATAAGCGACATATAGGATGGCACAGCGAGCGCTTCGGTTCCTTAAGGACGGCTAACTAATTAACTTTATGAATTGGCAATGGTGCGAAAGGGTTCCAGAGCTGCCCATTGCCTAAGTCCAATGGTCCACGAATCTTCAGCCAGGACTCTCCGCTCTTTTCAGCTATCCCGCGACTATATGTAGGTCTTTCAATTTCAACACCTGAAGCCACATCAGATGCATTAAGTTCTAGCTGGGTCGTAAACGCTTTTGATAAATTGTTGTCACCCAGTCTATAGACAGCTTCACGGATTGCTTTAGAGGAGCTCGGCTCCAGAGTGAGGCAAATATTGGTGGCATTAGCCATTCCGCTACCGATCGCGGTCTTTTGTTCCGATGGTGCAGTCCGCGCGATTTCAATCAGTATTGGTAATATGCTTTTTGTATCAGCTGTTAACAGATCCTTGACAGAATAACTGAGCTTACTCGAATCAAGTGGCTGCTTAAGTAAATCTTTTGGCTCACGCAGAAAGACTTCAACCGCTGATTGCGCGCTAGAAGAAGGGACGTCCAAGCAAGCAGCAAACGTGGGCGACAAGCCTATGATATAAGTAGAAAGGATAAAATCTCTCAATATGTTCATACTAAACACTCTATAGCCTATAACCGATCACATATCATAAAGTACGTCAGCGTAATATAACGCACTCATCGTGTTTTTAACAGAGGCGACGAAGCCTTATTTATGTACTGGATTCTCGACGAGTGTATCCGGCCTTTTGATAGTACCAATTCCCGATGAATCTCTCCCTTCATATGCTTGGCTCGCTCACGATCGAAAATTTGTTGGCGGATCCTCAAAACGTCGAACACCTATCACTTCCATGGCTGATTCATGAGGGCGGGCTACGTCAGATCCTAAGTGTGATTGAACTACTGTCGTCCGCCGTAGATTCATCAACAATAATGCAATAAATTGCGCAAACATTGTTGTCTTTGATGAAATGCTCACTGAACCTGACGCCATTAAAAAGAAGAAAAGCATGGGTAGCATAGCAACCCGCTGTGTATGATAAAGAATTGATATGCTAAACGCCAAAAGTCCAGGTAAGAGAAGAAGGCAGCCAACGATACCGTAGCTTAACAGGAATGCTATCCAGCAGCTCTCTAACCCATACCCGAGGCCGTACCGCGCCATCCAGCTAGTCAGATCGTCGCTGCTTGGTGCAAATATAAGGTCACGAAGTGGTATATTGCTTACAAGGTCTAGCATGGCTGTTCGTGCCTGCGCACTACCCTTGTCGTTTTCAAGACGATTAAGGAACTTATCAAGAAAGCCGCTCATTAATAGTAATGTAATTCCAGTAATAATACCGGGGATACCAACAAGGAATATAGCTATTATTTCACGCCTTACGGACTTTCCTTGGATAGCTCTTAAAAGTTCATAACTTAGATAAAATATTAATATTATTAATACAAAGCTTATGGCAGATCGGCTTCCAAAGGCAATGAGTGCAATTAAGTTTATTAAAAGTAATATGAAGCGTGTTAATGGATTTAGCTGTTGATCGCTAAGGAAAAGTATAAGTACGTAGGCTCCAGTCAAGCAGGCATTAGTAAGCGGGGCCCCCAAGAATGCACTCGGTCGCCATTCGGTGAGCAGGATCTCGTGAGTTTTACCTCCGAGAGACACTGGAATGAGCCTCCTGCCGGATATAAACTCGATAATACCAAGCACCGAATTTATCAGCATGAAGCCATGAAGGAAATTCCTGACTACATTTCTTTCTGGGGTTCTTAGGCGAAGAAGTAGAATTGCTAAAAAACTTGCATATAAAAAAGTATCAATCGGCGCCGTAAGCGGAATATTTCCGATATAAAAAATATATACCATAAACAAAGATAGCAATAATAAGAATATACAAATACCTTTGTTTGTTTGCCTTAGCATATTAATATACGCATCAAATTCGCCCTTTGAGGCAAGAACACAAATCGAAAAAACAGTGAAATAAGTAGCAGGATGAATCTTGAGAAACTGATTTCCTCCAGGAGAAGCATAATCTATCCCTAAATAAGCGAGTGTCGACCCGGAAAGGCTAAATCCAAGGCCAACACAAATTATAGTCATAATGAGCCGCAAACTCAAAGGCGAATGATTAGCGCTATCTATACTATTATTTACTCGTCGTTGTCGCACAAAATGCATACTACCATAATAGGTCATGTGCAAATCTCGCTGGTATGTATTGCCGTATTAATTTATTGGGCTGATGTCAAATAATATTGTATTCTTTGTAACAAAATGGTGTCGTTTTTGGTGCGTATTTTCCAAGCCCAGATTGTGAAAATCTCCCTTTGCTTCTTTGGTATTCATTTTCCGCCATATGATGATGATGTGCGGATGGAGATGAACGATGATAAGGCTTAAACTGGAATATCTGGACATCAGGCTACAGCTGATGATCTTGGCGAGAAGTGACAATGAATATTGACAATCAAAGAATATCTGTATCCAGATAGCATGAATCATGTCCAAATCAGCATTCTAGTTTTGATTACCCGAACAATGCCAACTGCGCCAGCAAGGTCCATTTTTTCGGCGCGATATGTCCATTACGTATCACAAAATTCCCTTGGCTGAGAAAGCCTGATCCCGTTATCCTAGAACGTAGCGTATCGTTCCTTCAACGGAGAAGTGGAGGCAAGATTATCTTTTATGATACGTGATTGTTCCTCTACTCATCACCAACTTCCGCTTATAGTTTAGGAGGCAAACATGGATCCCATAATAGTCACAGGTGCAGCTGGTTTTATAGGCATGCATGTGGCTGAAAGGCTGTTGGATCGGGGAGAGGCTGTCGTTGGTATCGACATATTCAATTCCTATTACGACCCAACCCTAAAAGCCGCGCGAGCTGCACGTTTAGAAAGTCGACCAAGCTTTTCGATGGTCAGGATGGATATTGCCGACCACGAGAGCTTCCTAGCTCTCGTTAAGCGGTCCGGTGTCCGCCGTATCGTTCACCTGGCCGCCCAAGCTGGGGTGCGCTATTCGATTGATAATCCATTCGCCTACGAGCATTCGAATCTAGCCGGGCACCTCTCTGTGCTGGAAGCATGTCGCCATGCCAAGATCGAACACCTCGTCTATGCCTCGTCGAGTTCCGTCTATGGTGATCGGCCGCTTACCGCTTCCGGCTTCAAGGAGACAGATCCGGTTGATGCACCCGTTTCGCTTTATGCAGCGACCAAGCGCTCATGCGAACTAATCAGCCAAAGCTACGCCCGGCTTTACGGTTTTCCGCAATCGGGTCTGCGTTTCTTTACCGTCTATGGTCCCTGGGGGCGGCCAGATATGGCTTATTACGGATTCACCGAGAAAATTCTCGCAGGCCACCCCATCGAAGTCTATGGCGACGGTAAAATGTCCCGTGATTTCACTTTTATCGACGATATCGTAGATGGGATCATTGGCATTCTTGATTGTCCGCCGCTCATGGGGGATCATGAGATCTATAACATTGGCGACAGTCAACCAGTTAGCCTGATGGACATGATCGCTACTTTGGAACTGGCTCTTGGTCGTGAAGCGGTTAAGATTTTCCGTCCTATGCAGCCGGGCGACGTGACCGCCACTTATGCAGATGTTTCCAAACTATATAGTTTGATAGGCTACCAACCAAAAGTTAACCTAGCAACGGGACTACAACGTTTTGTTCACTGGCGCTTGAGTTTTGATGCGTCGTCTACGAAAATCAAAGCCCCAGTAGTTTGACAACAGAAATTTCTGTGCTGTTACTTCACTTCGTAAGTGTGGCTTTTCCTACGTATATATTTTTCGTATACATTTTTAAAAGACCGCGGCTTTTGAGGCATATCGATCCCAATCAAAGCTGAGAATTGCAAACGACGAGCTATTACAAGTATAAGTAAAGGGATCAGTACGCCCCCTATGGTTCCGGTGACTATATGGACGAAGATATTTTTAATCCCCGCTTGATTTAAGAATATTCGTATTGCAGCTGTTATTATGACATGAATACAATATATAGATAAAGTGTTCTTGCCAATAAAATCCATTATCTTTGAGAAATAGTTTCCTTTACTCGTACAGGTGATAGAGATGACAAAAAATGATAGTAAAATAGGAATAGACAAAAGTCTTCCTTCAATGCTATTGTAATTAATTGGAATAATTATGGAAAAATACTGGAATAGCAAAAATACAAATATGGAATGAAATAAGTAATTATGCAGAATTGATATATTATTTTTAATGAATATTGATCCACATAAAAACCCTATTACAAAGTAGATTAAGAATGCTGTTACATATGAAAAAACGCTTATATTAATATCAAACGAAAAATGCATAAAAAACATGATGCAGCTTATTAAAAACAATATATTGCTTCCGAAATAATTAATTATAAACTTAGATAGAATCTGTATTATAAGCAATGTATATAAGAACCAGAACTGGTCGATAGGATCATATATTATTTTAATTGCGTACGACAATTTAAACGGATGATTTACAGAATTTGCTAGCAAAACCTTAATAAATACTGTACATATACTCCAAAATAAATATGGCCATATCAGTGTATAGAATTGCTTATTAAGTGTATACTCCCATTTTCTATTATATGATCCTGATATGTAAAAAAGAAGTCCAGAAATAAAGAAAAATATTGGCATATGAAACATGTATATACTATTATCAATTTCATCTATAAATATATTATTATGTACTATTTTGCTTTCGCATAGACCGCGAATAACATGCCCTAAAACAACTAGTATAATTGCGTAAGCTTTGATGGAATCAATTCCTTCAAAACGTATTATCTTGTGATTTTCGTTACTAGAGAATGTCACCTTCTATTTCCTTCTACGTGACAGTTAATATGCATATAATATAACAGATGATTTTTCGAGAATGTCGGGTGTTACCGGTTGGCATAGGGCCCATGATTTCTGTCAGCTTGCCACCTTCGGGCTTCCATTTCATCCAAACATCTTAGGTTCAAAGTCCCTGATAAAATTGTAACCAGGGGGCGCAAAACGGAGACCAATACCAAGCTTCTTCATACCCTACAGTGTATGTAAACTACCGCGCTGCCTCAATCAGAAGGTGCATGGATATTGTCGAGTTTTTCAAAGATTATTTCGGCTGAAACGGTCCAGACGAAAGGTTTGTTGTGGTCGTTGATGTAACGCTTGACGGTGTCTTGAAGCTCAGCAACAGATTTAAAGATACCACGATTTTTTGGTGTGTTCTCGTTGAGAGCTCTTCGACGGCATTGACCCAGGAGGCCAAGTCGGCGTGAAATGGAATGTCCAACATGGATGATTGGCCAACCATTGCACTACATTGGGACGTTTATGCTTATGGGTGTGCTTTGGCATGCAGAGCTCGACGACGGTTCCATAGAGGATATTCAATGTGGCAATCAATGTCATGGTGCCGTTGCGCTTGTAATCCAGCGTCCTGGTCCCGCATTTGTCTGGTTTGAGTGGTAGCCCTTTGCGGGCTATTCCAGCCGGATGTGCCTGGCTGGATCTGATCAAGAGCCTGGATTTGCCTCTTCTCGTGGATGAAAGCGACGACCGTACGAGTGGGGCCATGTAAAGACGATTAGCTATTTTATTTTTTTGCGAATTTCGGCTCATAGGCGCTTGAATGTGCGCAACGATGCGGCTCGAGGCGATTGCTCTCTCACAGACGCTACACGGCACGAATTGAGATTTCTGTCTTTGGATAAGTGTCAGTCATAGAGGGAACATTACTTCCAACTCTTGCGCGAGTGGCAGGTCCTGTCCGCTCAATTTGGGGGACTACTGTAGCCCCCTTTATTGCCGGGTTGCTCCAGACAGTTGCCTGATCCAACCTCCGCATGGTTTTCATGCAATCTGAGGCAAGACTTTGCATCCTTCGGATGAACTCATAATGTACTCCAATATCACTTCGAAAAAACATTATGCAGCGCAAGGCAATAAGGGATATACATAATCTGTATTCCACTGTCTTGTTAGACATTTGGCCCCGCAGCTCAGGATTATATTCATGTTTAGGTCAACTCTCCTGTATCTGCCTGCTCAACTTACGGGTCCTTTGCTTCAGTTTCTTTCGGTTGTCATTTGGGCTCAGACACTATCACCAGCTGAAGTTGGCGTTGTCACACTCATCATTGCGTTGCAAGAGATATTATTCGCGGCATTGCTAATGTGGTGGTCACATTATATGCTTCGCAACATAAGAAAGTTCTCTCTAAACAACAGCCGATCTACATTCCTAAAAACGGAACTATTTGCGGTTGCAGTCTCTGTTTTTATGCAAATCGTCGTATCAATCACGATTATTGCAGTTTATTTTGATAAAAATATAATTATACCAAGCTATTATATAATTGTGGCCTTTATGATTTCCCGCTCTATGTCGAATTATATTTCTGAACGTGCCCGTGCGGAGTCAATGATTAGCTTATATAGCATAATGCAGATATTGAGTCCCGGCCTTGGTCTATTCATATCCATGGTTTTTCTAAAATTCTGGCAAGCAAATGCCGCTGCAGTGCTGCTTGGCTTTACTATCGCTCAGTTTGTTTCTTTAGCCATTGGCTTTGTGATCTGCGACTTCGGCCGTGCAGTACCATATCTAGACAAGCAAATCCTTATCCAAGCATTAAAGTTCGGCATACCGGTAATGATAGCTTCGACAATTGCTCTTGTAGCGTTGAATGCACCTCGCTTTATCGTTGATCATCTTGTCGGGATCGAAGCCGCGGGCGTATTCGCTATTGGCTATAGCCTGGGACTCCGGGCTTCCAATTTCGCCGTTATGCTTGTAACTGCAGGGGCTTATCCGCTAGTCGTCAAAAAGATGGTGGAGGAGGGTTTGGAATCCGCTTATGAACAGCTACGCAAAAACATTATATTGGTAACCATAGTTGTATGTCCCGTCGCTGCCGGTTTGATTGCAATCAATCATGACCTCATCATGTTGATTGTTGGCAAACAGTTTCAAGAAGCTACCTTTCAAGTCCTTCCTTTCACAGCACTAGCAGGCCTCTTCCGCTATCTTAGAGGACATACCACAGATCAGGTTTTCTTGATTAATTCAAAACCAATCTACACAACGATCATCTCTGTTCTAGATCTCGCGATGGCCTTGGTATCAGCCTTTATTGGCGTCTATCTCTTTGGTCTGGTAGGCGGCGCTTTAGGACCTATGGTATCGGGATTTACTACACTGATCGTCAGCTTCCTGCTCTGCAAAGGTTTTGGTTTTCGACCTCCCGTCTCAGCTATGAGCTTGGCGTGTGTATCAGCTGCTCTAATGGCGCTACCCATCTATTATCTGCCGCATACTGTCAACTGGTTACTCTTGGCAATTAAAGTCATCACGGGTGCTGCTATTTACGTGCTTCTCATAGCTTTGCTAATGCCTTCAGAACGGAAAACCATTCTTTCGCTTGTTAGGGGCAGAAGATTTGTAGCGGCAGCTTAGGGCGCGGACTCATAAACTCTGGCACCAAATCCTCGTCGCGACGAGTTTGACAGCGGCGAGGAAGTTGACCGGGTCTTCGTCGTAGCGCGCTGCGATGCCAACGGAACTGTTTGATCCGATTGACCTGAAGGACCGCGAAACGAATAACCGTTCCACGAGATTGCGCTGCCGGTAGACCCAACGCGAGAAGGAGAAAGCGCCCTTGCGGTTGGCTTTTGCGGGATGTTGGCCCAGGCCTTACGTTCCGCCGCCTTTGCCCTTATGGCGTTGCTGTCATAGCCCTTGTCGGCCAGCAAGATGTCGCCTTCTCTGATGGTGTCGATCAGGGCATCCGCCTCTGCGCAGTCAGTGATCTGTCCGCCGGTCAGGCGGAGGGTGGCGGGGCGGCCTTCCGCGTGACGAGCGCGTGGATCTTGCTGGTCGGGCCTCCACGGGAACGCCCTTCGCAGCCATTTCGCCGACGCGGCGTATTGGTGGAACCTTGGCCGTTCCGCCCATGCCGTCATCGCCAGAATCCCTTTTCCCCGTGGTGGCGTGCTGGTGCAAGCGGACATAGGTCGAGTCGATCATGATGATATCGCCGCCGTAAGCTTCTAATACTATTTTAAGAAACGGATCCCAAACACCGGCCTTGCGCGAGCGGACGACGCGATTGTAGCAAGTGGTCGGCGGACCGTAGCGCTTGGGAATCTCGGCCCATGGCGAACCTGTCCGGAACCGCCAGAGAATGCCGTTTAGAACCCGGCGATCATCAACCCGAGGCACGCCGCGCGGCTTGTTGGGCAGCAGACAGCAGAGGCGAAAGAATAGACCATTCATGGTCGGTGAGTTCATAGCGGCGACGCGCCGTTCATGGCTCCCCATCCAGAAGTCTTGAATCACGCCGCCAGCTAAACACCAAGCAGGTTTATGAGTTTACGCCTTAAGACTGCCTAACGAGGGGGCGACGCCAAAACCGATCCAGCGGATGCCAACTTTCTAAAACAAAGTGAACAACTGCCGCAGCTCCAACAGCAATGATCATGGTGAGTACTACTAACAGACCAATAAGTTTTCCGCTTGTGAGATTATGAAACATGAAATTGATGACTATGGTAGCCACTGGGACATGGATTAGAAAAAGAGGAAAACTTAATGGAGCTAAAAATATTGCGTATCGTGACATAAGAAAGCTGTTCTTTGCATTAACTTCCGGAGCCGCCAACAAAGGAACTAAAGCAATCTGTAGAATAACATAGCTTATTGTTAAGAAATAACCAGTCATCATTCCTATCATACTTAAAGAAAATGCGAAATAAGCAGGAACAAAACTGGTTATTTTTCGAGAAAAAGTGTTAAAATACCATCCTAATAACATACCAGAAAGAAAAGTGGGGACAGCACGGGCCACACCAAAGTGGTACGTCCAATTTGTCCAATGACCGGCACTTGATCTTTCGCTAACCAATTCGAGCAAAATGAAGCTAAGTATCATAGCAACAGCAAGCAACCAAGCGCGCCCCTGCTTTAACAAGTTTAGAGCAGGAAGAAAAATTAAATAGGCGGCGAACTGCGCACTAAGATACCAAGATGGATAGTTGAGAGAGTTTCGTCCAAGAAATCCCCAAGAATGAGTTAATGTAATGTGATATATTAAATCACTTATATTATCGATTCCGCTACTCTTTGGCGAGAATAATCCAAGTTTTCTAGTAATAATTATCATAACAAAAAAAAGTGCCGTAACGACATGTAGCGGATATATTCTGCTTAACCTTTTTGTTATAAATGATTTAATACTTGATACTTTATATCGGTAAGCGATTACAAGCAAAAAACCAGATGATGAAAAAAAGAATTCTACAAAGTTTATATTTCCAGCAATCTTAGATAATAAAGGATAAGTATCTTTTGTAAAATACATATAATGACGAATCATAATCATCACAGCAGCTACGAACTGTGCCGTCGCAAGTGCACGAAGATGATAAGTGCTACCTCGTGATTCCAGACCAGCCTGTGATGTCACCATCATAACTTAACCCTAAATAACACAACAGAATATTCATAATTTCGCTTAAAGTATTTTAAACTACTCGGGACTTGAGCCAGCTACGAAAGTAATCACGATCCTGAATTGCGATAGCGTTCCACCGCGCCACATTGGCCAGTGCTTTCTTTGCCTCGTGTTCACGCCATCTTGGTGCCTCAACCATCGTCGCGATAATATTCGCCGCGCTATCAGCATCAGCAGTATCGATAAATTTTCCTGCTGCTCCCAATACCTCGCGAAAAGGAGGAATATTAGCTGCGACGACCGCAAGTCCGCCATGCTGAACCTCTAACAACGGCAGACCTAAACCCTCGTCTTTTGACGTAGCCAGAAACACATCTGCTTTTTCAAGCAAAATTCGTATTTCTTCGCCACTTTTATAGCCATGTAGAAATACGTCACTTTCCCTGCTCAATGCCTCGCTATCGGTACCCCAGCCATTTCGACCAACAATATGCAGTTCAACCTTACATTGAAGTCGTGCAGCCAAGGCTCGTCGTACTCGAGCTGCTGCCAAATAGTCCTTGCGCGGTTCTATAGTACCTAGAGATACAAGCTTGAGTATCTCATTAATCGGCCTATTTGAAAAAGCATGTTCTGGAGATAGATGAAATATATTTCGTACTGCAGGGCGTAACATAATCACTTCGGCATCTTTCCGTATCTTCTGACGTAAAGCACTAGCCGTATATTCAGAATTAACTAAGAAAGAGCGAAGATAACGTAGAGCGAACCAAAACGACGGCCTCATATAAAACTTGGCTCGAATATTCAAATCCTCAGGCCTATTCAGCAAGAACATATCATGAATATATGGTATTACACGCCTATGACCTAATAGTGAAAGCGCTATACTAGGTGGAAAGCCAGGGCACATAATTAAGCTGTTCTGCTGGACAAAAGCTTTCCATGGCAAAATGACCCATTGAACAAAAATCATGCTAGGAACATCTTTCGCCCGAACTTCCTCAAGTGTTGAACAATCAAGGTATGTCCCGTTGAAGAGTTCAATCGAAATGCGCTCAACTCCGGTAGTCTTTTCACCAATGCGCGAGAAATCAACAATCATGTTCACGCCGTCACCCTTCTTTTTTCAATATATAAATATATAATAAAAAATATTTGAGACGCACAAAAAATACGTCCGTACTCGCTAAGATAAATATATATTCGAATCAGTAACCACAGCTTAGCGGGTGGTATGATAGGGAACCGCTAAAAGCGGTTTAAAAGGATTCTGCACCTTTGTGATGGGGCTATGGGATCAGAGTGGGTTGTTCCCATCCCGCGATCCTGAAGCTCCTGGTTCTTGATGTAGGTTCTCACCGTTTCCTCGTCTCGACCGACTGTCGAGGCCAGGCCTCCCGTTCCCGGGCTTTGTTGCAATCATCACACGGATTTTGCCTGTCGGACCGATCACAAGGACGCTTTCAAAGCTGAATGATCGCGTTGATGATGGATGCTCCGCATTTGCCGCGATCTTCGCGGTGATCCTGTCCGCCGCCAGTTCCATAGTTGGAACTGAGGAACAGTTTTGTCTGGCAGGATCGCGGGCACAAACGGCGGATCGGACTCTTGTCTCTCCCGCGCGATATACCGCCATGAAATAATTGCGATGAAGAAAGGCCACGTCGACGGGCAACCGCGCAAATACTTGGGTCAGATGAACGGTTCTCCGCGGCAATCAATGCTTTTTCTCCCTGGCTCCAATCACGCCGGCGTCCGGATCCCGTAAAGACCTCGAATCGCCGCGGACGTTTATCGTCTTTGGTTCCAGGCGTAAGCTCAGTGATCGTCATATGCCTAAGCCTTCCATGAGCTCAAACACTCCTTATTCCGCCCGCCGGAAAAGATGCCTTCAAACCACTGCTTACTTTATAAGTATTGAGTGAAAAATAAATATAGCAATATCAACTGTTATCATCGGCTGATATTGACCGCAATATTCTGTTTATATTTGTATAAAATAATGGAATTATTAAAGTGCTAATAATAAGTCCCGGCAATATCGAAAGACAATCTGCATATCGACGTGCAAAACGCCGCGGATTGGAGGCCAGACGCCAAGCCCACTCAAGATTAAGCTTGCGGATCAAGTCCGGTGCGCGAAGTTGGTGTCCAGAAAGAAAGTCTAGACCCGCTCCAATCGACAACAGGGCCATTCCAGATACATGTTGTGCAGCTCGATGAGAAAAAACTTCCTGCTTGGGGGCCCCAAATGCAAGAAAAGCAATGCGGGCACCAGAGTGATCTATTATTTTTATAAGTTCATCTGCATCCCTTCCTTCAGGGTCAAAACCATAAGGTGGCGCCACATAACCTCGAACATCTAAGTTGGGGAATTTTGTACATAAATATTGTGAAGCAAACTGAAGCGAGTGATGTGTTGATCCGCAAAGGAATATACCTATACCTTTGCGAGCTGCTTCTGCACATACTGGCTCGATAAGGTCTGCTCCCGTTGTTCTTTTGACTTTTTTATTAAGTAAGCGCCCTATTAATACGATCGGAAATCCGTCTGCCGTTACGATTTCCGCAGCATTATAAGCTTTTGCAAATTTTGATTCTCTTTTTAATTTAACTATATGATCAAGATTTATTGTAAATACCGTGAATGACTCATCAGACAACAATAGATCAAATATCCGTCTCACGACCATCTTCTCAGAAAGGCCGTTTACAGCAATATCATTGACCTTAAAAGCATCACCCCAACATGTCATATTATAACCCCTCTATGTAATATATTATATGAGGTTACCATCTATATTTAGATATATCAAAGTATTTCACTTATTTATCTGGTATAATATGATATATAATTATATACTATAATAGTAATATGTGCATATAATAACATTATTATATATATCTATACATGTGGAGACGATGTTGTATGGTTTAATAGCATTAAGTCACACTCTAAGGAATGCTGTGAATCATGAGGTATGACGTTATGGAATTGATTTCGATGCGTTAGCTCGGCACATGCGAGTCGTTCGAATGCTTTCAGAATTCTTTCAGCAAGATTCGTGTCGCGTAACAAATGTTGACTAGTCATAATAGTTCGCACGCGTTCATATTCATGTAATGAAAGACAACGTGACAGTATTTCAATGACTTCAACAAGGTCATCGTCGTGCGATGCCGCTGACACCGAATTCGTGGGGATATTCTGTTCGCTGTAGTCAACATAGGCTGAACTCGCGGAGGGCGAAAGAAGGAGGGACCCATCCTCCTGCTTTTCGGGCGATGTTCGCAATGCTCGTAATTGCTGCCGAACCGCTGAAACCGATACGGTTTTTCCTGATTCAACTATAGCAAGCACGTTGTTGACAATCTCCTGCGGTGTAGTTTGCGCCGACAAGATGTAAAGCAGTGAAGGTGGCAAAAGCGCGACATTCGCGCTTTTGCCTTCTGCCCATAGCGCAATTTTCATATATCCTTGCGCGGTTCGAGCAGGAATGCCGACCTCGCTTTCCACCCAGTGGATAAAGGCGCCATGTGAAAGATAACGTTTGGCGCCAATCAAATCTCGGCCAATCTGGATGAAGGATTTTCCAATATATCGCCGCAGGCGGTCCGCTTGGCCTTGTAAAAAATTGGCAACTGATAACTCAACTTCATTATAGTTGAATGGCTGTATGTCTTTAGAATAATTAACGACATTATGATTTTTAACTCCAAGCATGGCACCCTTCCTAAATTTATACACCCCCTGGATGACGGTTACTTCAATGTCGCCGCCGGATACGTTCAGACAATGAATTATAATAGTGCATTTATAGATCGTTTTTACAACCTATGGTGATATACAAATTTATCATTTATTAGCGCGTTTTTTGGCTTATGAGGTTTAAGACGTCCGTGCCATGATGCTTACTGAGCGGTTTGCGAACTTGCAGAGGTTTGCGCAACATCTCGCAGACTTGCATCGAGAGAGGAAAACTTTTTGCTGGGTCCGGTTCAGTAGACCACCAGATGATGGTGGCTGCTACGCAAATGGTGGCTATGAAGCTATTGATGTTGTGGCAGAACATGCGTCCAATGATATTGCGCTGCTCGTAAATAGCCTTGTCGTAGTCGTAGAGAATCTTGTGGTTTTGCGCGGTGAAATAATGGGTTGTATGCTGCGTTCTTCAAGCCCTTCGCGCAGATCCTTGCTGTCGTAGTCCTTGTGCAGCGGATACTGAGCCAAGCCGCTTTTTCCGTTGACCGTGCAGTGATGAACCTTCATGCAGAACTGTCGATGAACAACCGATCCGATGCATCTTCCGCACCAGCGAGCACACTGAAGAGGCCTTCAAAGATTCCGGGCCCGGACCAGCGGACGAAACGGATTGTAGAGGATTTTCTTTGGCTCATGGACATCCGCGCAATTGGCCCGGCAACCGCCATAGGGTAGGGCATAGACGACCCCGCTCTGCACCCGGCAATCATCGCCCTTTCCTCGCCTCGCACATCAGTCGGAAAAAGCGGTTTGATCGTAAGGGAGTTCTGAGGGTCGTCTTGCGTTTGAAGGAATGATGCTGCGATCGGTAGTCTATGGCGGAGAGCAACATGAAGGATGAGGTCGAATTGGAAGGGAGAGATCCCACGACCGGTCGCAAGGAGTGGTCCTAACAAGCGCACCCAGCCCTCGGGGGCACCGCAATTGGCTGCTCGCTGGCTCAAAGGCAGGCGGAAAACGAGCAGTCGCTATCCGATCTATCATCGAAACCTGCAAGTTCGATGGCAGCTATCCGCTCGTTTACATCACCAACGCCACACAAAAATTGTCTCCAGTTGGCTAAACAGCCACATCAACGAACTCATGCCATAGGCATGGTCAAAACCGTAAAACAAGACGACGCCTGATCGATCTCCGCTTCGAGAATACGCTTACGTTCGATCCTGACTATTTTTTAAAAGAAAACATAAATAAATCAGCTATCTTACCATCCTCCTGGCTAAGAGATGGGTGGTGCATGGGACGATGTCCAATGGGATCGATTCACGGGGAATAGACCAAAGCAAAGGCTATCCGAAGGACACTTATCCTACCGCATCGCCGTGCTAATGAAAAGAATGAACACAGGCTAGCAAATGCCTAAAGTCGCTTTAGAAGCACGCAACGATCATCGATCTTTTTATGTGTTGAGTTATTGGCATATCGTGTATTTAATTTATATACTGGCAACGCCTGGCTGAAACGCTATTTAGCTTTCATCACCAATAGGGATCATTAAAAATGAACGTATGCCTATTACACCCTTTCGATCCGCGCGGACCGAAAGTAGGCGGTCTAGAGACATACATTCGTGATTTTATCCGCTTTCATCCGGATGACATAAATATACTGATGATAGGTGTGGATGGAAAGGGCGACTTGCCACTAGGTAAAGTCACCGATCTTGAAGTACAAGGACGCCATATCCGTTTCATGCCCATTATACATTATTCGGATAATCAAATTCACGAAGCTGCCAAAAGTATACTAAATAGCATTACATTCCAATTTGCAGCAGGTCTTGCTAGACATTTGCTTGAAATCAGAAAATTACTTAAGAGTGGGATGTATACCGTAGATCTGAGGCGCGTCGAATTTGCGTTTTTTTGCGTCCTCATGAGAACGCCATTCTTTCAAATGCTGCATGGAGAAGGTGCGCCAAAGCTAAAAATGGATTCCTTACTAGGTAGATATCGCTTTATACACAATTTTAACGAGCAATTTGCAATTAAGCATTGCGAACGTTTTTTATGCGTCAACCCAATGATAACTGAGCGAATAAAATCTCTGTATCCCAGTTATGCAGGAAAGATATCTACGCTGACAACTTGGTACAATCCTGACATATATGCACCAACTCAGTTTATTCTAAATGATAATATATTACGTATATTGTTTTGCGGAAGACTCGATGCTTTTAAAGCGCCGTGGTTAATGTTTAAAGTAATAAAAAACTTAAAAACGGCATTAGGTAAAGACCGTATAGAGTTCCACTATATCGGAACAAGTGAACCTACACGCTTTACTGAGTTCGACGATATACAGGATGTAACGCATTTACATGGGTTTCAACCTCAAAAGAAAATCGCGGAAATTGCTATGTCAATGCATGCAACTATTCTGACCTCCGAATTCGAAGGTATGCCACGCTGCACGCTCGAAGGGCTTGGTGCAGGTCGCCCAGCTGTAGCAGTTCATCTTCCTCAGTTAGAGGCAGTAATAGAGGACGGTTTAAGTGGTTATCTTGTTCCTCGAACATCAGAAGATAAGATGCTTGAAAAGCTTACCGAGCGATTCCTCCAAATTTGGAAAGAGATTAAGCTTGGCCATATCGATCCACAAAAAGTTGCTCACAAGGTAGCAGACTTCACGCCGCAAATATTGCTTGAAAAAGTATATAGTTATCATCGCGAAGTGCATCAACGCTTAAATGTTTAGTATTAAAATCATAAACACCGGATTTAGGCCAAGCTTTGCACCTTCGGCTTTATAGGGTATAAGACATTGATGCTTCAAACAAACAAGCAAGCAAAATATTATTTGGACCCCTCATCATTTAGTGAGCACGGCGCAAATTTTAGCTTTGCTCGTAGCTGGTCCACTATACAGAGACAATGGCGCTTAATAGCAACTATTATGTGTACTTTAATTATTTTTTCAACGCTCTATATAATTATTGCGCCTGCAAAATATACAGCTAGCACGACTGTATTAATAGGCGGCAGTAAGAATCAAGTTTTTGAAAAAACGCAAATTATCGCCGATGCACCACCGGATACATCTACAATAGATAGCCAAGTAGAGGTCATTAAGTCGGAAAGCGTTATATTGCCAGTAGTTCGTAAATTAAAACTGATAAATGATTCAGAATTTAGTGGATCAGAGCGCGGTATACTGCAAAATTGCATTGCATACATTACATCATTTTTTTCTAAGCCACGTCTGACTAGTGAGACAAAGATTGATTACAAAATAACTCAAGCTTTGTTACGTAATCTTATTGTCAAACGTGTTGGCCTAACTGATGTAATCGAAATTACCTATACATCGCTGGATCCTGACAAATCGGCACAAATCGCCAATGCAATTGCAGATAGTTACATAATATCTGATCTCGATGCAAAGTTTGAAGCAACACGCCGAACTGGCGAATGGTTGCAAGATCGCATAAAAGAATTACGAATGCAGTCTGCTGCCGCAGACGAAGCTGTGCGTAAATTCAAGGAAGAAAATAATCTCGTTGATACATCGCGTGGATTGATATCTCAACAGCAATTAACTGATCTCAATACACAGCTAATAGCAGCCAGGACCCTAACAGCTGAAGCAAAGGCTAAGTTGGACGCCCTCCAAGATTGGAACGGCAATGTAACGAACTCCAAAATTTCTGATGCATTGAAAAGTGATGTTATTTCCCGATTACGCGCTCAGTATCTCGATTTTTCCGCTAAAGAAAGTGAATGGGCTAATCGTTATGGAGCAGACCATCTTGCTGCTGTCCGTCTTCGTGATCAAATGCACGAAATATCAAAATCAATCAGCTTAGAACTGAATCGCATCACCGAGACCTACAAAAGTGACTACAAGATTGCGTCAGCACGGGAGGGTGCGATTGAAAAAAGTTTGAACCAGCTTGCTCTTGAAGCCGCTGGAACAACAAGTAAGGCACAACTTCAGCTGCGAGTTCTTGAAAGTACAGCTCAAACCTACCGAACTCTCCATGACAATTTCCTACAACGTTCGATGGAAGCCACTCAACAACAGACATTCCCTGTGAGCGAAGCACGGATCATCACTAAAGCAGATACACCGGAAAGAAAATCGTCGCCAAAGACTTTGCTCATCCTATCAGGAGCTACTTTCATCGGCTGCTTTTTAGGCGTTTTTGCAGTTTTTGTGCGGGAACGACTGGATAATGTTTTTCGTACAGAGGCGCAAATCGAGGAATTCACCGGTCTCAAATGCTTTGGAATTCTTCCTAAAATATCGTTTCTGGAGCAACAAAATGAAAATGTTATAAGCAAATTAGAACGGATGCTTCCTACGAATTTAGGCATCTATCGTTACGTCATTGACGCACCGTTTTCCCGCTTTGCCGAAACATTACAGAATGTCAAGTTATCTATTCAAATTAGCGGCCGGGTAAGCAAGGTACGCACCTTTGGCATAGTTTCCGCCTTACCAGGAGAAGGTAAGACGACGATAGCGGCTAATTTTGCAGCCATTCTAGCCCAGGGAGGTAAAAAAATACTCTTGATTGATAGCGATCTCCGTCACAATTCAATGACAAAGGGGTTTATTGGTAATACTGACAACGGCTTGCTCGCAACCATCGAAAATCTAAGCACTGTTAATCAAGTTATTTGGCATGATCCTATTTCAGGCATCGATTTCCTTCCGGCTGAACCGAGGATACATATTGCCCATACTGCGGAGATTCTATCCTCAAAGTATATGGAACAACTCATCAACTGGGCAGAAGAAAACTACGATTATGTTGTTCTCGATTTGCCACCTATTATGCCTGTAGTCGACGTAAATTCGATAAGTCACCTAATAGATAGATTCATCATGGTTGTGGAATTGGGCAAAACAAAAAAAGAGATTGTGTTGAAAAGCCTCTCTAAGTTGGAATGTCCTATCGAGCGGATTCTCGGAGTTATTTTAAATAAAGCAGACGTTCAGTCATTGAAACATTTAGAATCATACCATTATCATGATATATGATTGTCATAAATAAAATAATATCATTAACATATTTATCTAAAGAAGTACCGTGTATACTTTTATAACACACATTATTTTTCCAAATATAACGATTATTTCGCAATCTAACCTAGCTACGCCAAGGCAAAGTTATCGTGCTGCAGGTATGCTCCGATTGATGATTGAGGCTCTAACAAACTTCGGGTTTTCCACATGCGCCTTTTATTATTTACAAGTGAATTTTATCCTTTACGCGGTGGAATCGGGACATATGCAGCCGAACTCGCCCGCGGTGCTACGGAGCTTGGTGGTGACGTAACGTTATACGCACCGTCCTATCACCAAGACTTAGCTGATGATGACTTAAAATGCTTTCCTTTCCGTGTTATCCGCTATGCCGGGCATCGGCATACGATGAAGAATCTTCCGCAAAAATTGCAGATTGTGCGCCGTGCAGTTCGATCCGAGACATTTGATATTATTCATGCCATGGATTGGCCCTTCTTCCTGCCAGTCCACCTCATGGCTCCATCAAAAGTGCACAAACTGTTCACAGTACATGGTAGTGATGTCAATGAAATGCGGGCGCCGGTTAAAGCAACTATCATATCGTTAGTTCGACTATTCTCGGGTAAATCGGAAATTTTAGCAAATAGTAACTTTACTCGTTCTCTCTTCAACCAACATTTCCCCGACATACCACCCCATAAAGTAAAAACGGAGTGGCTTGGAGTATCGGATTTCTGGTTTCAACCAGCTGCTAATCGTAGCGAAACGAGATTCAAACTCGGTGTTGCAGATGATGCTTATGTCATTCTCACGGTAGGACGCCTCACGCCCAGAAAAGGCCATCTCTCTGTAATTGAAGCTCTATCACGTCTTCCAGAGCGTATTAAGGAACACACGATTTATATAATCGTCGGACCTCACTATGATGGTGAGTACACCAGTAAGGTGAAGGTTGCTGCTGCGGCGTCTGGATGCAAAACATTGTTTTTAAATGAACTATCAGACGACGTCTTGCGTGATCTTTACAAGGCGTGCGATGTGTTTTGCCTCACTGGACACACAAAGCTAAACGGTCTTGTCGAAGGTTTCGGACTTGTCTATTTGGAAGCTGGCGCACAAGGGTTACCGTCGATCGCTGGTAACGTTGGCGGTATGCCGGAAGCTGTTGAGCACGGAAAATCTGGATTGGTCGTCAATAGCAACGATGCAGACTCTATCGCGCAATCATTGTGTGAACTCCATGATCTTCCGAGATTCCGCCAAGCATTGGCAGATGGAGCGCTTGAACGAGCGAAGATTTTGACTTGGCGCCGTTGTGTTGCAGCTTCGTATGGTTTTTCATCCCATCATGCAAAGTGGCTCCAACCACATTCTAGTCCAATTTCTCTTACATCAGATATCACCCAACCGCAGAATGGGCTTGCGCGCCGTAGTGTGCTTGGAGCCTTCGCGTCAGTTGGACTTCTTAAAACGAAAATATTAGCGGCAACGCCCACAACGATCCTTCCTTTGAAGCAGGCTGCCGCACGCGTAGGTCTTTTATTCGGATGTGCTTTCGATAAGATAGCGATTTCTGATGCAGCCTATGGAGCGCTCATCAAGACTCACGCTGCAATCCTTACAACCGATTACCATATGAAATTTAAGGCACTTCGTCGTAATGGACCAGAAGCGGATTTCACGATCGCAGATAGTTTAATTACGTTTGCGGATGCGGCAAGTATCCCTATTCGTGGCCATAATCTGATTTGGAACGAGGGAAATCCAGATTGGTTAATCAAACTTCCTGCAAATGAACGCATTGAGTGGTTAGAACGCCATATCAAGGAGGTGATGGGGCGTTATCGTGGCCGCATACATTCTTGGGATGTAGTCAATGAGCCTTTTTGGCCTGGCCATAAAAAGCCAGGCGGCTTTCGGGATGGCCCTTGGTATTCCGCACTTGGACCAGAATATATCATCAAGGCTTTTCAAATAGCTCGACGCACCGATCCGTCAGCTAAGCTCGTCTTAAATGAAGCTTGGGTGGAACGGTCTGATGATCTCGGCTTAGTTGTTCGCGAGGAGTTGTTTAAGCTTCTCCAGGATCTTTCGGTGCGAGGTCTTATTGATGCAGTTGGTCTTGAGTGTCATATCCGCCCCCATTATACGCGAAATTTCGATATCCTTGCACAATTCATCGCAAAGGTGAGTACGCTTGGAATTGATGTCTATATCACCGAACTCGATGTTGATGATTCTATTTTCTCTGGCTCGATGTCTGAGATCGACGATAAGGTCGCCGAAATCTATGGGGATTTCGTCCGTGCTATCACAAAAGCTCCAGCCGTGAAAATCTTAGAGACTTGGCAATTGGCTGATCGCTATAGCTTTTATCAAGATCAGCGTAAGGGAACAGCGCGTCCTTTACCATTTGACACTTCACTTGCACCTAAGCCAGCATAC
The DNA here is from genome assembly GCF_000019845.1 of Beijerinckia indica subsp. indica ATCC 9039. Classification (NCBI taxonomy): domain Bacteria; kingdom Pseudomonadati; phylum Pseudomonadota; class Alphaproteobacteria; order Hyphomicrobiales; family Beijerinckiaceae; genus Beijerinckia; species Beijerinckia indica. The sequence continues at coordinate 3,007,282 of NC_010581.1, read as the reverse complement.
CATACAATTATTAGCGCTCTTATAGACGCCGGCTCTCAACCTGTTGGAGTAGTCAGGACACCCCAACACTAGATTCCGTTGACAAAGAGGATTCCCAAGAGATTACAAAAAGATTCAAAGCTGCTTTTTTAGGGCAGGGGGGCAAATCTTAGTTCTGAGGTGATGTCGGATGACGAATGGGGCTTCTTTAAACTCTTTTCGATTGAACGCAGTCCAAGGAACGGTCGTCCACTTGCCGATCATCGTCTGGTGTTGGACGGCGTTTATGGATCGTCGCCTGCATGGGTGCACCGTCGCACGCTCTGCCAGATTTCCTTGGCAAGGCGGTATTGTCTCATCGTGGTCTTGAACAGTTCTTGTGCGGATTCGACATCACATAGAACGTGTGAGGAATGATACTCTAGGATGAACACTTCCAAAGAGCACCGTCGAACAGCAAAGCGAGAAGCCGGACTCATGTCAAACATGAAGGAGATTAAACAACAAAATATGATTGTCTCTATATGGTCAAGTACAGAATCAACTGGATACTAAAGAACATTTCTCCCAATTCATTTAGATCAAAATTGGAATAGTTGGCCACGATAACGTAGGGGTTGGATATTTCTATTTTTTGATGATTGTTTATAGTATACATTATTGACATAACAAATACGCAGGCAATATGGCTGTTTTTGATACATCAGCCTAGTAGATATTTTCTCTTTGAATTGGAAGGGGGTTAGCAATGGTGAAAATTCTTCCCATCATCATGTGTGGCGGCTCCGGGACCAGGGTCTGGCCAGAATCGCGGGAAAGCCTGCCCAAACAATTCATTTCGCTGGTCGGAACGACCTCCACTTTCCAGTCCGTGATCGAGATCGTGTCCGACCCAATTTTCGAGACACCGATCGTCATTTCCAATCACGATTACCGCTTCCTCGTGTCCGAGCAATTGGCGCAGATCAACAAGGAAGCTCAAATCGTCCTGGAACCCTGCCGGCGTGATTCCGGTCCAGCCGTGGCGGTCGCTGCGGAGCTCGCCAATCTCATCGCGCCCGAAACCGTTGTGGCCGTTCTTGCCGCCGACCATGTCGTGCAGGATAAGAAAGGTTTCGTCACCCTGTGTCAACATGCCGCGGTCGCCGCAGCCGAAGGTTATATTGTGACGCTCGGCATCAAGCCGACCGCGCCGGCAACGGGCTATGGCTATATCAAGACGGGCAAGGCCGTCGTCCCTGATGGAACGGCCCTGAAGGTGGAAGCCTTTGTCGAAAAGCCCGACTTGCCCACGGCCGAGCGCTATATCACCGAAAACTATCTCTGGAATTCCGGTAATTTCATCTTCCGCGCCGATGTGATGCTCTCCGAATTGCAGGCTTTCGAGCCCCAGATCGCGGAAGCCGCGATCGAAGCTGTGGCCCATTCGAAGAAGGATATGAATTTCACCCTTCTCGACGGCGAGGCCTTCGCCAAGGCGCCGAAAAAATCCATCGACTATGCGGTCATGGAAAAAACCACCAAGGCTGCCGTGGTGCCGGCCGATATCGGCTGGTCGGATGTCGGCAATTGGTCGAGCGTATGGGAATTGTCCGACCGCGACGAAAAGAATAATTCGATCCGCGGCAACGGCCTCATTCTCGATGCGTCAAACGTTCATGTCCGCTCGGACGGGCATTTGACCACGGTCGTCGGCGTCGATGATGTCATCGTCGTCACGACGCAGGACGCCGTCCTGGTGCTCGACGCCAAACATGGCGACCGGGTCAAGCAGCTCGTCGACCGGCTGAAGGAAGAAAAGCGGACCGAGGCCCTGGAACATAAAAAGTCCTACCGGCCCTGGGGCTATTATCAATCAGTCGATTCCGGCGCGCGCCATCAGGTCAAGCGCATCGTGGTCAAGCCCGGCCAGCGCCTTTCCCTGCAGAAACATTTTCACCGCGCCGAACATTGGATCGTCGTTCAGGGTACGGCGGAAGTCACCCGCGACAACGAGATCCATCTCGTGCATGAAAATGAATCGATCTACCTGCCGATCGGCTCGGTCCACCGCCTTGTCAATCCGGGCCGCATCAATCTCGAACTGATCGAAGTCCAGACAGGCTCTTATCTCGGCGAGGACGATATCGTCCGCCTGCAGGACGTCTACAACCGCAACTAGAAATATGGCGTTGCTGCAAACTTTGGTTTACGATGTGTCGAGGGAAAGCTATGATTTTGTGTTTCCGATCTCGGACGCTGTTGTTTGTCGTCAATGCCATTATCAGGAAGCTGAGCCACTAGTCCAAGGGGCAATGCAAAAACTGACATTCAACGGCTCGCAGAGTATTCAGTTCGTGTTTGTATACATGTATTATCGCGTGTTTCCTATTGATCGCTCATGTTTACAGATGGTCGTTTTTGTACGATACTAGTTTATTTTACTATTAATATCTCTCAATCGAAATTTGACCACATGATTTCTAGGAAAATAGATACATTCCTTGCATTACGCGCTGATAAGCGGTTACTCATTAGTCGAGAGCGTATCACATTGCTCGAGGCTGTGATGCAGCACGGAAGCATTACCAGAGGAGCGGAAATTGCTGGTTTCAGCTACAAAACTGCTTGGAATGCTGTTCACGACATCAATGATCTTCTCCCTTACCCAGCCTTTATTATCCACTCGGGCGGCATACAAAGCGGTGCTGAGATTACGGAAGAAGGCCGCCGTCTGATCGCCATTTTTCGTCATCTTGAGAAAAAGTTGGGGCGGATCTCTGACATGATCGCCGAAAAAGGTCTTAAGAACGATCGTGATCTCTTGTTTTGGGGGATGGCGATGCGCCTTAGTACCCGCAATGCTTTCCGTTGCACAGTAAAGAATGTGCTATCAGCGCCTATCAATGTTTTAGTTCAGCTGCAAATCTCGCCTGAATGTGAGATCGCCGCTGTTCTGACCAGTACTAGCGTTCAGGAACTCGGCTTGGTGGTTGGATGTCCTGCCGTCGTCCTGGTAAATGCTTCTTCGGTGATATTGACCACAACCGAGGAGCCACCGAGAATTTCAGCCTGGAACAAGATTCCCGGTACTGTGCTGACCTATATCAAAGATGAGACCAATTTTGAGGTCATTGTTGATATAGGAGATGGCATGACTATTACATCGATTATCTCTTGTGAGGAAACTGAAGAAGGCGATTTTCATCCAGGCAAAAAGGTTTGGGCGATTTTCAAGACGTCCGATGTCATTATCGCAAGCGATTGATCACGTCCTTTCCATGATAAAGTAAATTTATTGGCAGTAAGCTGCGTTGCAAAGAGTCACAAAGATGGCTGTTCATACCAGAGCTCTGAGTAAACGGTGATTCCGCAGCACAACTTTGCAACAGAACCAGGAAATCTTTCGGAGTGACGGAAAATCGCTGTATCTCTTATGGGGAAGATCGTGGCCCGATAGGTTTTCTAATGTTATAGACAATTCTTAATTTCAGCTCGGCCTTGGGGACAAACATGCGTATAGCGGTGGTGGGTTCTGGATATGTCGGTCTTGTCTCTGGCGCGTGTTTCTCGGATTTTGGGCACATCGTGTCCTGTGTCGATAATGATGCAAGCAAGATTGCTTCGCTCAATGCCGGCAAGATGCCGATCTACGAACCGGGCCTCGCGGAACTCGTCGCCAATAGTGTCCGCCAAAAGCGCCTGTTCTTTTCCACCGAATTGAAAACCGCCGTCCGCGAGGCGGAGGCCGTGTTCATCGCGGTCGGTACACCCTCGCGGCGCGGCGATGGCCATGCCGATCTATCCTATGTCTATCAGGTGGCCCGTGACATTGCCGGGGCCCTTCAGGGCTTTACCGTCGTCGTCACCAAATCCACCGTGCCGGTCGGGACCGGTGACGAAGTCGAACGCATCATCAAAGAGGTGCGTCCCGATGCCGATATAGCGGTCGTCTCCAATCCGGAATTTTTGCGTGAAGGCGCAGCCATCGAGGATTTCAAACGGCCCGATCGCATCGTTCTTGGCGTAGAGGACAAGCGCGCCGAGGCGGTGATGACTGAAATCTACCGGCCGCTCTATCTCAATCAGGCGCCATTCGTCTTCACCAGCCGCCGCACGTCCGAACTCACCAAATATGCGGCCAATGCCTTTCTCGCGACCAAGATCACCTTCATCAACGAGGTCGCTGATCTTTGCGAAAAAGTTGGCGCCAATGTCCAGGATGTCGCGCGCGGCATCGGGCTCGACAAGCGCATCGGCGGAAAATTCCTCCATGCGGGGCCAGGGTATGGCGGCTCCTGCTTCCCCAAGGATACGCAAGCCCTGATCAAGACGGCCCAGGACTATGGCGCGCCGATCCGCATCGTGGAAACCGTCAGCGCCGTCAATGATCAGCGTAAAAGGGCGATGGCGCGCAAGGTGCTCGCGGCCTGTGATGGCTCGGTGCGCGGCAAAACCATCGCCGTGCTGGGCCTGACCTTTAAACCGAATACCGATGATATGCGGGATTCGCCCGCCATTTCCATCATCACGGCCTTGCAAGACCATGGCGCATTGATCAGGGCCTATGATCCGGAAGGCGAGGAGCAGGCCAAGCTCGTCCTCAACAATATCACCTATACGAAAGACCCCTATGAGTGCGGCACCGGCGCCGACGCTTTGGTGATCGTCACGGAATGGGACGAATTCCGCGCCCTCGACCTGCCACGCCTGACCGGTCTCCTGACCAAGCCCATCCTGATCGATCTGCGCAATATCTACGACCCCGCGGAAGTCAGGCGCCAGTCCTTCACCTATGCCAGCATCGGACGCTCCTGAGACGAACTGAGAGAGGGCGTTCTGTTGCAAAGTCTGGCCTCAGGTTGCATGAGAACCATGCGGGTGGATCAGGCAGTTGGACGGTTCTATTAACCGTGTCTGGAAGGCGAATTTGCTTGGTTTGATTGATTGGATGAGAGGGTCAGGACATTCCTCCTGATCCGATGAGAGGTTGGCTTCCGGCAGTGCCATTCTCTTTGGTGGCCTATGCCGGCTCCAGTCCGGCTCTGCGAAGCATGATCACCCTTTTGATGTTGTAGACGATGTTGGCCATGCCGATTTTGGTCGTCGCTGGGGCAAGCGCTTGCGCTCCTCATGATAGGTTCGGACATATTCAGCGATTACGTCCGGATGGCGCATCTCCGCCTTCAAACCATTGAGAACGGCCGTTTCGACCGTCTCAAGGTAGAAGGTCTTCGGATCGGGGCATGTGCCGCTCTCGGTCGCGGCGGAGCAACGGATGCGAATGCGACCTGACTTGTCCTTGCCATTTGTGGACATGCCCGCTCCGCAGGCGCCGCACCTCAGCAAGCCGGAGAGCATGTTCCGCGGCCGGCGCTGCTGATGGGGATGGGTGACGCTGCGCGCCTCCTTGCGGCTTTGCGCCGCCTCGAAGAGTTCGCGTGGAATGAGGGCGAGGTCGGGCACTTCGCTGTGTGCCACTCGCTTTTCGGGTTTGGACGGGAGATGCGCTTGCCTGTGTCCGGATCCTTCACCATCCGGACTTTGTTCCAAACCAGGCGGCCTGCATAAAGCTCGTTTTGCAGGAGACCAGTCCCACGTTGCGCGTTGCCATTAATCGTCGAGGCATTCCATGCACGACCGCGAGGCGGCGGCACATGATCCTGGTTGAGACCATGTGCGATGTCACGAGGTGTCCGCCCGTCGACATATTCCCGAAACACCCGGCGCACGATTTCTGCCTCTGTCTCAACGATCCTGCGCTTGCCCGCATCACTGGATACTGGTACATAGCTATAGGTGAGCCCGCCCGCGTTCAGGCCTTGACCGCCTGGCAAGCCACCGGCACGCAAGGCGTCGCCACCACAACGGTTTATGATGGCGTAAAATGGGCCGTGCCCGCGGATCCAGCGACTGGGGCCAAAATCATTACCTGGAGTTTTGCCTCGGGTCCTGGATCTATTACAGATCCCTTCAGCGGCTTTCTGAACGGCGAGTATAAGGCCACCGTGGAAAAAGCCATGAACGCCTGGGCCAAGGCTTCTGGACTCACGCTCCAAGAGGTGACGGACAGCCCAGCCACTGACATCCGGATCGGCTGGGGCGATTTCGATACCAAGGACAGCGGCGTGCTCGGCTTTACAAGTTTCCAGACTGATCATAGCACGATCAAAGCGGGGGCCATCATTCGGCTGGAGGATCCAAGCGAGACGGCTCTGTCCCATGGTGGGCCGGAACAGCAGACCTATGCCGGCACCCACGCCACGCTCTACCAGGTGCTGCTGCATGAGATCGGCCACGCGCTCGGCCTCGCCGACAATGCCGATCCCACTTCGGTCATGTATGCCGAAGCCTCGTCCAGTAACAGGACACTCGATCAGACCGATATCAGCGGCATCCAATTCCTCTACCAGACCAGCCCGAGTGCAGCTGCTGGCACGGATTTGTCCACATCTTCAGTCTCAGGGATCACATCTTCCACCCCCGCTTCTGATCCTGGCGGTCTCAACCAGATGATCCAAGCCATGCAGGCTTTGGCGCGCAGGCTTCCTCGCATCCCAACTTTCCTCCGCAAGGCCAATCCGCCGAGCTTGCTCACCAACTCGCTGCTTCACTGAGAAGGCGGGCGCTTCTCAAGGGCCGGCTCAAGGCCGACCCTTGACCCAGCAAGATTTCAATCCTGCTCCTCCTATTCATCCATAATTATTGACCACTTGATGGTGCGGGCCTGTTGCACTATCGAAATCTGGAGGAGATGTTCTTCGAACGGGGCTTTGCAGTGGATCATACCACCCTGAACCGCTGGGTTTTGGCCTATGCCCCGCTGATCGAGAAACGGCTGCGGTTTTTCCGCAAGCCTCACTGCGGTTCGATCCGCATCGACGAGACTTATGTGAAGATCCGTGGCCAGTGGCGGTATCTGTACCGGGCCATCGACAAGCATGGGAACCCCGTCGATTTTCTTCTCACAGCCCAGCGTGATCTTGCCGCCGCCAAGCGGTTCTTCCGCAAGATGCTGAAAGACGAGCCGCTGCTTGCGCCTGACAGCATTGGCACCGATGGCGCCAGGACCTTTCCGTCCGCCATCAAGGCGGCCGAGAAGGACGGCCTGCTGCGCCAGAACCTGACCCATCATGTCACCAAACACCTGCAACAGGACATCGAAAGCGACCATTTCCGGGTCAAATAAGCCATGCCCAAGGTCGGTGGCTTCCAGTCCTTCACCACCCGCGGAGGACTATCAAAGGCTTCGAGGCTATGCTGTGGCTGCGCAAGGGCTTCGGCTTCATCGGCCAATGGACTGTCCGCGAGCAGAACGATCTGCTCTCTGTCTGCTTCGGACTTCCCTTGGTTAACAAAGCGTAAAAATCACAGTCTCAAACGTCTTCCCGTATCCGTATTTAAAATTTGCAACGCGCCCAATTCAGCATCATGCCAATGCAGCAAGTCGTTCGCGCAGCCAGCCTTGTGCTGGATGATTTGTCGTGCGTTCGTGCCAAACGCTGGCGATGACGAATCCCGGTATGGTGACCGGAGCTTCCAGCACCTGCACTCGATCCGACCAGCCGTTTGCGATCCGCCGCGGGATCACTGCGATCATGTCGGACTGCGATACGATTTCTGGCACGATCAGGAAGCCCGACGTGGACAAGGCCACGGTGCGGCGACGGCCAACTGCCTCAAGCGCCGCATCGGTGGGCCCTGCGAAGCCGCCGCCCTGAGGCGACACGACAATGTGGTCCAATGCGCAAAACACGTCTAGGTCAAGATCACCCTGCACAGTTGCATGCCCCTGTCGCGCGATGACCGCGTAATCCTCATCATAGAGCCGGCGCTGGCGCATCGAAGCCGGCGCGTGTTCGGGAGCCGCTAAGGCCAGGTCCACCTCACCGCGCTCCAATTGCGTAGAGAGCGCCAGCACGTCGAGGGCTCGCCAAGCGATGCGGATCATCGGCGCCTCGGCCCGCAACGCGACCAAGAAGCGCGCTAGCAGCGCATACTGGATGTAGTCACTCGCCGCGATCACCAGGGTCGCCTGCATGGTAGCCGGGTCGGACGGCGTTCCATCTCCGACCACTCGACGGACACTCTCTAATGCCTCGTGCAATGGCTGTTGAAGCTCAAGTGCGCGCTGGGTCAACACCATCCCGCGCTGGGCCGGGATCAGGAGCGGATCGCCTAGTGCCTCACGAAGCCGCGCCAGCCGTGCCGACAAGGCAGGCTGACTAAGGTTTAGGCGCCGAGCGGCACGAGTGACGTTTCGCTCCGCCAGCAGGGCTTCAAGCGTGACGAGCAGCCCCAGATCGAGGTTCTTGGTATCCATGCGCTGGATAATGACATGCAAAAGGTTCGATTTCAATACCGTGAGAAATCGCGCGATACTCTGTTGAGAGGGCTCGATCCTATGAAGCCCTGATCGATGACATGGATGTCAGCTTGCCCGAAGCCCTTCCTCTGAAATCGCAGAGCCGCTCTTCGATCGCCTTTCCGCTGCTTGCGACGATCCTGTTCTTGTTTTTCGTTTCGGCAAGCGTGCCCTCACCCTTGTTCGTTGTGTTTCAGGGGCGATGGGGCTTCTCCCCCGGCATGCTGACGGTTGCGTTCAGTATCTACTCACTGGTTCTTCTGGTGACGTTGCTCGTTGCCGGCTCGCTATCGGACCACCTAGGCCGCAAGCCGGTGATCGTTGCGGCGCTGGGGATCCAGGTCGCGTCCATGGCCTTCTTCCTTACGGCAGACGGCATCGGCGGCTTGCTTGCCGCCCGGATCGTTCAAGGGCTGTCCATGGGCGTGGTCAACGGCGCGTTGTCTGCTGCGGTGATCGAAGCGGCGCCACCGACCCGAAAGGCGCTCGGCAGCTTACTGACCAGCATCTCGCCACTAGCCGGGCTCGCTACAGGCGCCCTCGTCACCGGGGCCCTGCTCGGGGTAACGAACCAAGCGGAAATCTGGGCCTTTGGGTTGCTGAGTGGACTGTTCTGCCTGGGCGCAGTGTTGGTGGTGCTTATCCCCGAAACGGCAAGCCCGGTGCCCGGCCTGCTTCGATCGATGGTGCCGAGCGTGCATGTTGCCTGTGCCGCGCGCGGTGGCTTCTGGCGCGGCTTGCCACTGCTCCTGTCCATCTGGGCGCTGTGCGGCTTCGTCATCGCGCTTGGGCCGTCGCTGCTGCACAACGTCTTCGGGGTCAGCAGCGGGTTGCTGAACGGCGCCACCGTTGCCGTGTTATGCGGAGCCGGCGCCGTATCCCCGCTCCTGTTGCGTGGGCAGCCGCCCGAGCGCATGGCAGTGTTGGGCATGGCGGCGGTGACGGCCGGGGGCGGCCTGCTTCTCGTGTCGACCGGCACCGGGGCGCTGACGCTGTTCTTCGTCGGCAGCGCGGTCGCCGGTGCTGGGTTGGGTGCATCGTTCAGCGGCCTTATCCAGTCGCTTGTACCACTCACCCCGGTGCATGAGCGTGCGGAACTCTTCGCGGCGATCTTCTTGGTCACCTACCTGTCCTTGAGCGTCCCGCCCATCGCCGCTGGCTTCGCCGTTCCGCTCACCGGCTTCCTGGGCACGACCCAGACTTATCTCGGCGCCGTTCTGGTCGTCTCGGCGACCGCGACCGTCTTGCAGTGGCTGCCCTCACGCAGCCGAGGAGCACCCGCATGAAAGCTATCCAGGCTCATCCGCAGCAAGGGCTTGACGGCCTGACCTTGGTGGACCTTCCCGATCCCGGCGATCCCGGACCAAACGCCATCCGCGTGCGAGTGCATGCCACCTCCCTGAATTTCCACGACCTGGGTGTGGTGACCGGACGATTGCCGGTCGCTGATGGACGTATCCCCATGGCTGACGGCGCTGGAGTGGTGGAGGCGGTCGGCTCCGAAATCACAGAGTTCAAGCCCGGCGACCATGTCGTATCCACCTTCTTCCCGACCTGGCTGGACGGCGAGGCCACCCTCGCCGACTTCGCTACCACGCCGGGCGATGGGATCGACGGCTACGCCCGGGAGGTGGTGATAGCACCGGCCACCTCCTTCACGCGCGCTCCAGCCGGCTGGAGCCACGCCGCCGCTGCGACCCTGACCACAGCCGGGGTGACCGCCTGGCGAGCCTTGGTGGTCAACGGCGGCCTTAAGGTGGGAGACAGCGTGCTGGTACTCGGCACGGGTGGCGTGTCGATCTTCGCGCTGCAAATTGCTCGGGCCATGGGGGCCACGGTTATCGCGACCTCCTCCTCCGATGAAAAGCTGGAGCGGCTTCGCTCCATGGGTGCTGCGCACTGCATCAACTACCGCCGGGATGAGGACTGGGGCGACCGGGTGCGGGCCCTGACGGGCGGTATCGGAGTGGATCACGTCGTGGAGGTGGGCGGCCCGGGCACGTTGGCGCAATCGATCAAGGCTGCGCGTGTGAGCGGCCACATTTCACTGATCGGCGTGCTGACCGGGAGGGAGGGAGTTGTGCCGACAGGCATGCTTATGGCTCGGCAGCAGCGCCTTCAGGGCCTGATCGTTGGCAGCCGCCGTCATCAGATGGACCTGATCCGCGGCATCGATGCCGTCCATGGCCACCCGGTGATCGACCGCTCCTTTCCGCTCGCTGCGATCGCGAAGGCCTTCCGGCTCCAGGCGACTGGCGGCCATTTCGGCAAGATCGTCCTCGAGTTCTGACAAACACAGTCCAGCAGGAACACGCCACCATGAAAGTTCTCCTCGTCTTCGCCCACCCGGAACGCCACTCCTTGGGGATTGGAAATGAGTTCGGGCAACAGCATTGTTGAGGCAAGATTGGCTCTTCCGAGGGGAGGAAGAAGTCATGCAGTGGCGGATCAAGCTGGAGGCGATGACCGGCTGGGGTGAGGTGATCGAATACGAGGTCGGCCAGTTGGAACGGTCGTTCTCAAGAGCAACGATTGAGGACTTCGGGCTCACCCTCCAAGCCGTCATCAACTATGGTCGACGCTACCGCAGCGGCAAGCCGAAGGTTGTGTCAAGGAGATCGCCAATGCCCGCATGGCGAAACGCCGACGCATGCGCTGGTCTCCACGAGGGGCTCATCACGTCGCCATGGTCCGCGCTGCCATGCTGGACGGGCGTCTACACAAACAAATCATCTCGCCCCGAAAAGCGGCGTAGCCCCAACTCTTTTCCAGTCCCCCGGCGCGCTGCCTCGAGGCTGACCTCGATCCGAAGGAGTTTTCCGCCCATGGTCTGCGCTCGGGCTATCTCACCGAAGCCGCGCGGCGCGGCATTCCGATCCAGGAGGCCATGCGCCAGTAATGGCATCGAACACAGATTGACCAAGGTCAAGCATCCCTGAACGAATGGTCAGGTAGAGCGCATGAACCGCACGATCAAGGAAGCCACTGTCAAACGGTATCATTACGACGATCATGAACAGCTCGACAATCACTTGGCGGACTTCATCAATGCATACAATTATGGGCGACGCCTCAAGACATTGAAGGGCCTCACGCCATTTGAATACATCTGCAAAGTCTGGACAAATGAACCAGAAAGGTTCATTCTGGATCTGCTCCATCAATTCGCGGGATCAAACATCTAATCTTGGGCAAGCCAAACCGGAATAATCATGTCGGCCTCCACTCGACGATCATAGCGGCCGTAGTTCTGTTGAGCCACATCAGTTGTGAACTTCAGTTTTACTGTGAATGAACCGAAATCATAGCCGATTAAGGGACCTAGTGCGAATTGACGCTGCATTGCATAAGTCAGATTAGGCTTATTGAGGTCGGTCGAACCGAAAGCAACTGCCCCGAGTTCCCACTTACCGAATTGTTGTGTCAGTGTCAGATCAAGATTAAAGGCGTTGGGAGCCGTTCGAAAACCAGATTGTATAGGTTCCCCTAAAACGGCGGTAATTGTAAAGAGCAGACCATCTTTCAAGTAGGTCAAGCCTACGCGCTCCTCTAAATCACCAAAGTGATATGCCTCAGCGCCACCTTGTGGTATAAAACCTGCGAAACGATTGCCAATATACCATCCGTTTCCGAGATCCCAACTAGCCCCGATGCCAAAATAGGTATTATAAAATCCCCGCGCTGTAGCCACTCCCGCGACACGGGAGATGGTATAAGTTGGCGAGAACTGCATGTTTAGATGTGCGCCACCAATATCAAACGGAGATTGATAGAAGAAGAAAGGTGAATCTGCAGCGAGGTCGAAAGACGGTTTACTATTACGAACTCCATATTGTGGTACATTGATTAGGTATAACCCCTCAGGAAAGATAGCGTACAATGGCAGACCTGTTGTAAAACCAGGTTGCAGGAACGAAAACGCGTGCGCTGACATTGCTGTACCAACCGATGTAAGTCCCACAAATCCGATCCTGAATGCTATATTGAATTTCATTGATGTAATTCCCCGTTCTCTTTACTTTCTTTAGGTCTCTGAATGAAAGACTCAACGGCACGCAAGGATCATGACCCGATCCGCCTCGTTGAATGCGGCAAGCAGAGCTGGGCCCGCTCGCCGGCGCCGAGACGCCAGCCGTCCGCTCGAAAGGTGCTGAGGCAAATATGCTTGTTTCCAACGCGTATCGGCAGGAGGCCACCAAAATGGCCGTAAAGTCAGCGCCTGCGTCGCTTCAAATGGTCCGGTCTCCATCCACCTCGAGGAGCACGCCGGACGCTGGGGACGAACTCCGCATTTTCCAAAACGAGATACAGGAGCACGAGACGGGTTGGCGAGCATCAGCACACGGCCGAGCTGGCCATATTACCTGGCCACCGGAGACGGAACCGGCAGGTCGCTTCACCATCTTTTTCAGCTCGGGCAGGATTTGAACTGGCCACGTTGGGCGGCCCGGCCCACAATGTCCTGGGAGAAGATGGACCGGTTGCCCTGACCCCAGACGTTGTCCTGGCTCACCACGGCGATCGTCTCGGAGACCAGCTTGGTCTTGAAAAGGTTGAGCGATGGCGCCATGACCTCGAGAGCTGCATTCGCCTGGGTGCCGAAGACGTAGGAATATTTGTCATCCATGAGGATGCACTGGGTGCCGCAGTCCCACATTAAGTTGAGGACCTTGAGATCTTCCGCGGGCAGCGCCTCATTGCACACACCTGAGGAGATGAGAGCGAACATCACGCCCCTCCCGGAATTCTCGATAAGGTCGCCATATCGAATCGTCAGTGCTTTGGCACCTGCGCCTTCGTCAAAGTAGAGCTCGACCGGTACGCCCTGCAGGCCTCCTTTAACGTTGCTCTTGGAGCCAAGCATCTCTGCTGCGTCACGGGCTGGGATGCCGACGACCGATGAGGGACCGGAATTGTAGGTGGTGATGCCGATGCGCAGCTCAGCCGACTTTTCCTGCCTGAGGACAGGACATAGGCTCAGCAGCGACAGTCCCGTTGCCGCCACAAGATGACGAAGCATCATTGAGGTTTCCTCCAAGCCGGACGCGTGGCCGCGTGTCTCTTCTTAAATGAGCCGCTGTATTCTGGTCCGTGTAACTTGCAATTTCCTGATGAATCGAACAGATAACAACGATAAACTTCTGCAAAGTCTCTTCTTCCGCCGCAAAAAGACTTCGTTATTCAGTTCGTCGGACGAACGGGCGACCAGCCAAAGGATCAATCCGGCTCTTGCTCTCAGGTACCAACAGTCAGTCGCGCTATTTGAAATCGGAAAGAAGATCTCGATCTTCAATCGACAATCGCTCGGACGCTGGGGCAAATGGCCGGATCGAAGCGGAATTAGAACCCAGAACAGACTTACTCACAAGATGCCAAGTATGACGACATTTTACAAATTAACCAGTTGAAATAATTATATTTATAGATTCGTATGTGTCGCCTTAAATACCGTTTTATGAGTAATATCGGAGGTCGCCAATTCATAGAACGAGTTCCGTTGCCTGACAAACGCGATCAGGTCTTCGATTGTGATGAGCCGTAGATTGTGACGTTTGGCGAAGATCTGTAATTCGGGAGGACGCGCCATTGTGCCGTCGTCGTTTGCGACTTCGCAGATCGTACCAGAGGGTGCCATGCCTGCAAGCCGAGCCAGTTCAACTGCCGCTTCTGTGTGCCCGGGCCTTGCTAAGAGACCTTGACGATGAGCGCGAAGCGGAAAAATATGCCCTGGCCGCGCGAAATCGTCGGGTCGCGACTGCTCGTTCACCAGGGCACGGATTGTGGCTGCTCGATCTGCCGCAGAAATGCCTGTCGATGTCCCAGGAATATAGTCAACAGAAACCGTGAACGCGGTCTTGTGTGATTCAGTGTTGCGCGGGACCATAAGGGGGATGTCCAATGCGTCGAGCCGTTCACCTTCCATCGCGATACAGATGAGGCCGCGAGCGTAATTCATCATGAACGCAACGGTTTCTGCAGTCACTGCCTCGGAAGCCACAACGATGTCACCCTCGTTCTCCCGTTTTTGGTCATCTAAAACGATCACCATCTCGCCATGGGCAATTGCTGCAATCGTATCTTCTATGTTTGAAATCGTCATGGAGTTGGCCTTTCAAGGGTTGCACCGGTTTCCCCGGCATTACTCGCACAGATCGACTAACTGAGCACACCAACATCCTTTGGTCGAAAACTGCGTTGCTCTCGCGCGAGAGAGTCTGCCTCATTGTTCTCTTCCATCCGGACTTTACGGTCGGCCGGCCTCTCACCGGTTCTACTGAGCTTCTTTAGAGGAGCGTTGGTTCGGTTGGATACGATGCCAAGCTCACCTGCGGAGGGACGGTCCTCTGAGAATCCCGTTAACCGGCCCAAAAGCGTGGTCATCCTTCGCTGGCGCCAGGCCTTTAAACGTCATTACCGGATTCGCTCATACAAGCGGATCGTAGGCGAGCACACGCTGTTGCTGCTCTCCCAAGCCATCAACACCCAGCCGCATGGTGTCTCCTGGGCATAAAAACTGCGGCGGGTTCATGCCCAGACCAACACCAGCCGGGGTACCCGTGCAAACGATATCGCCTGGCATCAGCGTCATGAACTCACTGAGGTAGCTCACCAGCCTCTCCACGCTGAAAATCATGTCGTTGGTGTTGCCCGTTTGACGGCGCTCACAATTAACATCTAGCCAAATTCCTAAACTCTGAGGCTGTGGAATTTCATCTTTGGTTACAAGCCAGGGTCCAACGGGTGCAAACGTGTCGAAGCTCTTGCCCTTGGTCCACTGGCCACCGCGCTCTATCTGATAGGCGCGCTCGGAGACGTCATTCACAATGGTATAACCAGCGACATATTCGAGCGCCTCGCTTTCACTGACGTAGGTCGCTTGCTTGCCGATCACAATACCGAGCTCCACTTCCCAGTCTCCCTTTTTGGATCCGCGCGGCAGGACAACATCGTCATTTGGTCCGCTGAGGGCACTGACTGCCTTCAAAAAAATAATCGGCTCTTGTGGGATTGGCAGATTCGCCTCTTTGGCGTGGTCTTTATAGTTCAGACCGATGCATACCAGCTTGCTCACACTCGCGATCGGTACACCAAGCCGGTTTGGCATCGGCGCAACCGGTAAGTCCTCAAAGTGTAAGCGCGCAAGATCAGCCAACTTGCCGGGATCTAAGACCTCCGGGGTGATGTCGTCCGAAACTCCCGACAAGTCTCGTACGCGGCCCTGTTTGTCCAGCAAACCCGGCCGCTCTGCGCCCTTGGCGCCGTGCCTAACCAACTTCATATGCTTATTCTCGGAAATAAAAAGTCAACAACAGCCCTATTGCCATTGCAGGTAAGCTTCAGCTCAGCCATCCGACATCAACCCCCAGGCCGGTCCTATTGGCTGGGTAAGAAGACGATCGTCTCTTCGAAACTCCGTTCGCGCTTGAAAGATTGGATCTTCGGAGCGAAAGCGGACGAATTGGAGTGCACATCGCTGTTTAGAAAAAACAAAAAATCGATGGGTCAGCGATGGAAACATCCTGTTCTCTCAACGATTCGCGATAGGGGCACTCTCAAGCACCTCGGATCGAACAAATCTGCCGTTTTCGTATAGAAGCGGCCTGATCGCGTCTTGATAGATCGTCTCAATCACGGTGCCAATTACCACGGTGTGCCCGGAATGTTCAAAGGTTTGCGCCACGTCGCAGAAGACGCTAGCCTGGGCGCCCAGAAGACGAGGCAGGCCATGGCAGCTACGTATCCATTCGCCGAAAGCAAAACGTTCCTTGCCCTTAACCATTCCGCTGAACGGGCCAACAAGAAAGGACTGCTCTGTGGACAGCATGTTAACGCCGAACCTGCGCGACCGCATCAAGGGATCGTGTAGGCTGGCAGTATGTGCGACACTGATCAAAAGGCTAGGCGGGGCAACACCAAGTGAACACACTGCGGTCGCAACCATGCCGTAACGGTTTTCTCCTTCGATCGTGGTGACTAGCGACACAGTCGCTGTCAAACGCCGCATGGCATGTTTGAAATCGTCGATTGCCGAAGTCGGCTGTGTGTCCTGACTCATTGTATTATCCAAATGGAAAAAGAAGCGGCTGAGCGTCCGTCGTGCTCCGCGCAGCCTGTTTAGCTGGTTACTTCCCGTTCAGACCTGCGGCGAGAACGGCTTGCGAAGGTTGGCTCTCTCCAAAAGCGGCATAACTTCGGCGTTGAACCGGTTCAGACCGTCTAGATAGTCGACCCAATTGACGGCCACGCCGTCGATGCCAGCATCAGACAACCGCGCCAGTCTTTCAGCTATTGTCTCGGCCGTGCCAACCAAGCTATATCCCCCATATCCGCCTTTAAGGTGCAATTTAAAGGTCTGCCAAGCTGCTTCCGGCATGATCTCCGAGTTGACGCCGAGGTACCTGGCCGAGGCATCCGCGGCCATCTCGTTGCCCTTCTCGATCGCGTAGTAGCGCAGGTAGTCCTCAGCCTCTTTGTCAGAATCACGCTGTACCACATAAGCGGGAGTCCAGACCTGGACCTGGCGTCCAAATTTGTCCTGCGCTAGACGGCGATACTTTTCCACCTGTCTGCGTATGGCTTCCATGTCATTGTGATCGGTGATCGCCATATAGCCAACGTCGCACTGCGAAGCGATGAAGTTGCGTCCCTTCTCGGACCCGCCCGCGTTCATCACCGGTGGCAGCGGCAATTGGATTGGCTTAGGCATGGAGAAAGCGTCCTTGATCTGGAAATACTTGCCCTGGTGGCAAGAGCTTCCTTCTTCGGTCCACAGACGCTTGACGATGCTAAACCATTCGTCAGCATAATCGTACCTCAAGTCGTGATCCATGAAAGGCACGCCAAACATTTCAAACTCGGGACTGAACCAGCCGCAGACTACATTGAGGCAGTACCGCCCGCCCGAGATATGGTCGATCGTGGCGGCTTGTTTCGCCGCGAAGACCGGGTGAGTGGTTTGGACGTGGGAAGTGGTTGTCAGCGTGATGTGATTGGTGATTGCGGCCAGACCGGCCGACCACGTGTAGGTCTCGAAATTGCGGCCGTTGAAGTTGGTCGGCCCGCCAATTCCCATCCAGCGCGCGACCGGTACCATCACCTCGAACCCTGCCTTGTCGGCGACCTGAGCGATTTGCTTGGTCAGCTCCCAAGATAGTTTATGACGCTCCTCCACGACGGTCATCGCACAACCGCTGTCGCAATTAACGCCGAACACTCCTAATTTCAATTTGTTGTCATTGAAAAGCGCGTTTGTCTTAGTGCGCTCACGCCCTTCTGTTTGTGCTAGGTCTGACATCGTTCCTCCAATGTTTTTTTTGCTTTGTTGAGACTGATCAGTTCAACAGATCGATGATCGCTTTTACGAATTGCGGAATGTCATAGATGAAGCGGCTGGTGATCACGTTGCCGTCGACAACCACCGGTTCATCCAGAACATGGGCGCCCGCATTGGCCATATCTTCCATGATGTTCCAATAGCCGGTAGCCTTGCGGCCCTTGAGTAGTTTGGCACTGAGGAATACCTGTGAACCATGGCACAATGCACCCACTGGTTTGCCGGTAGATTGGAAGTCCTGAAGGTACTTCAGAACTGCTGGGTTAACCCGCAGCTGGTCGGGGTTCCACGCGCCACCCGGTACGTAAACCGCGTCATAATCCTCAACACTGACTTCTTCAATACGAGCGTCGATCGGAATCCAGCCCGAGTTTTCGGTGAATTGGATCGCCAGTACATGGGTCTTGGCGATCTCGGGAAACTGTATACCGAAAGTGGCGCCGTATTCGATGTGATTGGGTGACACTAGGTGGCAAGTCGCACCACGTTCTTCGAACCATTTTCGTGGTATCGAGATCTCGGTTTCTTCCACGCCGTGGGTCGCGATGATCCCAATGCGCTTGCCTTTAAATCGGTTCGGATCCTCAGGTTCTTCTGTCATGAATTTCAGCAGGTGCTCGTTGCCCGGTGCTGTGGCAAGGAAATGGATATTCACCTTGGGATAGCATGGTAAATCGTCGTATTTGTGCAGTTTGTTAACAATTTCGCGGGGCGAAAAGTCTGTCATAGCTGATTATGTCTCCTGCCGGTTTCGCAATAGGATCGCTCTTACGTAGCATTCGGTCATGAACCTGCCTGCAGTCCTTTTTGTTCAGACGTGCAGGTTGCGGCATCCTCGATGCGGGACGGCCGCATTTGAGTGAGGTCGGTAATGCCGAGCTGGGCCATGCCTCTAAGGATGTCGTCTTTGAAAATTTGGAGGGCGTGTGCTGCGCCGGCCGGCCCGGCCGCAGCCGCGCCGTACACGAAGGAACGCCCCGAAAACACAAACTCCGCCCCTAACGATACGGCGCGAAGCACGTCCTCGCCACTGCGGACCCCGCTGTCCATCATGACGCTCAAACGAGCCCCGACTGCCGCCGCGATTTCAGGCAGCACCTCGATGGCAGCCGGCGCCGCATCGAACTGCCGCCCGCCATGGTTCGACACGACAATGCCGTCCGCGCCGATCTCCGCTGCTTCTTCAGCCGCGCCGACGGACATTATCCCCTTGATCACGAGCTTGCCTGGCCAAGCGTCCCGAATCCGGCGCATTAAATCCGGCCCGAGTTGGTCCGTTATGTGGTCGGCGACATAGGCCGCCAGGGACGGGGCTCCTGCCCCCGGGGGGCCGTATTTCTCAAGCGTTTCAAATCGAGGCATACCTGCACGCGCCGAGGCGAACAGCCAAGCTGGATGTAATGCCAAATCGAGCGCCATCGTGGGCGAGGGACGCAGCGGCAGTTGAAAGCCATTGCGAATATCGCGAACACGCTTGCTACTGATCGGGACGTCTACGGTTACCAGCAACACGTCAACGCCGGCCTGATGTGCACGCTGCAGCAGGTCAAACGTTACCTCATCTTTCTGGGCGACGTAAAGCTGGAACCACAAATGTTCTGGCGCAATCTCGGAAATCGTTTCCAATCGCGTCGTGCCAACGGTTGAAAGCCCATATGGCACGTTTGCGTTCCGCGCGGCTTCGGCGAGCATCTTGTCGATACCTGGCCAAATCGCGTTCGCCAATCCCACGGGTGAAATGCCAATCGGCAAATCGTAAGTCCGCCCGAACAAACGAGTTTGCGTAGACCGCGCGCCCACCGATTTAAGATAGTGCGGCACCAGTAACACGCGATCCAGGGCCTCACGATTGCGCCGCAATGCCACTTCTTCACCGGTGCCACTTTCCAGATATCCCAATGTGATTTTTGGAACGCGTCGCCGCGTGATCAGCGCTAAATCCTCGATCCGAGGGACTTTTTGTAAAGACGATTTGAACATGCTTCTAACCTGCCGCAATTCGGGTATTGGGGCCTGTTTCCGAGTGCAGCGTTTCTTGGATAAGCCTGCAAAGGCGCATTACTCCGGTAAGCTTGCGGGACGACCTGCCAGTCACCGTAAATCAACCATTCAGCAAATAGGGAAAGGCTTTTCCAGACCAAGCCATGACGCTAGCCGCCATTGATTGTCTGGGTCATCACGCGACGATCTTTGAAATGAATGTCGACAGCGCGCGGCGAAAGCATAGTATCACTCGCTATGCTAGGCGCGGCCGGAGCAGGTGCCGGCGTGCCATAAGATTGGGCAAAGCCTTGGACGATGAACTGGCCGCCCTTTGACCGTTTGAGTGTCGTCGCCAGGGAGATCTTCACTCCGAACTCATAGGGCTTGTGCGGCTTGCCCTTGATCGTCTTTCTCAAGCCGATGCATTCGACCTCCGGTGCTTGCAGGCTGAACACCCGCAGGTCTGCCTCAGCCGGTTTCTCTTTGAAGGGACGCAGGCTTCTGTTGCCGGCATGGACGCGGAGGGCCAGCATCAGTTCGTGGGCGAAGATCTGTTGGAGTGTCTCCTGGTCTTTGATCTTGCGGGTGATGTCGCGGATCACCCGGCCGAGATAAGTCCTGAGGGTCTTCAGCGAGTGTCTTGCGCGTTTGAACTGTTTGGCATGGGCATAGCGCTGCTGTTTGATCAAAGCGAACTTGCCGACGCGCTGATAACTCTGCCGCAAGGTGACACCGTACCTTTGAGCCAGCCGGACCAGCCGCTCACGGGCGCGCTGCATGAGCCTGGCGTCGGTCGGATAGGCCACCGCCTTCGGCTGCACGGTCGTGTCGATGATCACTTTGGTGAAGTCGGCGGGTTTTGCCGCGCCGGTTTGCGTCGGGCTCGCATAGCGTCTCGTCGGACAAATCGAACATGTGCTTGAGGATCGCCACGCCAGCCATCAGCCGCGTCGGCAGAGGCGGATGGCCTGACCCGTCAGTGTAGGCGGCTGCGCAGCATCGTCTTGCCCTAGCGCTCGAAACCTGTCGCCACAAACATCATTTGCTTCATCGTGCATACCCGCGTGTCTCTCAATAGAGCTTAGCGGTTATACGGGCCAAGATATTGAACTTTTGCGCAGGTTGCTTAGCTCGATTCAGTGGATGGCGCTTACGCCCCGAGCCAGAGCCGAGCCAATGATGAAGAAGGTCTACAAGAAACGCATTACCTGGGATGGGCTTACCCTGTGCAGGTTGACTGTACCGCAAAAGGCCGCTACTTTTGTGGCTTACGGCGAAAAGGGTTCACAGAAAAGCCTTCGCCAGGAGGAGCATCATGTACGAGACGGTGCATTGCGACGCCGTAACCCTGCAGACCGCAGATGCGATAGCGTCGTCGCTGCACACAAACCTTGTAGAATGGCGAGTGAAACCGCAGACGCATGGTGGACCGATTGTCGCGCGCATCCGCCCGCATTGCTTGAGCGGCGGCGTGCGCCTCATTGAGCTCTCAGGCGGTCCTTTCAACGGTGAACGCAGCCGGGCCGAGATTGCCCGTGATGGCGACGAATATCTGGGGGTTCTATTTCAACGTTCCGGATCAACGTTGTGCAAAGTTGGCGACAGCCGAACGCTTGTCGGTCCCGGGGAAGTCTGCGTATGGCTCAGTGAACGGCCCACTGAATTTGAGATGCCATCCCAATTTCAAAAATTATGCTTGTTAATCCCGCTTTCACGGTTTGAAAGCGTTCTGCACAACGCGACCGCCTACGAAGGTCTTCATTTACCCACCAACAATCACCTGACCACGCTGTTAGGGTCCTACCTTACGACGTTGTCTGAGGAGGTTGCGGCTGGCCCTGACGGAGGATCTTCGGAAGCTGTGGACGTGACATTGGAACTGTTAGGAGCGGCGTTTCGCGTTTACCAGTCACAGTTTGATCATCAGCCACACTATCAGCTGAGAAGCCGCATTTTGCGATACATCGAAGCGCGCCTGGACGATGCGAGCCTCACGCCCCTGAAAATTGCGAAAGGCAACGGGATTTCTTTGCGATATCTGTACTTGGTGTTTAGCGAACAGGGCATGACCGTCGCAGGATGGGTTCGCCAGCGACGACTTGCCCGCTGCCGCGCGGAACTGGACGACGTTCAGAACACTAAGACCATCACCGAGGTAGCTTATCGCTGGGGGTTCAACGATTCGGCGCATTTCAGTCGCTTGTTTAAATCGTCCTTCGGAGTGTCCCCCAGCGCCTACAAAGCTCTCCGTGCTGGTAGAGGCATTTGAAGACGTCTAGAGCAATTTGTTTGAACGTTGAATCGTTTGGCTTTGCTTGGGGTGTTTTTTGTGATTCCTCCCGTCGAGGAGGATTTTTCCATGCCAGCTCCCCTTTCGCTTGACCTGCGGCGTCGTTTCCAGCGTCTCATTGAAGAGGGCCTGAGTGCGCGCGAAGCGGCCCAGCGCCTGATGATCTCCGCGGCGACGGGCGCGCGGCTTGCCCTCAAGGTCCGACGTGGGGAAAGCCTCGCTGCCGTCAAATGCGGATGTCCCACAGGGCGGGGCAAGCTGGAGCCCTACAAGTCCTTCCTCATCGAACTGGTCACACAAGACCCCGATATCACGCTGTTCGAACTGCGCGACGCCCTGGCCCATGCCGAGGGCGTTCAGGTCCATTATTCGGCGATTTCCCGGGCTTTGAAACGGCTTGGCTTCACATACAAAAAAAGGCGCTGGTCGCCGACGAACAGCGCCGCACTGATATCGTCGAAGCGCGCGCCGACTGGACAGAGCGTCGCCAGCCGTTCATGCAGCAGCGGCCCGAGCGGCTGGTGTTCATCGACGAAACCTGCGTCAAGACCAACCTGACAAGGATCAGAGGCCGCGCACGCCGGGGCCAGCGTCTGCATGGGACTGCACCCTTCGGCAAGTGGCACACCCAGACCTTCATTGCCGGGCTGACCGGGAACGCCCTGATCGCCCCCTGGGTCATCGATGGCGCCATGAACGGCGCTGCCTTCGACATCTACATCGAAACCCAGCTCGCGCCGCTGCTCGCTCCCGGCACCGTGGTCATCCTCGACAATCTCAGCACGCACCGCAGTCCGCGGGCCGCCGAGGCGCTGAAGGCCAAGGGATGCTGGTTTCTGTTCCTGCCCGCCTACAGCCCCGATCTGAACCCCATCGAAATGGCCTTCGCCAAGCTGAAAGCTCACCTCCGCCGCATCGGCGCCAGGACATTCGACCAACTCTGCCAAGCGCTCGCAGACATCTGCGACCTTTTCACCCCCCAGGAATGCTGGAACTTTTTCAAACACGCCGGATACGTATCAACGTAAATGCAAAGTACTCTAGTCGGCCGAACAGCCGATGCGGTGTCAGCGGACATTCGCGAGCGAACACCGGGCGGCCCGTCTCCAGAATTTGATCGCTCTGAAATGATAGATCTCTTACTCACAAAATGGTAAGTTGAGCGACTTATGATGATTTAATGCATTGATATAATTGCAAATATTTATCTGTATGTGTCGTCTTACTCACAAGTCGATAATTAAGAAGACAATCTGATAGCCTTCGTCCAACTGTTATGCTATCAATTGGCGTGAAGAGAGATGGCTGCACCTTTGATCACAAGACACTTGAAGTCATCTGGCTGATGGCGGTGGAGCGGGTGCAATCGGGAGAGCCGGCCTCGGCAAGGCGGCCGGACGGCTGAGTTGTTTGTCACACTGTTGAAAAAGATGATGCGGTATCGCACGACGCCAGAGCATCTGGTGCTTGAGCTGCTGCTGGTTTTGTGGACACGAAGTTAAGCTAATCCAACCTTTGTCTCGAACTCAATTGGGCTGAGATATCCCAGCGTCGAGTGCCTGCGAACCGCGTTGTAAAAGCGCTCGACGTAATCGAACACATTCGCTCTTGCCTGGTCTCTTGTCCGGTATGTTTTGCTCGCCGTCCTTTCGGTTTTTAGCGAGGAGAAAAAGCTCTTCATCGCGGCATTGTCCCACACATTTCCTGATCGGCTCATCGAGCAAGTGACGCCATTGTTGGCCCGCAAGCGCTGGAACCGCTCGCTCGTGTATTGGCTCCCCGATCGGAATGATGCAGCAGAGCGTTCGGTTTGCCGCGGCGCCAGATCGCCATGATGAGAGCATCGGTGACAAGCCCTGCCGTCATCTCCGCCTTCATTGACCAGCCCACGACACGGCGCGAGAAGAGATCAATCACGGCTGCCACATAAAGCCAGCCCTCGGCCGTCCAGATGTACGTGAAGTCTGCAATCCACTTCTGGTTCGGCCGTTCCGCCACGAACTGACGATCGAGTACGTTCGGCGCCACGGCCTGGCTCGTAAGGCCTGAGCCCGCAGCAGACGCTCGATCCTGTGCAAGCCGCAGGACAGACCTTCTGCCAGAACGTCCCGCCAGACTCGACGGGCGCCATAGGTACGGGCGCTCCCGATGAAGCTCGCCCGTACCGTGGCGCCGATCGCTTCATCCTCTTGTGCCCTCCGGCTCGGCTTTCTGGTCAACCAAGCATGAAAGCCTGAACGGGAGACGCCCAGCAGATCACCAACTGCCAGATCGGAGTGTTCGCGGCCTATGTCTCCGGCAAGGGGCACGCCTTCATCGATCGTGCTCTGTATCTGCCGAAGGACTGGACATCGAAGCCAGCGCGTCTGAAGTCGGCGCATGTTCCAGAGGAGATAGCCTTTTCCACGAAACCGGCTCTGGCCTGCACGATGATCGAACGCTGCATCGACGCGGGTGTGCCGTTCCGCTGGGTTGCGGCTGATAGCGTCTATGGCGTGGGCGATGTCGAGCAGATGCTGCGCAAGACCGGGACCGGCTATGTTCTCGGCGTGAAAGGCAATCACTGGTTTGGGTCGTGGGCCACAAAGCCGCTGATCGCCGGAGAAGCCAAGGATATCGCGCAGGGGCTATAAAATGCAACTGTAGTGCTAGGGTCAGGACTCAAATAAATCAGATCCAGAAGGCTACGGCGGCGACGAGGCAAAGTGCGGACAAGAAATTTTGTGCGAGTTTGTCATATCGTGTGGCAATGCGCCTGAAGTCCTTCAGACGGCAGCAGCAGCGCTCAACGACATGGCGGCCTTTGTAAGCCTGTTTGTTGTGGCGTATTTTCTTTTTGAGGTTTGACTTGCTGGGGATTGTGGCCTTGATGCCGTGCTCTTTGAGAAAGGTTCGCAGGGCGTCTGTATCGTAGCCCTTGTCTGCCAAAAGTTCCTTGATACCGGGGACAAGGCTGACGCAGGCCTCGGCCATTACACAGTCGGCGGTATTGCCTGACGTAAGAATGAACGCCCACGGACGGCAGAACTGGTCGACGATCGCGTGGATTTTGCTGTTGCGCCCGCCCTTTGTAAGGCCGATCGCCTGCGCTTCGGCCCCCCTTGTCCGCCTGTCCCACTGCGGTGGACTTTGACATGCCTGCTGTCCAATGCCACTTGTTCGGGAGCTGCCTCGGGAGCCGCCGCATGCGCGAAAGTCTTCTGCCAGAGGCCGCGTTCGCTCCACCGGACAAAGCGATTGTAAACCGTTTTGAAGGGACCATATCCTTCGGACAATCTTTCCAGCGACACCCTGATGTCAGCACATGCATGATGCCACTCAAGATACGCTAATCATCCCCGCGCTGAGGCCCCGGCTGGTTCGTGGGCAAATGCGGAACGATCCTGGCCCATTGGTCGTCACTGAACCAGAACAAATTCATATCCATCGACTTGGCCTCCATCCCAAAACCAAGCCATTGAATTAAAATATGGTTAATCGGATCTTAACCCTAGAAACTCCTGTCCTGCAACAGTTGGACGTGTTCCACTATTACTCCGCTCAAACAGGAGAGCGCCCAACTGGGATTCGAGATCGCGTATGGCACGACTTAAAGTCGATTGGCGGACATTGAGGACTTCAGCCGCTTGACGAAGACTTCGATGTCTGGCCGCAATGATCGCCCATCGTAAATCTCGAAGCTCAGTCTCCACGGTGAAGGCGCCCACACTAACCCGCCTACGACCCTCATCAGGGAGCCGTAATCCGCGGTAGTAGAAGATAGGATGCGTGCTCTCCGCCCGTCGCAACCGTGTCCGTCCCGCCGTAGACTGCGGGATTGCGGTTTGGATGCGCGGCGAAGAAAAGCCCGGAGTTGTTCGAATTCGGAAGGTCGTAGTCCTTCGCGTGAACGGTGCTAGCCCCCGGGCCGTACCCGAAATCCTTGCCCTGGACCGTCAGCGCCAGACGATATCCCTTGGGGATGACAATGCTCGTCGGCTCCGTGAACTCCACGTCGACTGGGTACATTTGCCCTGGCGTCATGGGCGCCGAACCAAGGTGCGGATGGAACAGGGCGTACTCGGTAGACTTCGCGGGGTCGACCGCGCGTTGTGAGACGCGGAGATAGCCCAAGCCAAGCGGCACATTCGGGTCGCTGTTGCCCATGAAGGTGACGTCCCGCCCCTGCGGATCGATCAACCGCACAGCCGCGAAAATATCCATATCTGCGGTCGAGGAGCTGACCCAAAGCCTGACGCCGAATGGGCCGGTGAATTCCGTCTCCGTTTCAAAGGGCGCGGACGTGAAGGTCAATCCGTCCCCCAATCCAGGATAAGATTTCTGCGCGGGCGCAGCGGTGGGCAGACCTGAGCCCATCGAGCTCGTCGCAGCATCAAGATACCATTTTTCCCAGCGCGTGCCCGGGAGCGGCCAAGCCGATGCGTATCGCCAGGTGGCGCCATCCGGGCGGCGGACCTGCACCGCGACCCGCGGTTCCTTTTCCCATCCGTTGTTTTCGCCCTTCAGGAAGTGATCGAAGAAGCGTTTCTGCAGCGCGATCGACTCCTCGGAATAGAAGGGCGTTAGGTGATCACCGGTCTGGATGCGCAGCCATTTTTGCTTGCTGGCGGCGGCGCGGTAGCCTTCTGTGCTCCAGTCCGTCCAGTTGGCGACGTCGAGCAGTGGCACCGTGATCCGACCACCGTCCGGAGTCCGCTGGTGATAGTAGGCGCCGTCGAAGGGGTGCTTGGCGAAGGCTTCGACCGGATCAACGCGGTTCTGCTTCAAAATCTCCGGAGAGAGAGCCGTCCCGGTGTCTTTTCCGCCATTGATGGAGTCAACCAATGGCGTTTCTGCATTGCCGTTCTGGTTGGGCACCACCTGGTGAGTCCACCAGTATTCCCACGCAACGTTGAGAAGCCCACCATAGTAGGCAATCTCGCGGTATTGGTCGAACGCACCCTCCCAGGGCAGGATCGCCGCAAGACCTTCAGGCTGGAGAGCGGCGACCTGATACTGGTTGATCGCCTGGAACGATGTGCCAAACAGACCGACCTTCCCTGAGCTCCACGGCTGGCGCGCCGCCCAAGTGATCAGCGTCGCATAGTCCTCGGTCTCGCGCGGGGAGAAAGGGTCGAGCACGCCGGGCGATGCACCGGCGCCGCGGACGTCGGCATGAATGACGATGTAACCGTTTGCGACCCAGCGCTCCGGGTCGGGCGCCTCGAAGCGGATGTAGCGGCAGGAGGACTTCTTGCAGAGATCCGGATATTTCGCGATCAGCTTTGCCCAGGATGTCTTGTAGGCCGGTGCATCGGCCATGCTCGTATCTTTGCCGTAGGGCCCCATCAGCATCAGAACCGGATAGTGACCTGGCTTTTCGGGACGGTAGATATTCACGCGCAGTTGCACCCCGTCGGTCATGGTGACCGGCACATCATGGTCGAAAATCATGCCGGGGACGCCGGATGCCACAGGCTCCGCCCAACTTGGCGGGGCGAGCGCGATGGCGACGGTGAAAGCTAAGGGCAAAAGTTTGGTCAATTGCATTGGAAAAACTCATCTGTTCCCCGCAGGCCGCGCCGCGGCGCTCTTTAGTCGCGCGTGATGTCCGCCACTGGAGCCGTGCAGGATGGTTTCTGGGTTTGCGCTCGCTTCAGTGGGACGACGGCGATGCAGGCGCGTCCGCGCTGCGAAGAGTGCTTGCGATGTCGATCATCAGCCGGGGATGTGTTGGCTCCCAATTCAGCCGCTCACGCGTGGCCTGGCTTGAAGCCGGATTGTCCGCGCCAATGAACGGCGCGAGCCAGCCGAAATGTTTGGCGGCCTCCTTCGAAGATTGACTTCTGACCGGGAGCTCGAGACGGCGGCCAATGGTCTCCGCGATGTCGCGCATCGGGATGCCTTCTTCAGCGACCGCATGGTAGCGAACGCCGGCCTCACCGCTTTCAAGCGCGAGCCTGAACAGGCGGGAGGCGTCAAGCCGATGCACTGCGCTCCATCTGTTGCTGCCATCGTCGACATAGGTGGAGACCTGCTTCTTGCGCGCGAGCGCAATCAACTGAGTGACAAGGCCCTGCCGCGTCTCATCGTGTACTGATGGAGGTAGCCTAACAATCGTCGCCCTTACGCCGCGTGCCGCGAGCGACAGGGCTGCATTTTCGCATCGGGATCTGATGCCGCCCACCGCGTTCCGATCGGCGGCGTCTGATTCCACCGCCAAGCGGCCCTGCGCCATCGCCATCGTCGGGAAGGCAATGACAAGCGATCGGTCCTTTCCGCGGAGTCCATTGCCGATTGTCTCGATCGCGCGCCGGTCTGCCTCGACGGCGGCAGTCATGAACCGCTGGACAATGTTGCTCGGGCTCCCCCCGAACACGACCTGCAAGCGAGTTCCAAGACTGGCCTGCGAAAATGCATGGAAAAAGGCCGTATGGATTGCGCCATCGGCCTCGGCGGCTGCCCGGCTCAGGCCTCCCAGATCCTCGATCGTGCCACGGTGGGCTTTCGCTCCGGCGGCTTCAAGCCTTGCGGCCGCCTCAGCCGAGCGGACGAGCCCGGTGACTTGGTGGCCAGCCTCTATGAGGTCGCGGACGATCGCAGCCCCTATGAAGCCTGTGGCGCCTGTAACAAAAACCCGCATCCTGGCTCTCTCCTGGTTTCAACTTGGGCGAGGTCGGCCGACGGCTCAGGAGCCGAAGTAGTCCGGCTTGGCGAGATCATCGAGCAGCCCTGGCTGTTCCGGCTTCCAATCCAGAACCGCGCGCGTGCGGTCGCTGCTGGTCGGCGCGTCGATGCCCACGAACGGCGCAAACCATCCGAAGTGCTCAGCCGCCCCATCGGCGGAAATCGAGATCAAAGGCAGATCGAATTGGCGGGCGATCGCCTCAGCGATGTCCTTCAGCGCAATGCCCTGTTCGGCGACGGCGTGAAACGGCCCTTCAGCGGTGTGATCCAGCGCGAGGCGGAAGACCCGGGCGGCGTCAAGCCGATGCACCGCAGGCCAGCGGTTCTTGCCGTCGCCGATATAGGCCGAAACGCCCTTATCGCGAGCGATGCCGGCGAGGCGCGGTACGAAGCCATGATCGCCCACGCCATGGACCGAGGGGGCAAGCCGCACCGTCGCCACCCGGACGCCGCAACCGCGAAGCTCTTCGACCACAGCCTCTGAGGCGCGCGGGAAACTCTCCGTCACGGGAGGTGCCACATCTGCCTCGGTGGCGAGACGCCTGGGCGCGAGCAGTGCGACGCCGGACGTGACGACAAGCGGCCGCTCGGACCCTTCGAGTTCCGCGCCCAACACCTCGATAGCGCGCTTGTCGGCCGCGCAGTTCTCGGCAAAGCGCGACCAGTTATGGTTGAAGGCGGTGTGGATCACGGCATCGGCCTGTCCTGCGGCGGCCCGCAGCACATCGAGGTCCTCGATCGCTCCGCGCACCACCTGCGCCCCGGTCGCAGCAAGCTTCTCGGCGCTTGCGGATGACCGGGAGAGGCCCGTGACCTCATGGCCCGCGGCGATGAGATCCTCGACCACGGCCGAGCCGACCCATCCCGTTGCACCGGTGACGAATATCCGCATGCCTTCTCCTCGTTCGAAATTGCCTCCCAAATTAGGTAGTTGCTCGGGAACGATCCACGCCATAAAATTCGCAAATAGTTCGCAATCGTTCAGGAGTGGCGCATGGACCCGCTGTCGGATGTGCTCGCAGCTTCGCCGTGGCGCTCAAAGCTTGATCCTCAGCGAGGGCCTCGCAGGGATCAGTGCGGCTGTATTTAGTCAGCGTCCAAGAATCGGGGCGCGAGTGCGCTGCCGAAAACCAGATAGCTCGGTCGCAGATTAACAGTGGCCCCGCGATGCGGCCCCCATTCGAAAGTTGAGAGGGACTAGATGGCCGCTGATATGCCCGCGCGTGCCAATCGCCGCGCAATTTTGGACGCCGATAACCCCTCAACAAGAGCCAATCTTTCACGCCGGACAACAGCAACGACCGGGCGCTGATAGTCGGGAACCGGTAAAAGCTTGAGTAGTCGCCATATTGAGTAGCCACTTTCGCGGCGATGGCTGCTCTGCTAAACGCCCCCTTCGAACTTACATTTCTTGTTCCCACCAGCCGCGGGTGTTCACGTTAGCGGCGTCAGCGAGAGTTTCTAGCTCTACGATGTCGTCGCGAGAGAGCGCCATAGCGCTGGCTCGTATCAGGCCATCGATGTAGTTGGGCTTGGTGACGCCGATGATCGGCGTCGCGCCCTTGGCGATGGCCCAAGCTGTCGTGACATCGGGAGCTGCCGCATCCTGCTTCTGGCCGATCGAGGCGAGCTTGTCCGTCAGGGCCTTCAGCTGAGACAGCATGCCATTGTAAGCCTGCGCCCGGCTGCTGCCTTCCGGCAGCGGGTTCTCCGGACTGTACCTGCCGCTCAGGGCGCCCTGTTCGAGCACCATATAGGCGAAGAACAAGATGCCCTGGTTGCGGCAGTAGTCCAGGATGCCAGCGTTCTCAGAGCTGCGGTAAAGGAGACTGTAGTGGTTCTGGATGGCTTCGACCCGAAACCCGGCTTCTCCGAGGATCCGGTTGGCGAACTCGATTTCGCCCAGGTTGTGATTCGAGACGCCGACATGTTTGACCTTTCCACTCTCCAGCAGCGGGATCAGGTGGGGCGTCCACCGTGCCACATCGGCAGGATTGTGAATCCAGTAAAGGTCAATGTAGTCGGTGCCGAGGCGCGCCAGACTCTGCTCCAGCATGTCCGCCACCGGATCATCGCTAGTCCCCGCAGCCTGCGGGGTGAACTTCGTCGAGAGTTGATAGTCGCTGCGGGCGTAGCGTTTCAGGACTTCCCCGAGTACGGTTTCTGAACGGCCCATGCCGTATACCATAGCGGTGTCCCACAGGGTGAAGCCGGCCGCATGCGCTTTGTCGGCAACTTCTTCCAGGCCAGCCCGAGTCAAGGGGCTG
The DNA here is from genome assembly GCF_000019845.1 of Beijerinckia indica subsp. indica ATCC 9039. Lineage (NCBI taxonomy): Bacteria > Pseudomonadati > Pseudomonadota > Alphaproteobacteria > Hyphomicrobiales > Beijerinckiaceae > Beijerinckia > Beijerinckia indica. Next base: position 2,976,419 of record NC_010581.1, on the reverse strand, counting down.
CCGAAGTAGCCGTCGCCAGTCTCGCCGCTGTCACCCCAAGCCCAGGTCCCCAGTGCGACCGTGGGGATCTTCAGATTATCGATTGTCATGTGCGCTCCTTACTTGTTCTGCCGCCAGGTTTGCTGTGACCCAGGCGATGCTGACATCATGAGGCGAGGCGAAACCGAACCGTTAGCCTGATGCGCCGGGATTACTGCCCAATCCTCCAGAAGCCGCGTTTCGCATTGCCGCCCTTCCGCGCATCTGCGATGGTCGTCTCATGGAAACACTGACCGAAATCTCTGCGGTGATTGCCCGGCACGTCTCGAAGGATGGCTTCCACGCCACCCCCATCGAACGGGTGAGGCTTGCTCGATCCTCCACGGTGACGATGCCGATGCCGAATGTTTACCGGCCGCAATTGTGCCTCGTTGCACAGGGGCAGAAGGAGGTCACGCTGGGTGACCACGTGTTCCGATATGCGCCGGGCCGCTATGGGGTCGTGACGTACGACCTACCCGCTGTAGGCCATGTGATCGAAGCGACGCCTGAGAAGCCCTATCTCTGCCTGTTCCTCGATTTCGATCCGGTGATGCTGGGCGAGTTGGCGTCGCGCGTGCTGCCTCCGCCGGGAGCGCCCTCCCTGCCCATAGGCAAGACGGTGTCCGACGCCGGCACCAGTCTGCTCGACGCGGTCCTACGCCTGCTGCGCCTGCTCGACGATCCGGCAGCGCTGCCCGTGCTCGGGCCGCTTGCCGAGCAGGAAATTCTCTATCGCCTGCTTGCCGGCCCGGACGGCGCCAGGATGCGCCACATCACTTCCAGCCAGGGTCGGGTGGCCCAGGTCGGCCGCGCCATCGCCTGGATCGGGCAGCACTTCCGGGAACGGTTCAGCATCGAACGGCTTGCCGCGGAAGTGGGCATGAGCCCGTCGAGCGTGCACGAGCATTTTCGCGCCGTGACGGCGATGACGCCGCTGCAGTTCCAGAAGCAGCTCAGGCTGCAGGACGCGCGCAGCTTGATGCTGGTAGAGGATATCGACATCACGACTGCCGCCCTCCGCGTGGGTTACGAAAGCCCGTCGCAGTTCAGTCGCGAATATCGCCGCCACTTTGGAGAACCGCCGGCGCGCGACATAGCCCGCTTACGCGCTTCGCCGGGCTTGGCAGTGGTAGCTTGAGTTCAGCTTACCGACGTCGGCGTTTCGTCGAACAGCCGTGGCGTGCGTTAGAATCCCTCTGATTTAAGTTGAAGCATAACCGGCGTGTCGGATGTATGCGGCGCATTCGGCGGGTTTGAAGTGATCGAGGAGCGCTCCGATCCGTTGCCATGTTGCCTCGACGGTTCGTTCTTCTGCCTTGCGGATCAGCGTCTTGAGCTTGGCGAACATCATTTCGATAGGGTTGAGGTCGCACTGTAGGGTGGCAGGAAGAGCAGGTGGGCGCCGGCGGCACGGATCGCCTTGCGCGCGCCATGGCCTTGTGGCTGGCGCGGATGCGCATTGCGCAGCACTTTGAGCATCGAAGGCACGACTTCGATCCCCATGAAATCCGGAACGCTGATTCGTACAACGCCGGCGGCCTCATCCAGTGGGGCGGTGGCCCGGCGAATATCGCTGAACATTCGTCCTGCCGTCTGCGGGCCGGTGCGATCGCTATGGCGCCGCTTCACGCTCACCTCGCCGCAACCTACGGCGTTGAATAGGGACGATTAATAACCTATAATTTGGAATTAGTTTTCGATCGTTCAGGAATGGCGAATGGACCCGCTGTCAGATGTGCTGGCACTCCTGAAACTGCGCAGTTACGTTTCAGGCGGCTTCGATGCGGGTGGAGACTGGGCCATCAGCTTCGGGCCGCACGATGGAATCAAGTTCCACGCCGTCGTGACCGGGTCATGCTGGATATCGGTCGAAGGCGATGCATTCACACGGGTCAACACGGGCGAATGCTTCTTGCTCCCGCGGGGCCGACCCTTCCGCATCGCCAGCGATCCGTCGGTGGAGCCGGTCCCCGTGAGCGAAGTCCTGCCGCCGCAACCCAATGGTCGCATCATGACCTACAATGGGGGTGGAGACTATCTGAGCATCGGTGGCTACTTCACGCTGTCGGAAGGACAGTCGGAGCTGCTTCTGAATGTCCTTCCGCCACTCCTCCACATCCGTGACGAGCCCGGGAGTGCGACGTTACGCTGGTGCGTCGAACGCATGCGGCAGGAGCTTGCCGAGGGACAACCTGGTGATTTCATTGTCGCCCAGCAGCTGGCGACCATCGTGCTGGTGCAGGCGCTGCGGCTTTACCTATCCGGCCGAACAACCGAAGAGGCAGGATGGCTCTTCGCGCTCGCAGACAAGCGGCTACGCGCGGCTATCGTGGCGATGCACGGAGCACCTGACCGGCGGTGGACGCTTCACACCCTAGCGAGCGTGGCAGGGATGTCGCGCACTGCTTTTGCGGTGACCTTCAGGGAGGCGGTGGGCTTGTCACCAATGGAATACCTGGCGCATTGGCGGATGACACTCGCCGCCGAGGAATTAGCCCACTCGCGGAAATCAATCGCGGCGATCGCACTGGAGGTTGGCTATGAATCAGAGAAGTCCTTTAGCACGGCTTTTAAGAGAGTGAAGGGTCGACCGCCGCGTGAATTTAGCCGGCTTCAAAAGCAAATATCCGGCCGAATGGATCAAGCCGTATTCAAATAGATCCACTATATAAACAATGAATATTCGTTCACGTCGGCGACGAAGTAGGCCAATTTTTTATGCGACAAGCGAGACAATCCCTAGAAGCACTTGAAGTCTTGCTTCTACCTATACTGGACAGGTTAAACCTTGTCGGGATGCCATTAAATAGAGACCGACAAAAACCTGGGGGTCACCAATGGAAAATCCGCTATTTTTGGAGAGATGATGATTGCGGAGTTTCCAATGCGATCGACCTTGAAGCTTGAGCACATAGACGAGGCAGGAGTTCTCCAGTCGTGAACCATTGGCCATATTAAGCGCTCAGAATTGGTCTCAGAAGCCGACCTCGGCCTCACGCATGAGGACGGCAAATACCTGATCCGTCAAATTCAGGCGGAAGTCGCCTGCGATCAGGTTCAGGCTTTCATCGCAAAGACTCGGCTTTGCGGCAGTTGCGGCCGCGACAAAGTGTTCGGCGACAGCACTTTGCTGGGGATCTGAACCGCTTACGCTGCGCCGCACACAAAGCTTGAGCGTGCGCTTACATTTTTTCGTGCCGCAAATCAGAATCCATCCTATTGATGTCGGCTACATAATTGATGCCGGCAGCACGCAAAGTGATACAGAACCTATTTAAAGACATCCCGACACTCGCATCTCGCCGCGCTCATCGATCTCGCCCTCCGCGTGCCCCTGGTCTCGAGCGATCTCATCGCCAAGGAACTGGGGATCACGCCGCGTGCCGCAGCTCTCGTGGCGACGCTCGGACTGCGCGAGCTGACGGGGAGGGGCAGTATCGCGCCTGGGGGATTGTGTGAGGGATCAGGCTCTCGGTTTGGAAAGAACCGTGCCCAAGATGTTGAAGGATCAATTATCTTTTTAATTCATCACCGAACGCTCAGCGCTTCATGCCCCCGTTAATTTCGGAAGCTATTTTTCGAGTGATTAGTACTATCGGACGATAGAGAATACATTCTGTCAATCTTGTTGACATTATCGTTAATGTCATTAAACTAATTCTTGAAGTTGTAAATGGTATAGCAACGTTGAGGATATCCTCACAATTAGCTTACCCTGCAGCATACTCAATGCAAAGTGCCATCATAAACGGGTTCCCCGTGTCAGCGGAGGATGCGAAGATCTGTTATGTAAGCGATGCTGGCTATGTGAGTGTCATCTCTCTGTTAGAGGCTCACTTCTTGAAGTAGGACTGCATTTGCCTCGCCAGAAAGGATCGACCATCGCCGCATGCGCTGGTCTCCACGAGGAGCCCACCATGTTGCATGGTCCGCTCCGCCATGCTGGACGGGCGTCTACACAACCAAATCATTCCAGTCAGAAAAGCGGCGTAGCCCCAACTCTTTTCCAGTCCCGCTGGAATTTTGGATGGGCTGACATTTCGATTGGCGCAACCAGTCGAGTAGGGAGAGGGGGGCAGTATGCCGGCGCAAAAGATCCTGGTCATCCGCCACGCGGAAAAGCCCGAACACCACGTGACCGCCGGCGTAGATGAGAGTGGGCAACCTGACTCAAAATCGCTAACGCCGCGTGGCTGGCAGCGCGCCGGCGCCCTGGTCCAGTTCTTCGCACCCGGGGACCACGACCCGCCCCCACCGCTCAAACGTCCGAAGTACCTGTTCGCTGCCTATGCCGACCCGGCGTCGGACGATGATAGCAAGCGGCCGCGCCAGACGATCGAACCTCTCGCGGCCCACCTCGGTCCGGCGTCGTCGATCGATGATTCCTGCAGAAAGGACGAACTCCAGAAGGTCATTGGTAAAGCGATGAGCGCTGACGGCACCGTGTTGATCGCCTGGGAGCACAAGAGAATTCCACCGCTCGCCCATTTGCTAGTCCCAGAGGGCGAGCCAGTGCCAAACTGGCCAGACGACCGCTTCGACATGGTCTGGATTTTCGACTGGGTAGGCGGCGCTTGGCACCTCACCCAGGTGCCGCAGCTCCTGCTCGCCGGAGATAGAGCGGAACCGATTGTCTGACCTGATACCCAATGTGCGCCACGGAGCTTGACGATGGGACAGATCAATTATAGCCGCCTAAAGGGGAAAATCGATCGGTTCAAGCCGGCGCTATCAGGAAATCCACACCTCTGGATGCTTGTAGATGCTGGCTCGGATTCCTTCTTCGCGACGGTGAACGTTCAGTCGTCGAAGGGCAGTTCGGGCTCGCCCGTAGCCGAGACCTATCTCAATTTCCTGGTCGATGGGACTTTCGCCATCCGCTCGTCGAACACCTCCGGGACCTCCGCCCTGGTCTCGCGGTCCAAGAGCGCAGCTATGCGGCTGGTGCTCTCGACTACATAAAGGGAAACTTATTCGATCCGCGCAAAATGCGCGTGCTGCCGAGCGAGAGCGCCGGTGGGGAATGACCTGGTCCATAGGCTCGAGGCCTTGTTGGACTGGCCAGGGACCAAAACGACGACATCGTCATCATGGGCAGCCAGTTTCACACCTCGCACGGCCAGACAAACGCCGTGTTCGGCGAGACGCCCGAATTCGGTATCGACAACACCCACATGGCCCAAGGTGACCCGCCTGAAATCGACGACCGCCTCCACGAGAACGGTACCTGGCATGACGGGGCGATCTTCCTGCTCAGCACTAACACCGATCGCGTCACTGCCATCTTCCTCGCCTTCCAAACCCAGGCTTGGCAGACCGACGCGCAAGGGCAAGCGGTGGAAGGTACAACTGGCTTCGAGGCGCCTCGCTATGACTTCGCCGACGGCGGTCTCGGGAATCTCGTGCCGACCGCAGCGCCGGTCGCTGAGCTCACTTCACTCAACCGCCTTGTCAGCGGCACCGGACGCCTCGTGATCGCTAATATGTCGACCGTTCTATTGGACGTTTCTGGTTGGTCAGTCACGAGCCCTAGGGCGTCGACTCATAAACTTTGGCACCAAATTCTTATCGCGACGAGTTTGATAGCGGCGAGGAAGTTGGCGGGGTCTTTGTCGTAGCGTGTTGCGATGCCGCGGAACTGCTTGATCCGGTTAAAGAACCGTTCCACGAGGTTGCGTTGCCGATAGACCCAACGCGAGAAGGAGAAGCTCCCCTTGCGATTGTCTTTTGGTGGGATGTTGGCCCAGGCTTTCCGCTCCGCCGCCTTGGCTCGGATAGCGTTGCTATCATAACCCTTGTCGGCCAGCAGGATGTCTCCTTCGCCGAGACCATCGGTCAACGCATCGGCTTCGGTGCAGTCCGCGACCTGACCGCCGGTTAAGCGGAGGGTGACGGGGCGCCCTTCGGCATCGACGAGAGCATGGATTTTGCTGGTGAGCCCGCCGCGGGAACGTCCCATGCCGCCATCGTCTCCATCCCCTTTTTTCCCGTAGCCGCGTGCTGGTGAACGCGAACACAGGTCGAGTCAATCATGACGATGTCACCGTCGTAAGCCTCTGAAACCGCGTCGAGAAGCCGATCCCAGACCCCGGCTTTCCGCCACCGCACAAAGCGGTTGTAGCAAGTGGTCGGTGGGCCGTAGCGCTCTGGAATCTCTGCCCAAGGCGAGCCCGTTCGGAACCGCCAAAGAATGCCATTCAGCACCCGCCGATCATCGACGCGAGCAACGCCACGCGGTTTGTTGGGCAATAGAGGCGACAGGATCCACCATTCATGGTCGGTGAGTTCGTAGCGGCGGCGCGTCATCTGGCTTCCTCTTTTGGAAGCCTTGAATCATGCAAACTGACAATCGCAAAGCGAATTTATGAGTTTACGACCTAGTGGCGCGATCAATCTTCCCGCTACAACTATCGAGCCTGGCCAGCCATTGGCGCTCGATCTACCGAGTAATCTGATCGACGATGCTGGAGGCATCCTCTCTCTGCTCGATCCGCATGACAGGAAAGTGGATGGCGTGTCGTATTTTGGAGGCCCTGGCGGAGGTTGGAGCACGAGCTTCGCGACATGAGAGATGCAGAGAAATAAAATAGGTAGCTCGCGCTCACCTGCTCGCTGCTCTGCCTAACGCATTGGCTGTATGATTTTGAAAGCGCGCCAAGCTGTCCCAAGATAGTAAGGGGCTGATAGGATCGTCTAATCGAGGCGGCAGAGTCAAGCAGATTTTGTAATTCCTGAGACGCGTGATGCAGGGTGTCTTAGCGGTCGGCATTAGCCGCCGCATGATGGAGCTTCGCGGGAGGAGCCTTCAAATGTAAACGACGCACTTTGCTGAGCCAGCGGTGCATCCCATCAAATGGCTGCAACAGAAACCATGCTGCGGCAGATACCAACCGGCTTAGTGGTATACATTACATCCCGCCTTCTTATACAGCATGTAGCGTCACTGCATGCGTAAGCAAACCTACGGTCAGAGCTAGGATATCTAAGGATGCAGCAGCGGGATGTCGGGCTCCAACATGCGCCGCCAAAAGGCGGCTGAAGGTACCAGGCTGGGATGCCAACGCTTGTAGGCCGATTTTTCGCAAGCCATGGTGTTCATCCATGAGAAGGAGCAGACGCGCCATAAAGAATGGCATTCGGCATATCCGACGGTGCGCCGCCTCGTAAGACGATAGGTCGTTTTCTGCCAACGCCGCGGCGAGTGCTTCTGCCTGTCGAAAAGCGAGGGTCAGACCTTCACCCGTGACCGCGTCGATGGAACTAGAAGCATCCCCAATCAAGGCTATCCGGCCGCATGTTACTCGGCGCAGATGTACGGATGCGACCTTTCCTCCGCGCACTGCATCAGTTGGTTCGGCGTTTTTGAGGTGTCTGCCAAGTTGGGGAAAATGAGCCGCAAGTTCTGTAAAACGTAACTCTCGTTCCCGGCTGAGCAGCGCTATGCAGACCTCTTCTGGTCCCACCGGGGTGACATATGCCTGGCATCCGTTGGCCCAATGGACTTCGACAAAGTCGGACCACGGCTTTATACGGAAGTGCTGACGTAGGCCGATCCGCCCACCGTCTTGACGGATCGGTGACAAACCCGCCCATTGGCGGATTTGTGAAACCGAGCCATCGGCCGCTATGATCCATCGACAGCGTATGAGTTGGTCGCGGAGTCTAACCCCCTCAGGATCAACTCCCGTCACCTTCATACCCCAGGCAGTCACGATGCCAGCTGCGCGCGCTCGATCCTGAAGGATGTGGTGTAAAGCCGTGCGGCGAATGCCAATACCGCTTCCACGAGGAAAGGATGCCTCCGCGATTCGTTGGTCACCGACGAATCGGATCCCGCGAAAAGGTACGCCATGGTCCACACCGAGACAGACTCCGAGGCGGGACAAGGCCGTGACTCCATCCGGCATCACGCCTTCTCCGCAGGCCTTGTCGGTCGGTGGCTGGGCCCTGTCAACGACACAGACCTCAAACCCTTTTTGGCGCACGGCAAGCGCAGCGGCAAGGCCTGCGGGGCCACCGCCCACTACGACGATTTCCGTTTCCAAAGGAATCACCATCGAAGCAGGATCATCTCGGAGCAGAAACCCGGCCCCATCGCTAAAAGCACGCCGAAAGTTCCAGGGTCTGGCCGGTGCTTCTCCGCGATGTCCTCCAGCACCAGCAGCACGGAAGCAGAGGAAAGGTTACCGAAACGACTGAGGCTATCCCAAGACCGCTCCAGATGGCGATCTTCGAGCTCTAGCGCTTCCTGCATCGCATCAAGGACACGAGGCCCACCTGTATGGATCACCCAGTTTCCGATATCGCTTCGCGTGAGGCCGTGCTCATTGAGAAATGAGTCAACGTCGCGCGAGAGGTTGGCTTTAACCAGATCCATCAAGCCGGGCGACAGCACGATCTGGAATCCGGTTTCGGAAATGCCCCAGCCCATGATGTCTTCAGTACCAGGATAGAAAAAGGACCCGTTCGCCAAGATCTCAGGGCCTGCACCCGGTCTCTGGTCGTTCGTGGTCTGCGACCCCGAAACGATGACGGCGGCGGCACCGTCGCCGAAAAGTCCAGACGCTATCACATTCACTGCCGAAAGATCGTCGCGCTTGAGTGTCAAGGAGCAGACTTCGACAGCGAGCAGAGCAGCGTTATGACCAGGATAGGCCAAGGTGTAATCAGCTGCTCTGGTCAGACCGAGGGCACCGCCGACGCATCCGACACCGAAAATTGGCGTGCGTTTGATGTCGGACCGCAAATTCATGCGGTTAATGAGGCGGGCGTCCAGCGAGGGGCTAGCGATGCCCGTGATCGAAACGACAAATAAGGCATGCAAGTCCTGCCGGGAGATTCCCGCTTTCGTAAGCGCTTGGTCAAGCGCCCGCTCACCATGCACCTGCGCAACTTCGAACCATGCGGCATTTGTTTCGCCCCAGGACGAAAACGTAGGATAACGCTCGAGAGGAAAGGCCAAATGACGGGAGGTTACGCCCGTGCGAGAATGGAGCCGATCAAGTTGTTCTGGATTCTTGAGCTTATCTCCCCAGAACAACTTTAACGCTCCAGTCAGTGTGTCTTGAGGATAAACGTACTCGGGCATTGCACTTGCTACGCCGCTAATTCTCATAGTTTGTTCCCTAATTACACGTTCGCCAGAACGCGACGTCCAATGCCCAGGGCTTCGGACCAGAAGGAAGTGGACGTGTGAGCGAGACTCACGACCTGTTCGACGGCCGTTATATAATGTTCGATTTGCTCATCGCTGACGACGAGCGGAGGCGCGATTTTAAGAGTCAGGAAATTATTGCCGCAGATTTGGCTCAATATCCCGTGGTCTTTGAACAAGCGCATCACCACCACTTGTCCGAACATTGCTGGATGTATCTTCGAGAAGGTCTCGAAGGGAATCCGCAGCAGATAGGAACGCGGTTTCCGAAATTCGATCGCATTGAGCAGACCAAGGCCCCGGACCTCGGCCACCATCTCATATTTGCCGAGACGCTCGGTTAACGTCCGCCGAAGATATTCGCCTAGCGAAGCCGCACGCGCACCGAGCTTTTCATCTTCCAATATATCAAGCGTCGTGAGTCCCGCTCGCATGGCGAGACTGTTTTCACTGTAGGTGGTGGTATGAATGAACGCGCGCCTCAGAGAACTGTAAATCGAATTGCAAATAGCGTCGGACATGAGGACCGCGCTACAGGGAATAAGTCCACCGCTCATCGCTTTGGCGAGAACAACCATGTCGGGCTCGACGCCGAAATGATGCGCAGCCAGGAAATCACCGGTCCGGTAAAAGCCTGTTTGAACCTCGTCGAGCACAAAGAGTGTGCCATAACGGCGGCAAAGCGCCTGAGCTTTGATGAGGTAGTCGGGCGCTGGAACCCGCACACCGCCTTCGCCCTGGATTGGTTCCAACACGAAGGCTGCGAATGGCTTTGCAGCTAGCTTGTTTTCTAGTGCCTCGATATCGTCAAATAAGACGGATTCAGTCTCTGGCAGCAAAGGCCCGAAGCCCGCCTTCCAGAATTCGTCCGACATGAGCGAGAGCGCGCCGCAAGTCAAACCGTGAAAGCCGTCAGCGGCATAGAGGATGCCAGAGCGTTCAGTGTGCGCGCGAGCGAATTTTATTACGGTTTCGACACCTTCGCTACCGGAACTAGCGAAGAACACCTTGGTAAAGCGGCCACCTGCTCTGGCGCAGAGCTTTTCTGCAAGCTCCCCCGCGAGGTCTGAGACATGAGTTTGCAGCATTGCTGGACCTGACCGGTCGAGCTCTTCCTTGAGCGCGGCGATCAACCGCGGATGATTGTGGCCAATATTGTGAACGCAATATCCTGAGTTAAAGTCAATGATCGCCTTTCCGTCAGATGTATGTAGCTCTACCCCATGACAATGAACGTAATTGACGTTCATTTCCAAAACATCGAGCAAGTGAACCCATTGCGGATTGACATACCGCTCGTAGGAATTGTCGTTTCGAACGCTCTGCAACATCCAGCTATACAGTCCGCTTCAATGTTTGTGGATTTCGTTCCAAAAAGTATATCTTCCGTTCTATCATCACAACAATCTTTTTGTTTCATCCTCGAAACAATCGTTCTGCAAATCTATTATTATTATCGACTTGAGCAGCTGCTTGGTTATCATTCGGTTACACGTAAACGTCGTTCGTGAGGACGGGTTATGTTCCCGATGCTTTTCATCACGACTTGTCTTGAATCTTCGCGAGTAACTCCCGTATGACAAGACGGCAGTGTTCGTCCCATATCGGACGGTTACGTTGGTGCGGCAATGAAAGTGCATGATGAAGGACCTCGGCAGCTCTCGTATAGTCCTTATCCGAATAAAGAAATTCTCCGTAGAAAAACCAGGCATCCAACCCGTTTGGTGCCAGCTGTACAGCCTCTTCGAATAATCGTCGTGCTTTGCCAGTATCGCCAAACGCAACTGGAAAGCCAGGAACTCGATAGTAAAGGACGCCAAGAATCGTTGGGGCAGCCGCGTCAAGCGCGGCGGGATCCATCGCGTAGGCCTTCTCAAGAATATCTCGGGACCTCTTGGCCAGACCAAGAGCCGAGAATGCGCTCGCCATGGAAGCTCGCTCGCTCGTGACAATACCGTCCCATATCAAAGCCTCGACCCTATCAGGATATTTTGTTGCAACAGAGTCAGCTTCTTCACCAAGGGCATTCATGAGCTGTACCCTCTTCGATACGTCGGAAACACTAAACTTGATGCTCTCCCACTGCGTCCGTAGATGCTTGATCTCGGTATCTAAAGAAGAATTGTCTACAGCATTGACCGGCAATACGAACAGACAGGCGACCAAGATGGAAAGGCGTGCAGAGAAAGTCGTAAACATCTTTACGGGCATGAAGTGCCCCCTCTTGATCACGAGGCCGGATAAAATCAGATCGATACGACCAAAGGTTCAGGCGTTGAATCATTCGAACTAGTGTTTCTGATCGCTTCGTTCGTAGATATGAGGCGACAATACCGACCTTATAATGGGCGCGTCCGCTTCGCTTTCTACAAAATATCGTGGTCTAATAATGAAGATGAACAACGATATTTGTATTTGAATTCGCGACATCGAATGCAGATGGTCCAAAACGCGGCGGTCCGATGACCGTTGGATCGTTCGACAATCCCCACCCTTCTTCTGGGAACATCCCCAATTTCAAATCCAGCTTTTTATTGTCATTTGCATCATGATAGGCGACCACTGCGTACTGTCCAGCAGGTAAATCATTAAAGGTCACTGAGATCGACTCAGAGTTGGCAGCCGTAGAGATTATACGCGATGCGCGCTCCTCGTGTCGAAAACTATCATCATTCGCGTATAGCGCAACACGAATGGAACCTGGGCCCACATGTATGTCGTCAACCGTAACCTTGAGTCTTGCGGCGTTTGCTATTCCACCGAGCAGCATTACGCTTATCATAAAGACCAAAACGGCAAGCCATGTTGATGATAGAGTGGTTGTACAGAATCGGTCAAAACTCAAACTAACCTTCCTATGCATCGCGGCCATTCTGATTATAGGACAACTAAACATCGAATTTCTTTCGTGAACAGGAGGCAAAGAAGGAGAGGTTCGGATCTAGTACGGTTTGTTACGTAATGCTTGAGGCATCCCCTATACTCGGGTGTACCGGTTTACAATCGGATATGCCAAGAATTGTATAGCTATCGCCACAGTGCCGGGAATACCGTGAACTTTGCGAATTATTTTCTAGACAGCTCTTACTGAAGGGAGAAGGCGTAAACTTCATAAATCAGGAGCGGTCTTAAATGTGAAACGCGCGAATGAAATGCATTATTTCACATCAATGCTGATGGTCTGACTGACATCAAGCCCATAGGACTGATGTATGCCATCGCCAAATTGCAAAGTCAGCGTGTGATGTCCAGGTGGTAGGCTCAACTGAGTTTCAGTCTGGCCCTTGCCGAAATGCAGACTTTTATCGTTAAGAGCGATCACGGTGCCTGTGGGCAACGCAATACCATCAACGATAAGATGATGATGACCCGTGTTGGGTGTAGCATCACCTGCGGGGCGAATTTCCAAACCTTCAAGACCAAATTTGACTGTGAATGGGCTTGAAACGTGCTCACCATCCACGGGTTCGATAAAATAGACATGTGGCGATGCCGCGTGGACCGGAATTGCAAGTATTACCGCTACTGTGACTGCGGCAATAGATTGAAAAAGCTTCATTATTTACTCCTAATGCGTGATGCTGTTATGCCGGCTTAAAGGATTTCTCAGCAATCGCGAGCAAGCCCCTGATCCCGAACGGAAGATGCAACGTGTGGATCGTGACTTCAGGGGCATCAAACCCACCTCTTTCGAGAAGGGTCCGCAAGTCTCTTTGGTCGAAAACCAGATGTGTATCGGGACTCGCGAAGGGCCATTTTTTCATGGTCGAACTGTCTGTCACATAGACAACGAGTCGGCCACCGGGTCGCAACACGCGATGGATTTCGGACATTTCATGGCCGGCAGGGCCAAAAAAATAGACTACATTCACGAGTAGGATCTTGTCGAAAGCTGCGACCTTCCAGGGAAGGGGACAGAACGTACCTTTGAGAAGGTTCATCTGACCTGACTCTATTGCTGAGCGGTTCCTGCGTGATGCTTGCGCCAACATGAGGGCAGATTGATCGACGCCATATACTTGGCCCTGCAAAACGCGGCACGATAGCGCGGCGAGGCCCCGTCCTGGTCCGAAGCCTAGTTCAAGGACAGTATCGCGTTCGACGAGCTCAAGAGCAGCGATCGCCACACGATTCGGCTCGTCGTTGATTATCGCCATGAGCCACCCAACAATGGAACCCGCAACACCAGTGGGATGCTGCAGTTGTTTGCCGATCATTTGCCAGAACCGGTCTACGTAACGATTGGATATGATCTTGGTCTTACGGTGAACGGCTCGATGATCTGTTTGCGGCATCACATCTTGGCCCGGATCTTTTCAATCAACTCGCCAATCATGAGGTGGCGGTTATGATCCCAAAGCGGTCGGTCGGGATGTGGAGGGAGCTTTTGCGCGCGAACAAAAACATCCAATGCCTTCGCATATTCCTTCTGATTATAAAGAAAATCACCGTAGAAGTACAAAGCATCGAGCCCGGTAGGTGCGAGCTGAACGGCTTGTTCGAGCAATTGGCGGGCCTTCTCCGTGTCACCGAATCCGATAGGAAATCCCGGGACCCGATAGTAAAGAACGCCGAGGCTTGTCGTGGCTCCGGCCGACAATGCAGCCGGATCCTTTTTGTAGGCTTTCTCCAAAATATCACGGGCCCGTTTTGCGAGGCCTAAAGCACTCAGCGGATTCGCCATCGAGGCACGCTCACTAGTGATGATCCCGTCCCAGATTAAAACCTCAACCCGGCCAGGGAACCGGGTCTCTGCGGCGTCAGCCTCTTCTCCCAGCGAATTCATAAAGGCGGTCTGCTTATCGCCCTCTGGAACTTCGAACTTGTAAGTTTCCCACTTGGTCTGGAGCTGGCTAACAGTGGTGAGGGCAGGGTCCTCCACAGCCATCGCGGCCGGAGAAAAGATTGCGGTGAGTGTGCACATAAAGAGACAATATAGGGTGCTCGATCTATGGAGCATGAGGAAACTTTCTAAGTCAAGGAGAAGCCTTACAAAGTTGACACCTTAGTCGGGTCCTCCGCGTTGAATCAGAGTTTTTGTTCAGCTGCTACTCAAGCCCCAATACCAAGCGAGCGCCAACTAAGCTGTAAATGCACTTGAAGGTTGCATTGCCCCGCGGTGACGTGAAAGTTAGGATTAGATTTCACATACACAATTAAAGAATGGAGAAATGCATAGACGGATGACTCTAGGGAGCTGAGTCCTCCGCTACTCATTGAGCAAGCTCGGGCGGCTTAGGAATGGCCTGCGCTCGTGTAAAGATTTGGGATTTACAGAGAATGTGCAGGAGGCATCCCTCGACCTCGGCTTTCTCACCGGGAAATGTATCACCAATCACTTTGAAGGTGACGTCGTAGATCTTGCCGTCTGCCGGATTGTAGGCCTTGCCGCGCCAATAGTTTTTCTCCGGCTCGAGGTCATGCAAGAGGTCGATACCGATTATCGGCCGATTGCGTTTTTTCGGGTCTGTATTCTCTTGGTCCACTTTCGGCGTGCCGTCACTCTCATTGGGCTCTTTCAACCAGACGAGGGTGCCGCAATAATGAGCGTCGCATGGCGCAATCTTGATGATTGATTTATTATCCTTAGTGAACCAGAGGCCGGACGGATCACTTGCCGGAGCCGCGCTTGCAAGCGGAGCGATAGGGCCCAAGAAACACCAAAAGCTTAGGATAGCGATGGGCACCGATTGCCGCGAGCGAATTGGATCGCACATATCGAAGTCTCTGACGAGGTGCCGGGAACTATGGACTTTTGACATTTTTTGAATTCGCCCTGAATCGTTGCATTGCCAATTGCCTTATCCAGCCGCTTACGATGTAAGCCTCACGCATAGTAGATGATATGACCATCGAGCCATACCTGCTGCTTGCGTATACATTTACAATTGTAGTGACACAGCTTATGTTTCTCTCAATTGTTGGGCGCATCAGCGATACTTGAACCGGACTGCGAAACGAGCCCTATCTTGCCTTCCTCGATCAGTTTTGCGCGCTCTCGTGCTTTGACGAGGCGGGTTGACGCGTAATAGTCTTGTGAACTTTTCTCGAGCGCGTCAGTTTTTGATAGACTTTCCGCCCGACTATTGACCGCACCGACCCCACCTACGCCTTTCTGAGCATAGGATACGACGTTCATCGCACCGCCATGAACGAAGCCAAACGGAGAGGCCACACTGGTTACTACCGCTGCCACGGTGTCACGAACGTTTGAGGGACCAAGCAAGGGTAGTTGCACTGAGGGCCCTGCGTCGATACCCCAAACACCGAAGGTCTGCCCGAGATCAGCCTTATGAAACGGCTTCTCCCACATGGATGCGACATCGAACAGGCCAGCAGCACCCACTGTAGTGTTTATGGCAAAACGTTGAGTTGTGTTCCAAGCGCGCCTGCCGTTTCCCTGTAGAACATCGTTGACGAAGACTGTAGGCTCACCCGTATTTCTGACAAAATTTTGGATACTTTTTCGTGCACCTTCGGGAACGTAATCTAAGTAGGTGCGCGCTATAGGTCTCATGACATAATCGTCGACAGCCTTGTTGCCTTTGAAGATCGTACGGTTAACGGATTCAGCTGGATCGTTAGTGCTATCGTTCACCCGCAATTGGGTAGAGTCGTGAGGCTCTTGATTAGATGGATTCTCCAGATCAGTCGCATAGACAGGATGAACAAGAAATGATCCAAAGATGCTCACGCAGGCGCAGCGCTTAACGAAGGAAAGGAACATTGAAAGTACCTCCTGAATAGTTCGCAACTCCAACAGGAATAAAAGCTAAAATTATCTTGATCGGCTTCGAGTTTTTTAGATCCTGATGAATGAAACTATGCGCCGCCGACACGCAGAAAACATCGGCATAGTAGCAGGAGCAATGATAGCTCTAAGCTGGGGTTGTTACATTGGGAAATGAATCCTATTAACCTGGGGCGAGCGAGGAACTAAATAGCTTTGGCGCGCAAGGAGATCTAAGCCTTTGAATCTCCGGCAGTGCTGCAGCCCCCGCATTTCCAGGCAATATGCGATCTTAGAATTTGTCTTCATCGAATACGTTACTCTAGGCTCGACAGTGACAATGTTTAGCCTGTGATTTTACTTGTCTGATGTCCACTTTATTCGATTTTCAATATAATATTTTAAAATTGACATAAATTGGCTGTTGGTTCTGTGACGAGCAATGGGCGACGATCATTGCGCATTTGCCGAAGAACTCGCCTGAGACCCAGCGAGGGCGTCGATGGAGAAGGCTAACCCAGGCGGAGATCGAGCAGGCGATCCACGCCGATCGCGATCTCAGCAGACAAACGATTTCTGTAGCCCTGCAATGTTTGAAAAGAGCCAGCGAGGGGGATCTGGAGGACGGCAAATGGAGCCTGAAGGTCTGACGTCAGCGCGGTGGATAATAAGGCCCGAGGAAGAGATCGCCGAGGGTCTTGCGGCGATACAGGGTTAGCCAGCGCCGACATTGATGTTCGAACTGGTCATAGAGAAGATGAGGTAAGTTCATGAAACGGAAAAAATGTAAGCTTATACCAAGTCCTTGGAAGACCGACTCCTTGAGGTTTTCCAATTGGCGATGATGTGATTTAGTTGTGGCGAATGAAGGAGGTTCGCCATGATGATCCCGGTCAGGCTCCGGGCGGATTATATTGGGTCGCAGCTTCAGACCTTGGCGAAGCAGACCAAGGAGGCAGCTTTGCTCGTCGTCTGATGGCGCTTACCGAGATCTATGATAGCGGCTCACGGACCGACGCGGCCCGCATCGGCGGGGTCGGGCTGCAACCATCCGAGATTGGTGCTGCGTTTCAAGCCAACGGGCCCGATCGCCCGCTTGCGTCCGCCGCGCCGCCGTACGGCGAGTTTTTCCTCGCGGTAGAGACGGAAAAGCCGTTTGTGGTTGACGACATAGCCTTCGCGCCGCAACAGAACGTGCAGACGTCGATAGCCAAAGCGCCGTCGTTCATGTGCGATCGCCTTCATCCGCTCGCGCAAGCCGGCGTCCTCGTCCCGGACAGCCTTGTAGCGAACCATCATGCGGCAACAGCCAAGAATTTTACACGCCCGCCGTTCGCTCATCTCAAAAGTCGTTCGAAGATGCGCAACCGCATCTCGCTTAACGACGGGCGTCACCATTTTTTCCCAGGAGATCCTTCAAAGCCGTGTTGTCGAGCATGGCATCGGCCAGCAGGCGCTTGAGCCGCGCGTTCTCGTCCTCAAGCTGCTTCAGCCGCTTGGCTTCCGACACCTCCATGCCGCCGAATTTGGCCTTCCACTTGTAATGCTGGCGTCGCTCACGCCGTCTTTGCGGCAAAGCTCCGCGACCGGCATGCCGGACTCGTGTTCCTTCAATATCGCAATGATCTGCTCTTCAGAAAAACGCTCGCGCTTCATTCTCTCGTTCTCAGTTCGGGCCAGAGCTTACTTCAATACGGATAAGCCTCAGGGGACAACGTCAACGACCCGAAACTTTGCTCGACTATTTTGCGCCGGAAACAATCTCTCGTAAGCTTCACACTCCACACATCGAGTGAATAAATTCGTAAGCTAAAGTTGCGGCTCTCTTGCCAAGAGAAGTGCTTTTTCCTCTGGGTTCGACTCTCCTGATGTTTTTTGGAGCTTCTGAAATGTCTCACTTCTTGATGTGCTGTGTACTAATCGGAGCTGGCATTGTTAGCGGTATGTATCTAATCGAGGTAGCGATTGCCGTCATAGTGGCACGCTACCTGTTCGCTGATCTGTTGCAAGCCAAGATTAATCTAATAATCGCTGCGCGGCAGTATGGTGAGACCCAGATGATAAAAAATCCGATCAATATGACGGCGGTGAAGCCGAACGAGTTTCCGATTGCGATCGCTAGCAACATGTTCACGACGGCATACTCTCTTCCAGTTGAACGTGCTCCACTCTCCGTCGAGGTCATAGTCTCGGAACTCGGTTTCAGGTGGGTGATACAACGTCAACTATACTGGAAACACCAGATCGCCGTCACCAATTTTAAATTAATAACTTCATTGACTACTCATCCATCTATTCTTAATATACTCTCTATTCTTGCCGTGCCTGGGCAACTACAGATCTTGTGCTGGTCGGCCTTGGTGGCACCGCTTGTTTACACGATTTTATAAGCTAATCGTGCGTTGTCTCGTTGGATCGTCAAGCTATTCTTTACGTATTTTGCTGTCCAGTACACGCTCGCGTGATCTATTTTCCTTGCCAAGGTAAAGTGGAGAAAACGAGTTCGGCGTGTCCAAACGAAACGAACGCTGAAAGTACACAATGCTGTGATTGCATCAATCACAAAATGTAAACGTAAACGCCGTGTTAAATTTCAGGTGAGCGATGCACTTTCGCAATATTGGATGCTCCCTTGCCAGATTGCGTCATAACCGCCAGCGTGATACGCGCTTCCAAACCGCCTCCGGGCCGATTATAGAGAATGATCTCGCCTCCATGGCCCTGAACAATGGCTTGCGCGACTGTCAGACCAAGACCAACACCGCCCGTGGTACGATTGCGCGATTTCTCGAGACGAAAGTAGGGTCTGAACACGCGATCGATTGCATCTGGTGGTATTCCTGGACCTCTGTCCCTAATAGACACTATAAACGTCGTTTCTTCACAGGAAAGTTCGATCTCTGGGGGCGTTCCATATTTGATGGCGTTCTCGATTAGATTGGTAAAAGCCCGCTTCAGGGCGAACGGTCGCCCTCGATACACCACACGTGATGGGCCAGTATAGCCGATGCCGATATTCTGATCCGCGTAGTCGTTGACAATCGTGAGTATAACTCCTGGCAAATCGAAAATGGTTGTATCTTCCTCTAAGGCATCGTCTCGAAAGAAAGCAAGTGCACCATCGACCATTGCCTGCATTTCGTCAACATCGCGGAATAACCGTGTCCGTTGCCCGTGGTCCTCGATGAACTCACCCCGTAAGCGTATCCGTGTTAAAGGTGTCCGTAGATCGTGCGAAATGGCTGCAAGCATCGTTGTCCGATCGGCGACAAATTTCTGGATTTGCCCCTGCATGGCATTAAATGTCTTGATTACTTGTCTCAATTCCTGTGGCCCGGTTTCCGCAATGGCGGGCGCATGAGGATTAATACCAAAAAGATGCGCGGCTTCAGCAAGCTGCTCGACGGGTCGGGAAAGTTGGCGTGCCGCGATCGCAGAGACGATAGTAATTGACAGAACTAGGAAAACCAGCCAGAGAGCCCAACGTTCTGGTCGAGAGAGTCCCCAAAGCCTGTTCAACACAGTAAAAACAAGCCAACTTCTGTCTGTCAGCTTCACTGCTAAGAAATAGGCGTTAGGGTATTTAGCACGATCATGGTTAAGTGCTGGTATTGTTGATACGCGACTGTTTGGTTCGAAGATCACGACAGTTCTAAAGGTATCACTGAGGAGGTTGCCCATCAGCGACCGACCGTCCTCGGCGTCCGTTGCATTCTCAAGCGCGGCGGAGACAGGCGAGGCCGAAATGTAGAAGTCGATATGAAGCGTGCTGGTGGTTGCCGCTGCTACCAGGGCCTGCCGCATCTGCGGTGGCGCTGCATCAATGACTCGGACGACTCCTGCCGCCACCCCCAGGAGTCCCGACGCTTGTAATTCGGGCTGCGCCCATACGCCTCCAAAGGCAAAAAACAAGCGGACACACGTGAGTGTGGCCATGACAGCCAGAATTATTGTCACGGCAAATCGTCGTGCGATGGTGTCTCTCGGCCAGGCCACGAGCTTCATCCGCGCGTCACCACTGGTGTGAAAATATAGCCGCCATTCCGTACTGTTCTAATCACCGATGGCTTCTTCGGGTCATCCTCTAGCTTGTGGCGAAGTCGACTCACCTGCACGTCAATGCTGCGGTCGAAAGCGGCGTGTGACAGTCCGCGCGCGAGATCGAGCAATTGGTCCCGGGTGAGGACGCGTTGGGAATGCTCAGCGAACGCAAGCAGCAAGTCGAATTCGCCACCCGATAGAAGGATGAGAGCATTGTCCCCGGACCGCAACTCACGTCTGGCGACATCGAGACGCCAACCTGCGAAGCAAAGCATCGGTCGCGTCTCGCTCGGTGTGGGGGTCGCCTCCAGCTCGGCCGTCCGGCGCAGCACTGCTTTGACGCGTGCCAGTAGTTCACGTTGATCGAATGGTTTTGTCAAATAATCATCGGCTCCGATTTCGAGGCCAACCACACGATCTGTATGGTCCGCCATAGCTGTCAGCATGATAACGGGCACGCGAGATACTGCACGCATTTTTTGGCAAAGGCTGAAGCCGTCTTCACCCTGCAGCATCACATCAAGAATCACGAGATCGATGGTCTCTTGCTCCAGAGCCGCAAACATGGCTGCACCATTCCCTGCAATCGTCACCGTGTGAGTGTGCTTTTGGAAGAACGTCGTCAATAAGGATAAAATGTCCTCATCATCATCGACGAGCAAGAGATGCGGCATGAATATCATTCTCCGATGGTAACAACTATAATTAGTCTGTTTGCACCCCAATCAAGGGGCTTTGTTGCAGCCCGTACACATGATTACATCGCAGACAATAACAACTCATCAAGCGAGCAAAATCACCCAACTATGATTGCTATTGTCAATGGCCGTTCTAAACTACTGCGCGCTTAGCAACCGACCATGATGATCTCAATCGCCACCGCGTTTATATCGGCAAAACCTAAAGGGAGTTAGAAGTAATATGGAACAATCACTATATCGTATTGTAATTATTATTGCAACAGCCATGTTATCGTTATGATATAGAAAGCATTTGATGAGATGTAAAAGGACAATACGCTCATTAAGATTGATCATTCGCTTTTCTACGGCCGCAAACATGGCTACATCTTTCCCGACATTTGTCACCACATGAATGTACTTCCGAAAGCCAATTTCGAAAGCGCTCGAAGGCAGGCAAATCGACAAAAAATGGATGAAGAAAATCAGGACGGCTCCAAAGAAGAACAGCTGGAGACCTTTCAAAACTGCCTCTGAAAGAACATCGTCAATAAGGACAAAATGTCCTCATCATCATTGACGGACAAGAGATGGGAAACGGGCGTCATTCTCCGAGGATAACACCTATAATTAGCCAGTTGATGTCTCGGTCAGAGGATTTTGTTTCAGTCCGTACATATTATTGCATCGTATCTAAAAACCGCACATCACGCGAGAAAAATTCTTCACTAAGGTAGCCGCGAAATTCTTCTGACATGCGATGCCATACAGCGCACGGTAAGCAACAAGGCTAGAAAATGCAATACAAAAGAAGTAATATTATTAACTATGCTCCAAGAACATACTGTGCTGCGGTTATAGTTGCGACAATAACGTATATAATATGCATATATCTACTTTTTCCATATTAATATTAGGCCCAGTGTGGGAGGGAATACAAATGGCAAATACGATTATATTATATGAAACCGACCCTCTCCGAGCAAAGGCTGAAACCTTTATAAATGAAATCTATTCGAACCATTATGATGCCACGATAGGTAAGATCGCGACACCCTTGATCGCTCGTGTGAGTTCCCATGGCAACATCCTTTGTGCCGCCGGATTAAGATCTGAAAGGGATGGTTTTTTTTCGGAGATCTATCTGGAGGCACCAATTGAAAGCATGCTCAGCGCGGTGTCGCATCGCAAAGTATCCCGGAGCGATATATTTGAGGTCTCTTCGCTCGCCAGTCGAGCTCCCCATGCTATTGCGGGGTTTATCGAGGACATCGTTGCTTTCGGAGAAGATACTGGCTTCTCCTGGTCATTCTTCACACTGACGAGCCGATTATCGCTCATGTTAGAACGTATTGGTTTCGCACTTACTTACCTCGGGGTCGCGGATCGTCGACGAATTGTCGACGTTGAGCGTTGGGGCAAATATTATACCACAGAACCCAAGGTATATGCGGTGGAAAGCACTCGATTCCATACGTACCGTGGTTCCGACAAAGACAAACAGACCCATGCGCACGATCTTTGACGCAATGAGGAGCCACGCGCAAAGCGCCGGCGATGTCAAATCGATAAGTGATCAAACCGAGACGCTTACTCGCCGAGACTTATTGGCACGGGTGGCGGCGCTAGCTTCGGATCTCCGCAGGTTACCACGTGTAATCGGTCTGTTTGCGCCCAATGGCGTAGAATGGGTCATTGGCCAGCTTGCCTGTGTCCTCGCGGGCAAGATCGCTGTGCCCTTACCGACTTTCTTCAGTGATAACCAACTTGCCTATATCATCCGTAATGCCTCGATCGAACTCATTCTGGTGGGCCAAGCAACTTTATCGCGCGCGCTGCAATCGGGTGTCGATATTCACCTCATTGACAACCATCGCTATGAGTGGCAGCCGGCCGATATTGTCGATGGTTTTGGTCAAGTGATCTACACGTCCGGGAGCACAGGGAATCCAAAAGGTGTACGTCACGAAAGCGGGCAGATCGCATGGTCGGCGGCCGCGCTTGCAGCGGCGACTGACGCGCATGAAAGCGACCGTTACCTTTCCGTCCTTCCTTTGCCTCTTCTTCTGGAGACGATCTGCGCCGTCTTTGTTCCTCAACTAATCGGCGCATATGCTTATTTTGACAGTCGAGCGGCTGAGGCTGTTGGACGAAGCAATCCAACCGAACTTGCTGCTGCCTTCGAGAGACATCGACCAACGACGAGTGTTGTCGTTCCTCAATTGCTCAGGTCTTGGACAGGCGAGCTCTTGGCCACTGGCGGACGAGCACCCGCTTCACTGCGGTTCGTAGCGGTCGGTGGTGCTCCTGTGCCAGCGGCCCTCGTGACGGCTGCGTGGGATCTCGGGATCCCGGTACACGAAGGCTATGGCCTTTCCGAGTGTTGTTCAGTCGTGGCGGTCAATTGCGCGAGTGAGCGGCGCGCGGGCACAGTGGGACGACCGCTGAGAGGTTTGAAGGTCTCGATCGAGGAAGGAGAGATCGTCGTCGATGGTCCTTCGGTAATGGACGGCTATCTCGCTCAAGCGGCCGCGCGACGCCCCTGGCGAACTGGCGACCTGGGGAAGTTGGATGTCGACGGCTTTCTCATCGTGCTAGGGCGCAAGGACAATCTCATTGTCACAAGCTTTGGCCGCAACATTAGCCCCGAATGGATAGAAACGATGCTTCTCGGCGATCCGCGTATTGCGTTTTGCGCCGTCATCGGTAACGGCGAGTCATATCTTACTGCTATCCTCATCCCCTCTGCCCACGGCTCCGCTTGGTTTGCCTCTGCAAGTGAAAAGAATGTGCACGACATGATCGCAGAATGTTGTGCAAATGCCCCAGATTATGCGGTGCCAAGCGCATTCATTCTTGTCTCCTTAGATCAAGCGAGAGACGCGCAGATTCTCACTAGTAACTTTCGGTTTGTACGCAAAACGTTGGCCTCATTCGTCACAAATAGATCGTTGCATATGACCGATCGCTCGAAGAATGTTTCTTAACTAACTCGAAAGTTCTGACAATGACCTTCTACGAACGTCTCATTTCTGAAACTACCGACGAGCGGGACGCTTTCCTCGAAATCCCACTTATCCAGCGCACCATTCGGTCCGGGGCATCGCGTTCTCTCTATTTAGAGTTTCTCTCTGAAGCTTATCATCATGTAAAACACACGGTCTCTCTGTTGGCATTGGCCGTATCAAGAACGACAGATGAGCGCTATCAAGCTGCGCTGATTGAATATATAGGAGAAGAGCACGGTCACGAAAAATGGGTACTCGAAGACATCACAGCCTTGGGAGGCAATGCTGAAGACGTGCGCAATGGCAAACCAGGAATATCTTGCCAGGTCATGGTTGGCTACGCCTATTATGCCATTGAGCGGGTAAGTCCATATGCCTTGCTTGGGAGTGTGCATGTACTAGAGGGAATGTCCGTCTTGCTCGCAGATTATGTCGCTGAAGCGATGAAACAATCGCTTGGGTTGGATAATGATAGGGGCCTCTCCTATTTGAAATCTCACGGTTCCTTGGATAGTGAGCACATCACTTTGTTCCGATCGCTCGTTGACGGATTCGAAGAGCATCGAACACAGCAGATTATTATCGAAAACGCCAGAATCTTCTACCGGCTGTATGGTAATATCTTTCAAGATCTGGGCGCGTGCAGGGAGTACAGTGATGCCGCGTGAACAAAAACGGGTCCTAATCACGGGAGCTGGGTCTGGCATTGGTCGCGCCTTGGCGATCGAAGCCGCAAACCTCGGCATGAGCGTCGCCATATGTGGAAGACGGAAGAGTGCTCTAGAAGCGACTGGCGATCTTATAGATGCGAGGAGAAGACCGCTTGTTATATCTGCCGATATTACGATTGCTGCTGATCGCCGTCGCATAGCAGACCATATCAGGGACAAATGGGGTGCGCTGGATGTTCTCGTCAACAACGCTGGAGTCATCGCTGGCGGTCCACTGGAGCATGTTCATGACGACGCCTTAGACCGTATCTTTCAGACCAATGTCATCGGACCGATCGCACTGACACGCGATCTGATGCCTTTACTAGCCGTTGCCAGGCCATCGCGAATTGTGAATATAGGCTCAGTCTTCGGCGATATACCTTATCCGGGTTTTTCCGTTTACTCCGCCTCAAAATTCGCCATGCGCGGGTTCTCCATCGCACTACGCCGTGAGTGTGAAAGGAACGGAATTAGCGTCACTTATGCGGCGCCGCGGGCGACTAAGACAGATGCGGCGGATGCCTTCGCTGACCTGATAGTCAGATCAAGAATGCAGCTCGAATCTCCAGATCGAGTCGCTGAACGGATTTGGCGTGCCGTCATTAATGGAGACGATTCAGTCTACCCATCTGGGCCTGAAAGAATCTATATTTTGATTCAACGAACCTTTCCGCGATTGATCGATTGGGCTCTGAGACGTCAAGCGCTTTCATCGGCCGGGTAACAGAAGCGCTTACTCCGTTGAAGCACTTTAGGAAGGCTCATATATGCTCACGAAATTGAGCAAAATCCTGTTTTTTGTCTTTGTATTCTAATCGCAGCGCTATTTCCGGCCACGGGCTCAGAAGAAAGTGCTACACTCAATGCTGCTGTCAAGCACTTACAAACGAGGTGGGCGAGCATAAAATTCGAAGTGCCAGAAGGACGTCAACAGAAAGAATTGCTGAATGCTCTGGGCGATGAAGCTGCCACTATAGCCTCACTGCAGGGCGTGGCGGGCCCTCCCTCCGTGCTTGGCACTTTCTGGCGCCGCCGCCTCGCCGTGCATGCCGCGGCTTGGCTGGTCAGCCAGGTGGGCGCCCGGAACGCGAACGCGCATTGCGCGACGCCTGGGTACTGACCATTCAACGATCGATTGTGATGGAGTCCCGCGGGCCATAGCGTGAAGGAAATATCGAAGTTTCCGCACTATTCACGTTCTCTGGCGGCGCTCGTATAACCAAGCTACGTTTTTTCTGGCAGCGGCGAGCGCCATCTCTCTTGATGTGTACGCGACGGCAGAATAATAACTTATTGGCGTCCACACTCCTTCATCTTCTGGATCTCGACGAAATTCTTCAAAACCATATGTGCCATCGGGACGAGAAAATAGATCAACACATCGATTGTGTTCGTCATTTTCAATGCTCTCCACAACTAACCAGGATTTATCTATTCGTTTTGACATGATGTGCGGACTCGTTCGTCAGTTATTTGTCTTGAGAGTTCATGAGATACTGCTGAGTTCCCCGAAGTATATTGTTCGATGGTCCTTTTATCCGACAATCTACAGTGCAGAGACGTCTTCGATTTTTATGATGCTTGATATCGGCCCTGCCGGCTCGAAGCTGCGATTTTGGCCAAGTTGAAAAACGAATGCAGAACATTTTATTTCGCGTAACGAGGGCTGGGCCGAAGCGCGCTCGCGATTCCGAGAGCTTTCATCCAGCTGGGAACGGTAGCGCCTTTTCTATCAATATTGATCGCGAACTGACTACTTCACCCGCAGCCGCTTCTCGATCAGCGGCGCATAGGCCAGTGTCCAGCGATTCAGGGTGGTATGATCCACAGCAAAGCCGCGTTCAAGGAACATGTCTTTGATGTTCCGGTAGGTCAGCGGATAGCGCAGGTACCAGGACACCGCTTGTAGGATCAGCCAGGCCTCGAAATGCCGCCCCTTGAAATCGTCCTTGGACGTGCGCTTCAGCTTCTCGGCAATGACGTTGAGGATCATGGCTGGCCTCCCAATCGGGTGGCGCAAAATCCACCTATTTCCTCAGCACGCCGTTAATCTAAAAAGGTTGCGACAAGGTCATTCCCGTCCATTCCTATGGGCGGAATGAACTTAACACCCTGTCCAAATTTCAAACACTACCTCAGAGAAACAGAATGTCGCGTGTCATGACATGACCATCTTCCGTTGTGAAATGCGTCGCGAGCGGTAGAACCAGGCGCAATTCGGTCTGAGGGCATCAAACCATGTATGTGGCGCGTCGGATACACCGGCATTAATATAGATGACATTCGCTGGCTGAAAGGGAATGAGTGAATCATCATCCTTCAATGACTTCGATATATGAAAAGATGGCAAGGTTGCATTGTGCGATTGGCGCAAGCTGCGGTTTAATTTCGATCCCTGTCACATGGCAGGTGTGCCGTCAAAATGGCCTGATAAGGCCTACCGGATCGGTCGCAAACTGTTCAGTCACAGCCTTCCCCCATTGGCTCGCGGTCAATTGTCACTGTTCGTCGGAATATATGTCGAAAGCGTAAAGCATCAATCTTGATTGAATTCATCATGTTCTGTGTCGTCGCCGTAGACTCGATAAAAAGTGTCAAGATTGACGGATTTCCCTTCGATCCGGCATTAATTGAGTCATCAACGTGGCCATCCGAGCCGCGAGCAAGGGAGACAGAGGATGCGATCGAGAGACGCTTTTATGGCGCTGTTGTCAGGTGCGTTGGCTTTAGTCACACTGCCGGCGCATGCACAAAAAACGCCTGAGCCATCCGGCGTGGTTGCTTCGATACTGAACCCAGCACGTCGAACGATGCCTCAACTAAGAACGATAATGTCGTCATCAGCGCATCGCGCTCTGTGACTACTCGCATTGGAAAGCCCAATCGCAGCCTTGAGCACGACGCGCTGGCAACCCGCCGTACCACGACGCTCGAGCAGAGCCTCGACAATCTAGTACCTCTGCAAGTTCGACAGCCAATGTCAATCTGCTCAGTCTTGATCAGAAACACACACTGATGCTGGTCAACAAATAGAGCATATAGCCATCGGTAAGTGACGCCGAGTCAGTTTGGCATTAAATCAATTTGCGTAACCATTTGGTACACAAATGACGGCATGCCCCAACATAAACTCCTGGCTCGAGTGTTGTAATCATACCGTTATGACCGCGAATACAGTGTCGCATAGGCCGAGTTTCAAAATAGGCCTGCAGACCTGTTCCTAAATGCTCGCAGTTTGCGACATCTGTCGCCAATAATGATACCAATTGGGGGGGACAATGAACGACTTAAGAAGAAAAAAAATAGTGCTTTCATGTATTTTATTTCTGTCGACTACAATTGTCGCCGAAAAAAATGTTTTGTCCGCTGATTATTCATTGGGGGAGTTGAACCTTGCTGTGCATGGTGTGATAACGTTCGGAACGGCGATTCGCACGTCTAATCCTGACCCCAGCCTTTCAGTTACAACAACAGGTTTGCCCGGTGGTAATGATGGAGATGTGAATTTTAAAAAAGGCGCCCCTGTTTCGACGGTTTTAAAAGCCGTGGGAGCTGTTGACTTTCAATACAAAAACTATGGCATCTTTGCAAAAGCGAAGACTTGGGAGGATTTGACACTCGACAATGTTGGCGTGCCTTATGGACATTCGCCAAATGGATATGTTCCGAATGCGTTATTAAATGATAATGGCTTTCAGAGCTTGGCCCGCTTTTCCGGAGTATCTTTCCAAGAACTATTTGCCTACGGAAAATTCGATTTATCGGGATTGCCGCTATCGGTTCGGGCAGGTATCCAAACCATAAATTGGGGTATGCCAAGCGCCTTTGCCGGTGGCCTTTCAAACACCGTTAATGCTTTCGATGCAGCCGACTATCACCGCCCAGGTCTTTCGCCAGAAGCGGCGGTGCAACCAGCACCATCGGCCCTCAGACCCGACTTTCTGCCGAATACTACTACAATTCCCACACCAGGACTCTTTGCCCGATTGGACGTGACACCAGCCATGCGCTTGGAGGCCTTTTGGCAATGGGCTTTTGTGCATAATGTTATTGATCCCTGTGGTACTTTCTATTCATCGAGTAATTTTATCGCACAAGGCTGTAATGTCATTGCGTTGGGAACGGCGCCAGGACCGACGAATTATCCTAGCTCAATATCGGCAGGTCGAACTATATATAGAGAAAATGTCCCGTCGGTTCACGATGCTGGCGCGTTCGGAATAGGTGGTATCTATCGCCTAGCACTTTCCCCCACAGAGATAGGGATTTATTTCACGCATACGGACTGGCGTACAGTAATGCCGTCGGCAGTTACCTCCTTGCGACCTTCGGGGTCTGCGCCATTCATTCCTTATAATCCAGACGGGAAAAATCCAGCTTATTTTTCTGATTACGCAAAAGGCATTGATACATTAACAGCAAATTTTAGGTCGAAGTTGAATACTGGAACCAGTTTCTTCGGTGAGACGACATTTCGTTTTAACCAACCCCTTGCGTTCAATGCTGCTGACCTACTTGCGGCAGTAACATCGAATACTTCATTGACTCCTTTGCGTTCCCTCGCGCAAACTTGGCAGCCCGGCACGTTTGTTCACGGTTATGATGAATATCGAACCTTGCAGGTGAATCTTGGAGTACAGCAAATGTTTTCTGATGTACTCGGTGCAAATAGTTTGACGCTCACCGGTGAGGGGACAATGAAACATGTATTCGATCTGCCAAGTGTCAACGTTCGACGGTATGGCCGGCCTGATATGTTTGGGGTTGGTCCCGTAAACGGTGTTTGCCCAGCTTCGACTACAGGGGTCGGATGCATCAATGAAGGCTATGTCACGCCAACGGCCTGGGGTGTAGCAGCTCGGGCTGCTTTTACCTATGCCAACATTTTTGGCTCTGATTTCGATGTTATTCCATCTGTGATTTATAGGTACGATTGGCGAGGCTACTCTTATGATCAGGTCTTGAACCAGGGAAGACAGGCAGCGATCGCTTCTGTTAGGCTAGATTACAAACACAAGCTCTATCTTGAGGCATCCTATTCTCCGAGTTGGGGTGGTACATACAACGTGCTGCGTGATCGATCTGTGGCGACTGTCAGTGTTGGTTGGATTTTCTAGCACTACAGTTGGATTTTGATTTGAATTTTGAATCTATGAGAGCCCTTGCTTCGAACCCTGATCAACGGTGGCGCGTCTGTCGAGACAATGTTGGAACTCTGGGCCTCATCGCTATGGGATACGAAGGAGCGGATCCGGTCGTTGTTTACGCAGGCGCGTGTCACGGTTTCTGTGTTGGCGTTTCTGGATGCATTGATTGGCAATGAACCGCGCAAGACCAGGGGATGCAGGCGAAGCCGCGGGTGATCCCAGTCCCTGGCAGCTGCAGACCCTGTTGGGTTACGGGCGATGGAACGCGGATGCGCTTCGAGATGTCGTCAGGGTTTTCGTCTTCGAGCATCTGGGCCCTGATGAGGGCGTTCCCGAGATCGACGAGGCGGGCTTTTTGAAGAACGGCACGTTTTCCTGCGGCGTCAATCGGCAATATACGGGATCGGCCGGCAAGATCAGGAACTGCCAGATCGGGGTGTTTGCGGCCGATGTCTTCGACAAGAGCCAAGCCTTCATCGATCGCGCGCTGTATCTGCCCAAGGACACGACCATCGACACGCCGATGATCAGTTTCCCGTCGGAACGGGCAATTCGCCACGATACGTTGCAGATGGCGCAACGAAGTCGCCGCTCTGCGACTGTTCGATGGAATGCGCCACCCAGCCTGCGCACCGGCCAAGAACATAGAGCACGCGGTGCCGATCAAGTCCGACCAACTGGCCAAACAGGATATTCACGAGCGCGAAGCTGGGATAAAGGTCGAGCGTCTCGCCGACTATTTTGCACGAGCGCTCGACCTTCTTGAACAGCGAGTGCGAGCCGAAGATCTTCTCCAGATGGCGCAGCATCGCCTCGGCTCGCGGATCCTGACCCTCGTATGGCTGCGGTGAATCGAATCCGGGGATGAGTTCTCCCTTGCGCAACCGTCGCACGACAACCGAACGCGGATCCGCGCTATCGGCGACCTCGTGGAGAAACTGCCGTATGCCTTCGGAGCGGCCAAGGCGGCTTTCTCGTCCGGAGGCAATGGAAAGGCCGGCAAGTACAGAACGATAGGCTGTAACGCCGGAGCTGGCGACAGCGCGAACCGCATAGGTGCCGGCACCAAAGCCGTGATCTGCCGACAGTACGAGCAGGCGCCGGATTGCGTCGGCCACCTCCGCGGAAGCCTTGAGATGCTTGGCGACTTGCTCGTGCAATGGCTCGTTGGAAGGGCGGTCGGTGTCGGTGAGGATTGCGGCGTACCAGCGCAAGACATCAGCCCCGGTCCGGCACATGCCGATATGGCTGAGATCGAACGCCCGAGGATTCGCATGTTCAAGGAATGGCAGGAGTGCGATAGCCTTGTCCGTTGTCATCGCGTGTGAAAGCAAATTACCCATACCCGACAATTCGACAGGTACAGACGGTGTAGCGGCGCCAAATGCCTGTTGTTCGTCGACTTGCCAGAGCAACGCCGCCACTTCCTCCAGTGTCATATGGTCTGACAAATCAATCGCATTGCGGCCGCGGTAAAACGGAGCTTGAGGCGTGAGCAGGGTAATGTCCGTATTGTCAGGGCGACCGTTTAGCTCCGCGCGCTTCCAGAGAAGGGCCTTGGCGTGCGCGATGTCAGCCCGCCAATAGATGCGTTGGCGCGTGCCTGGCACCTGACGCGTCCGAAGCCGCTTGCGACTCACATAAGAATAAAGTGTATTGATCGTCACGCCCAACTCAGCCGCAGCCTCTCGGGCGGTCATGTAGAGTTCGTCGATCAGTTCGGATCGGCTGGCATCATTCACTGTGACTTTTCCCAACGAGCGCGTAGTCGTTGTAACCGGATGAAGGCAGCTTTCGTCGAGCATCGGCCGGCGAAGCTGCCCGTTAACTTACGTACCCTTCTCCTGATGTCAGGCTGCAACACAACCTGTCTGTTGCTTCACGTCAAGAACTTGTAGCTGCTTTGCGTCCAAAGTCAGTGGTCCATTGCGAGGCAAATAACCCGAAAGCGGACAAAGCCCATCGTCTAGACGGTAGCAACTGGCGTCACTGGTGATCCCACCGCTCCGGGAAGCCGAAGCGGCGGTGCGGTAAGAAAGAAACGCGTACGACCGTGCTGGCGAAGCCAGTTCGCTAGATCTCTCAGGAACCATTGCTCACCAAGCGGAATGCCGAGCTTGAACAGACAATGGTGATGTAACGGCGCGGATAGGCCCTTTGTTTCGACGCAGCGACCAGGAAGTAACTCCACGGCACGGTTATCGGATGCGATCGCAGCGACGCCGCTGTCGGTGATCCACTGCAGTAATCGGTCATCGCAGCCATCCAGACCGGCACATGTGCCATGCAGCACCTCGCGCTTGGGATGGCCAGCCATCTCGAGAATCACTTGATCGTAGCCAGTGTAAAGCAAGAGTATGTCACCGGTCTCGACCACTGTGCTGGCCGCATCCATCGCGCGCATCAGGTCGTCATAGCCGACGAAATGGCGCTCACGACCGAACAGCGCATGAAGATCGACAAGGACGCCGCGGCCCTGGATACAGGTTTCGGCCAGTCGGTCGACGCCGAGTTCATGGGCGTTCGGGTTCTCAAAGCGGGCCCAAGGTTCTGCATGTGGGTTCTCAATAGGGGACACGACAGTCTCGCCCGCACGCCATCCATTATAGTAGACGATCTCGTCTTGTCCATCGTCGTCAGCATCGAACGCGGCACCGATGTGCGCAAAGCTATCCCATTGCGTCGAATATTGCGTGTAGAGCAGCACAGCATCGTCGCTCACCACGCCGGTTGAGGCAAAGCCGGCCGCCTGTGACCCTGAACGATTATAGACGGGCACGCCATCCTGCACGGTCGCGACCAGCTTGGGCGGATGACGGCGCGGATTAGCGACGTTTCCTCCTGGCAGGTCGAGCGGCAAGCTGAGGCAGAAGCTGATCCCCGTCCGCACCTCTTGTACAGCGGCCAGCACACGCTCCGGGGTAAGCAGATTGAGTCGGCCGACGGCATCGTCGGGGCCGAAGTCGCCCCAGTTCGAGCCGTCCGGGCGGCGTTTCCAGCGCTGCAAGATCATATTCGCGTCCTCATGGTATCATGATGCCCATCAACGGGGCGAATTGCTGACCACCATGCATGTCCGCGTCGCCGATGTCGCCTTGAGTGATCGGTCGCGGGATGCTGAACTTGAACGCAAGCGCGTTGCGGCATTCGAAGAAGCGCACGGTTTCGATTGGGCACCGATAGAGGCTGGCGAAGTTCTCCGTGGTCATCTGCCCGGACGCTTTCACACGATCATAGTCGGCCTCGCTCGACAGCATGATGTCGAAGGTGAGGACGAAAGGCCCGGCGTTTTTGCTGCGGATCAGATTGGCGATTTCGCTTAATGGGTGCATCACGCGGCTCCTCCGATTTGGACGATTTCAAGACGGAACATGTCGCGCCAGTCGTCAGGCTCCGCGACATGGTTGAGATTGAAACGCCAGATGGGGCCGCGCTCCAGTTCAGCGGGGTTGTGGAGGCAGGCGAACCCGGTGATCGCGCCCTTCCACTCCGGGATTGGCGCATGCAGTAGGGGCTGGCGGCACATCTTCACGATTTGCGTGGCCAATTCCTGCGTAGGGGCGGTCACCTCGGTGACAATCCCAACTTCGTGCCCGGCCGTTTGCTCCGTCTCGAGTGAGCCCATGACGGCGTTCTTGCCATAAATATGGAAGACCAGCCTGTACTGATCGCGGGTGATCTGATCGCCGAGCACATGCTCGACTGACCGATGGATGTATTCGGTAACCTTGCCGAGCCAATTGTCGAGCTGCCGAATGATATAGGGGTCACGAATGCCGCCGATCATCACGCTCTGGAAACCGAGTTGCTCGGCCCCCTCCAACTTCACTGTGAACGGCTTGTCGCGAAATGCGCTGCCCGTGACACGGACGGTCTTCTCATCCACTGGCTCGAACTTTGAATTGGTCAAATCAAGAATGCCTGAGCACTCTGTGTGCAGATATGGGTCGCCGTTCTCGTAAAGGCTATGCGCGGCGATGCTGAGCGGCGTACAGCGAAGATTGTCGCCAACAGGGCCGATCAGCATCTCGTTCGGCCGGATCGTACCGACGATGACCCCCTCCTTGCGAGGCATTTCACAAGCGAGCGTGCCGCATTCGACCACCTTGCCCGCATGCCAGGACAATCCCTCGGGCAGTCCGTGCATGATGGGGAAGGCCGCAAAGAGTGCGGGATCACTGCATCGGCCCGCGATGACAATGTCAACGCCTTCCTTCAACGCTGCCTGCAATGGTTCTACCCCCATCATGCCAACGATACGGCTGCTGCGGGCGAAGACGCCGCCATCGATCTCGGGTGCCGGGTTCAGCGGCTTGATCCGGCCCGCATTGTAGAGCGCCTCGAGATAGGCGGGATCCTGTTGCGACTTGAGGATGGCGACGCGCTTCGACCATCCGTGCTCCTCAATGATCTCGCGCACGATATCCATCATCCAGTCGACATGGATGTCGGAGCCCGCTGTGCCGACCGAGCCAATTAGCACGGGAATGTCAGCTTTGTTCCCGGCACGAAGCACGGCGGCGGCATCGCTCTTGACCGCGGCACGTGAGAAAGCAGCTCGCCCACTGCCCAGCGCGAAGGGACCAGCGTCCGTGCTGCCGGCATCGCAGGCGATGAAATGCGGCCTGCTCTCTAGTGCCGCCATGAGGCTCGGTTCGTGGACTCCTACGCCAAGCGCCCCAGTCGCGGAAATGAACCGAGCTTCATCGAGCCGTTCGGTAATCTCAATATTCACGGTCATCAGAAAACGGGCCTTCGCTGTAATGTAGAAGCAGCGACCAATGAGGTCGTATGTGTAGGGATCGATTGCGTATGAGTTGATAATGCCGTGTCGAAAGGAAATCCGTCAATCTTGACACTTTTTATCGAGTCTACGGCAAGTTGCTTTGGCTGCTTTGGGGATATTTATGAGCACGGCGCAGAACATGATGAATTCAATCAAGATTGATGCTTTACGCTTCTCGAAATATGTTCCGGCGAACAATGGCATTGACCGCGAGCCAATGGGAGGAAGACTGTGGCTGAACAGTTTGCGGCCGATCCGGCAGGTCGTATTGGGCGTCGGATCGACGCACTACCGATGTCGCGCCGGTTGTGGACCTGGGTGTTTCTGATATCTGTCGGCGGGCTTTTCGAAATCTATGATATGGCGCTAACCGCGCCGCTGTCCGCGGCGCTTGTGGCTGCGCACATCTTTCACCCTGGCGAAACCGGTCTATTCGGGCTGGCCGACCAGGCGACCTTTGTCTTTGCGACTTTCTCGGGTTTATATATTGGCGTGCTCGCCTTTTCGGCTTTCGGTGATCGGCTCGGCCGCCGCTCTGTCTTCGCGATATCGCTGATCTGGTATGCCATTGCCACACTTGTGATGGGCCTGCAGAACTCAGTGATCCCAATCTGTCTGTGGCGCTTTCTGGCAGGTGTGGGGCTTGGCGCGGAAGCAGTCGCGATCGACTGCTTCCTTGTGGAACTCGTGCCATCCCGCATACGAGGGAGAGCTTTTGCGATCTCCATGGGCATCCAGTATTGCGGAATACCGTTAGCCGCCTTCCTCGCTGTTTTTCTCGTCGGCCACGCACCATTGGGTATCGATGGTTGGCGATGGCTGACCTTCATGCCAGTGATCGGCGCGATCGGCTTCTGGGATGCACGTCGGCGTTTACCTGAATCTCCACGATGGCTGGCGCAAAAAGGCCGCGTGGAAGAGGCGGCCCGTGTGGTCGATTTGCTGGATGATGGTTCTGGCCTTATCGTTAGTCATTCAGGCCTCAAGAGAAAACCGCGCGTCGTTTTTGTTTCACGGCATCATGTGGTGCACATGGCCTGGATGATGCTGGTCTACTTCAACCTGCAGAACATCGCCTTTTATGGCTTCGGCAGCTGGCTCCCGACCTTGATCCAGTCGCAAGGTGCCAATCTGAAATCGAGTTTGTTCTACTCTGCAGGCGTGGCATTGGCGGCACCGACCGCGCCACTGCTGCTTAGCTTGATCAGTGACAGATTCGAACGCAAGCATCTGATCATCGTTAGCGGCTTGTTTGCTGTCGTCGCGGGTCTTAGTTTTGCCTACGCCGATGCCCCACTTGGCTGGGTTGTGTTCGGCATTGGACTGACGCTGAGCAATTCAGTGTTGTCGGTCAACAGTCACAACTACCTCAGCGAACTGTTCCCGACTCGCATCCGGGCGCGAATGGTCGGCTTCCTCTACTCGTTCACCCGGCTCTCCGCTGCCGTCAGCGGCTACATCATCGCCTATGTGCTGGCGGAAACCGGTGTAAAGGGAGTCTTCGCGCTGATCAGTACGCTCATGATCGTGGCAATATCCGTCATCGGGCTGTTCGGACCTCGGACGTCTGGCGTGACTTTCGACGAGGCCGCTTCCGATGATCAGATTCCCGTCGGAACGGGCAATTCGGAGACCGACAAAAAACTGGGGAGTCGCTGAGGGAAACTCCACTGTCGGACGGTCGATAACCGGGTTCTGTTCCAATTTGCGTGCTTGATTGGCTTGGGAGAGCCGAGCCCCCATATATAGGGCATGCGGAAGAAGATCAATTTGGCCTTCGGGCCTGGCATTGCGGTCGAAACGATCGACCATCGTGAGGAAGGCTGGGTAGTTTCAGCCCTCGGAACCGGAACACGCAGTTGCCCCGGCTGCGGTGTGGTCTCAACCATGCGGCACAATTGGCACGTCAGACACCTGCAGGGTCTACCATCCAGGGGATCCCTGTGGCCATCGCGTTGCAACTGGGACGCTGGCGCTGCTGCAACGAGAGCTGCACGCGCAAGACTTTCGTCGAGAGGATCTCCACCGTCTTTCCGTTTGCCCGACGGACTGCACGGGTCGGCAAGATCATTCGTCTCTTTGGCCATGCGACAGGTGCTGGGTCGGAGCACGAACCGTCTTGCACTGCCGACTAGCCATAGCACGGTCCGCTCCTACGGCCCGATCACCGGCCTCTTTCAAGGATTTCCTGAAGCAGCAATGGGAGGCCGGAAACCGGTGTGGAGGCCATCTATTGCATGATCTCCGGCACCGTGGCTAATGCAGGCAGCCGCTCTCAATTCTATCGCTTCCTCGTGGAATGGCGGCGGCTTGAGCCGTATGGGAAGCAGGCAGATCAAGGCGTCACCAACATCAATTCCTTCGCTTGAGGAAACAAAAGCGACCGACCCGGTGACGGGCTGGCAGATCTCGCCAAAAATCGCCGCAGCGCTGTGTCTGAAGCCGACGCGCCTGCTAACCCCGCGTCAAGCACTCAAGGTTAAAGTCCTGAAGCAGGCCTCCCCAAGCTTCGTCACCATGCGGGCTCTGACCATGCGGTTTCGTGGTCTTATGCGCAGCAAGGAGCCTTCAAAGCTTGAAACGTGGCTCGATGAGGTAAGACATGCCGCCATTCTCCCTCTGCAGCAATTTGCCAAAACGCTGAAGCGTGATCTCGCCGCTGTCCGAAACGCGATCACTCAGCCTTGGAGCAATGGGCAAGCGGAAGGACAGATCAACCGTTTGAAAACGCTCAAAGCGGATGATGTACGGAAGAGCCGGCATTGATCTGCTCCGCGCTCGGAGGATGCCGTTTGAATTCGTAAGTGAAACTGTGAAATAAAGCTCAGATGCTTCATACAGGCTGCTTTAAAATAAGTGGAAAAACAGAGTGTTAAATTTCATTTCCTTGATTGGGCATGGATCTCGACCGTTTATGCTGCATCGCACATAAAGCCTGACCTTATGCTTGCACTTTCACGCATCAAGAATCAGAAAGCAGCTTATTGATATCGGCTACATAATTAATGTCTGCCAGCACGCAAAGTGGAACAGAACCCGGTTAGGGCAATCCGACAACCGCTGCCGCCTGGACGTGCGAGAACTTGAAATTACCAGATAAATACCGTTCTTCTCCGATAGCCCCAGCTTGCCTGATGTTTGACCTTGGGTCTCATTGCGGTAGATGGTGCTGGATGGTCGCCGACCTCATCCTCGCGGTCGGTTCGACCATCCGTTCGTTATGATCGGCGCGAGGCCTCAGGCAACCGTGCCGAAGATCGCGCCGATCCCAGCCGTCACGGCCATCGCGAGTGCCCCCCAGAACGTCACACGGATCGTCGGCTTCAGGATATCGGCACCACCGGCCCTGGCTCCAATCATGCCGAGCAGGGCCAAGAACACCAGGGAACCAACTGAGACAGCCGGCAACAATAAGTTTGATGGCGAAACAAGGACAAGCGCGAGCGGCGCGGCCGCTCCGACGGAAAAAGTCGCTGCGGACGCCAGTGCTGCCTGCACGGGGGGCGCTGTGGTAATCTCCGAGATGCCGAGTTCATCCCTGGCATGTGCGCCCAATGGGTCCTCGGCTATAAGCTGCTCCGCAACCTGGGGGCTAGACCGGCCTCGACGCCTCGGGAGACATAAATCTGAGCCAGTTCCTTCTTCTCAAACTCTGTATCGCTCGCGAGTTCGCGCTTATCGAGAGATCGGCGTGCTCCGGTGTCAGATTGTGAACTGACCGAGGCATATTCTCCCGCGGCCATGGACATGGCGCCGGCGACCAGGCCAGCCACGCCCGTCAGCAGGACATTGCTTGCGGAGGCCTCTGCCGACGCTACCCCCAGGATTAGGCTCGCCGTCGAAATGATCCCGTCATTGGCGCCGAGCACGGCGGCGCGCAGCCATCCAATTCGCCCGACAAGGTGCCTTTCTTTATGTAAGCGACTCATGGAAAAGCACTCGTGTCGCACAGTGAAAAGCAATCCGACAACGGGAGCAAATACCTGGCTAAGGAACGGGGCGGGGCGTCGTTGTAACTGTCGGCGGCAGGTCGGGTGCGGGGACGAAGGGAGGCCGGCCCGTAAGGGAATTCAGGAAAGCAACGATCTGATTGGCTTCCGTATCGGTCAATTGTACCCCGAGCTGAACGTCACTCATGATCTTGACGGCTTGCCGCAGATCCCAGACCTGACCGCTGTGGAAATAGGGAGCCGTCAAGGCGATATTCCGCAGCGTCGGAACCTTGAAGACATAATTATCGCTTACCGAATGCGTGATCGCGCCACGTCCGAGATCATCCGGGGGCCGAATGTCCGAGGAAGGCGCTTTCACCACACCGAAACGATCATAGGTCCCACCACCAATATTGACGCCATTATGACAATTGGAACAGCCCTTGTCGACGAAGAGCCGCAAACCTTCTTTCTGGTCTTGAGTCAAAGCCCGGTCATCGCCGCGCAACCAGCGATCGAAAGGTGCATCGGGGGTGGTGAGAATGGTCTCGAATACGGCTATGGCCTTCTCGACATTGTCGAAGGTGATGACATCGTCCCGATCCGGAAAAGCGGCTTTGAACGCATCGACATAGCCAGGAATACCTTTCAGGACATCCACGGTCTTCTGCTCTGTCGACCCCATTTCCACCGGGTTCTGGATCGGCCCTCCAGCCTGCTGGGCGAGATCAGCGGCACGTCCATCCCAGAACTGGACGAAATTATAGACCGAATTCAGAACCGTCGGTGCATTCCGACCGCCTTGCTGCCAGGCTGTACCCAAAGAGCGCGAGCGATTATCCGTGCCGGCGAGGCTCAGATTATGACAACTCGCGCAGCTTATGGAATGACTGACCGAAAGGCGCGGATCGAAAAACAGCATTTCGCCCAATGCCAGTTTTTGCGGCGTCGTCGGATTGCCGGGCAAATTGGGCGGTTCGTGGGGGATAACAGCGAACTTGTCTTTGACGTGATTGCGTAAAGGATCCGCCGTAAGTGTCGTACTTGAAAACAATAAGGCTACGATCGACATGTATGTTAGGAAACGTATTTGCATTAACTCTTCCTACTCATCATCGCGCGAAACGGATTGGACATACTGTCTGTAGTATAATCTAAAGAAACATTAGCTAATTTTATGTTTATTTTTATAAATACATTAAAAAGAAAATTGTTATGCTGTTATTCACTAAATAATTCGTGGCTTTATGTGTCTTTTTTACTTTACGACAGATCCAACTAAAGGCATATGCTCTATTAGATAGCTGTGATATAAGGCTTGTCTGACGATGTAGACTTATTTAATGATTCATATAATATGCCAGCCACATCAAATTCAGCCGCATTGCATCCGTATGTTATACCTTCATGGAAGCCATCTCGCTGTGCGCAATGTCATAGACAAGTTTCCAGCTGTAAGAGAACTGCCATGTCATAACGATGAGAATCATGAAGGTGGAACCAGCACGTTATAGAGGTCAAACATCATCGCTTGTCACTGACATAACGACTTATTCGCAATATATAATGAACTTAGCTTACATCTACCTGAACACGAGCTTGTGTCATCCGCCTGTACCAGAAGAAATAGCCGCCGGCCGCGATAATGAGCGCGACAAGGCCTGGAAGAATATCAGAGCGGCGGGGTTGCGTTGAGGTTAGGGCTTGCATGCAACCGGTTGGGAGATCGGTGACAGTCTTCCGCATTTTCCACTTGGCGACAGTCTTCTGATTGATGCCATAGCGCTTGGCGAGCGCTCTCAGGCTCTCTTGATGGGATGGACGGTGCCCGCTTCCGCACCATCCGGGAAGGTGTGCCAATATGGCAACTCCCGAACAACCGTAAAGGAGTCTCCCATGGGCAAGATTGCCGCTGATCTCAACACCATTACGACCGTTGGATTTGATCTCGCAAAACACGTCTTTCAGGTCCATGCAATCGATGCAGAGGGCCGAGTCGTCATAACTAAAGCAATCCGACGAAAGGACGTCTTGAAGTTTTTTGCAGATTTGCCTCGCTGCGTCGTGGGTTTGGAGGCATGTGGCTCGGCCCATCACTGGGCACGGGAACTGATCAGGCTTGGCCATGATGCCCGTCTGATGCCACCAGCCTATGTAAAGGCCTACGTGCGCCGTCAAAAGAATGATGCTGCTGATGCGGCGGCGATTTGCGAAGCGGTAACGAGACCGTCCATGCGCTTCGTCCCCGTACGATCCGTCGAAAACCAAGCCACACTTATGCACCATAAGGTGCGGGAGCTTCTGGTCGGGCAACGAACACAGCTCCTTAATGCCCTAAGAGGACATCTGTCCGAGATCGGCATAATCGTCGCGCAGGGACTGAACAATGCGCGTGCGCTCGCAAGCCTCATCATTGAAGAGAACGACATAGTTCCTGCCATTGTGCGCTCAGCCTTGGAGCCATTGGTCCGGCAACTGGTTCAGCTTGATGAAGAGATCGGGCAAAGTGACCGCGCGATCCTCGCCATTGCCAGGTCCGATGGAATGGCTCGCCGCCTGATGACGGTTCCAGGAATAGGCCCCATCACCGCCTCGGCTTTCGCAGCGAGCGTACAGGATGTCTCGGCTTTTTCGGGTCCGCGCGAGTTTGCTGCGTTCCTTGGCCTTACCCCAAGGCAAGCGTCCTCTGGTGGAAAGGAGCGTTTGGGGCGGGTTTCCAAAATGGGCAACCGATATTTACGGAAGTTGCTTGTGGTCGGAGCACATGCTGTTCTCTACCATCGCCGGTCCAGCACCGATGCACTGAGAACCTGGGCAGATAGATTGTTGGACACCAAGCCCTTTAAGCTTGTCGCCGTGGCCATTGCGAACAAGCTTGCCCGCATCGCTTTCGCGATCATGCGCGGCGAGGCAAGTTATGGGAAAATGCCAGCCTGAAAGGAAGCAAACGCTTTTCTTCAGCGTAAACCTGAAGATGAAAGATCCGGGGTGCTCGTGAGGTGATGGGAAGCGAACGAGGATAGGCCTTGAAAACCTGCAAAATAGTCGGAGCCCTGAGCTCGATCTCTTGATCAGGAATAAAGGTCAGCGGAAACCATCAGGGCCCAGCGATAACCGCAGCAAAGAGGCCGGAGACATGACCGCATCTCCAACGATCGCATTGCCGAAAGAAATCCCTTGATCGGCGGGCACCGTCCAGACATGACTATTTTGTATCGCTCGACGGACCGCCTCCGTCGTGGTGGCGCACCCGTGCAGAACTTGTCCCATAGCGCATCCTTCCAGTCTCGGGATAAGAATGCACCATCAAAGCCCGGGATCAAACATCTAAGGTTCTCCGTTCCCGAAGAAAAAGGAGGGTAATCCCCCTCCTCTCATCTTCACGCCGCGACGACGAGTTTCGCGGGTCTATTGATGACACCGCGTTCGAATTGCGGCGGTTCGCCGATAAAGGGAATACGCCCCTCTATAGGATGGCCGGGATCATTATAGCCGGGCGTCGATGTATGCCCCGGCGCGACGAGACCCTCGACCAGGGCTTCGTCTTCTGGGGTAAAGGCATAGTCGAGCGCCTGGACATAGAGATCCCATTGCTCCTCCGTGCGCGGGCCGGCGATAGCAGCGGTAATGAGTTTATTGTTCAAGACCCAGCCCAGCGCGAAAGCCGCCGGTGGTATACGGCGCTGTTCGAGATAATGCTTGATCTGTTGCGCGATGAGCAAAGATTCTGGGCGCCATTCCGTTTCCAGAATGCGGCGATCCTGACGCCCGGCCCGTGACTCCGGCGAAGGTGCAGCCGTCGGATCATATTTGCCGGTCAAGACACCACGCGCCAGCGGGCTATAGGATACGACGCCAAGTCCGTAGAAGGCCGCGGCCGGCAATTGTTCCGTCTCCGCGTTGCGACCGACCAGATTATAGAGCGGTTGGCTGGCGATTGGCCGGTCGATATTGAGCTGGTCGGCGAGATGCGCGATCTCCGCGATGCGCCAGCCGCGGAAATTCGAGACGGCGAAATAGCGGATCTTGCCCTGGCGAATGAGATCAGCGACAGCCCGCACGGCCTCGCCCAAGGGCTCGTCGAAACTCGCGCGGTGGAAATAGAGAATATCGATATAATCGGTCCGCAGACGTCTGAGGCTGTTCTCGACCGCCTCGAAAATCCATTTCCGCGAAGATCCGCTTTGGTTGACGCTATTTTCGGTCCCGACCGGATTGGTGAATTTGGTGGCGATCGTATAACGGTCGCGATTACCATGCACCGCCTGGCCAACGACTTCCTCCGAGCGGCCGGCATTATAGACATCCGCTGTATCGAGAAAATTGAAGCCTTGTGCAAAGGCCTTGTGAATGATGCGCAAGGATGTCGCTTCATCCGTCTGGCCGCCAAACATCATCGTACCGAGACTGAGTTTGGGAACTTTCAGGCCACTACGGCCGAGATAGCGATAATCTGGCATGATTTTCTCCAGTGAAGTCAGGCGCTCGCGCGCACGGGAGTTGCGAAAAGGCTTTCGGGACGTGGCAATCCATAATGATCACGCAGGGTCGTCCCCTCGTAATGGTCGCGGAAGAGCCCACGTTTGCGCAGCAGCGGCACGACTTCACACGCAAAGACGTCGAAACCACCGGGCAACCAGGGAGGCATGACATTGAAACCATCCGCAGCGCCATTTTCGAACCAGAGTTGGATCTCGTCGGCGATCTGCTCCGGCGTCCCCGCCTTGACATAATGGCCGCGTCCACCGGCAAGACGCTGAATGAGCTGGCGTATCGTTGGATTCTCGCGATCGATAATATCGGCCACGAGCTGAAACCGGCTCGCGACGCCGATAGCGCCATCACGATCGAGAAGATGACGCGGGAAGGGACCATCGAGATCGAAAGAGGACAGATCGATTCCGAGCATGCGGTTGAGTTGCGTCAGCGAATAATCCGGCTGGATCAAAGCATCAAATTCCTCTTCGAGCCGGCGCGCCTCGGCTTCCGTACTGCCGATAAAAGGACTGATGCCGGGCAGAATCTTCACATGATCCGGATGACGGCCAAAAGCCGCTGCGCGTTTCTTGATGTCGGCATAAAAATTCCGAGCGCTCTCAATCGTTTGATGTGCGGTGAAGATCGCTTCCGCATATTGCGCCGCGAAAAGCCGGCCATCCTCGGATGAGCCAGCTTGGACGTAGACAGGCCTGCCCTGCGGCGAGCGCGGGATATTGAGCGGTCCCTTCACGCGAAAATGCCGGCCGATATGATCGACAAAATGGATCTTGCTTGTATCAGCAAAGAGACCGGAAGCCTGGTCCGCCGCCACGGCATCATCTTCCCAACTATCCCAGAGCTTAGTGATGAGTTCAACAAATTCCCTGCCGCGCTCATAACGCTCGGTATGCGCTGGATGTTCGGAGAGGCCGAAATTCTGCGCCGCCTGCCCCGCCGATGTCGTGACGATATTCCAGCCTGCACGCCCCCGGCTCAGATGATCGAGCGAGGCAAACAGGCGCGCAAGATTATAGGGTTCGAAATAAGTGGTCGAAGCCGTCGCAATCAAACCGATCGATCGGGTAACGCCAGCGATCGCCGCAAGCCAAGTGATCGGTTCGACACGAAAGCGCGAAGCATAGCGGATATTGTCAGCGAGGACCGGCCCATCCGCAAAGAACAGGGAATCGAAGGTCGCTTCCTCCGCGCGTTTCGCGAGATCTTGATAGAAGGCAATATCGAGAAGATCATCAGGCGATGAATTTGGATGACGCCACGCAGCTTCATGATGTCCACCTGGATAGATGAACAAATTGAGGGTTAATTGACGTTTTGCACTCATGGCAATTCCCTCTTGCGAAGATATGACACATGACATGAATGAATTCATGAACC
Source organism: Beijerinckia indica subsp. indica ATCC 9039 (assembly GCF_000019845.1). Classification (NCBI taxonomy): domain Bacteria; kingdom Pseudomonadati; phylum Pseudomonadota; class Alphaproteobacteria; order Hyphomicrobiales; family Beijerinckiaceae; genus Beijerinckia; species Beijerinckia indica. Next base: position 2,932,333 of record NC_010581.1, on the reverse strand, counting down.
AGAGCGCACCAAACATGTGAGCGTGTAATTACGCGCCCGTCCGGCTTCGAGCACGGCGACTTCATGCGCCATCGCGTAAATGACGGCCATTTCGTAAGTGATGAGAATAATGGTGATAGCGAGATCGCGATTGATCGCTGCCAGCAGGCACAGGATCGCAGCGGTGGTTCAGGATCGAGCGCGGAAGCCGCCTCATCGCAGTGGAGCACGTTGGGCCCTATCGCGAGTGTCGTGTAAGTCTTGTTGACGCTCGCGAAGCGGATCAGTGCGTCTCGGATCGCAACTTTCCCCTCGATCTTGTGGCAATCGCGCTGAAGAAAGACAAGAGCATTCATCAGAAAGCCTTGGATCAAGACGGAGAGAGCTCATATCGATGCGGAACTGGACAAACTAAACCGCATGAGACAGATTAAAACATATATTTTATAGATTTTATATAAAGTCAAGCAAAGCCCTCGTGGCGCGGCCGACGCATCAGAATGAGTATGGATTATTGCCGCTCTCCGATTAATGGCCGTCCAACAGATGAGCGCTGCTATAAGCTTCGATGAGTTGAATGTAATTGGCACGTTCATAGGCGCCGGTTTCGCGGATTCGGCTCCAGCTCATGACGCCGCGCATTTTGTTGGGTGAATCGATGCCGCGCGCGTCGAGCCAGGCAGTGAGGCCGTCGAGCAGGGTACGAACATAGCCGGGACCGTGGCGCAGCAAGGCCGATGTCGTCATGACGACATCTGCTCCCGCGAGCAGATATTTGATGATCTGGTCGGCTGTCTCCACGCCAGTCGATGCGGCCAGAGAGCAATGAACGCGCCCCGACAAGATAGCGGTCCACAAAAGCGGCAGCCGCATTTCCGAAGGCTGGCTGAGTTCCAGCTCCCGTGAAAGCTGCATGCGGATGAGATCGATATCCGGCTCGATGAAGCGGTTGAAGATGACGAGACCATTTGCGCCGGCCTCGACCATTTGCGCGGCCATATGGCCCACAGAGCTGAAGAGATCATCATCTTCATGATCTCCGGCGTCATAGCGGCGATCAGCAGCATCCTACTATCCTCTCTCGTCTGTCCTCGCTCAGATCAACGCAGGTACCGACTACGAGCTCGACGCGATCGCCCGTCACCCATGAAGAAAATCATCACCAGCGGCTAGGCGTTCAGTTCCTAAAGCGCATGCACAATCATTTTTGCTAGCGCCCGCAGGCTGTCGAAATAACCTTCGTGTTTAGCGATCCCATCGTTTATATCTTTAAAGCGATGTTCGTAGAACAAGTGCCCCTCTGGCAACGGAAGCGCTTCTTTTTGATCAATGCAAGCTACCCTGATGAACAATAGGATATTGTAGTTTCCGAAACCCCACGTTTCGATGAATGGTTTTTCGCATTTTCTGCAGCGGCCACGTCTGAGATTTGGCGGTGGGAATCCGAACCGTTTGTATTTCTGATAGAAGATTTGGTCTTCGTTCCTCAACACAGCTTGTGAAGCCGGAAGGACCATTACGTCAGAATAAGTGTCGCCGGTGAACGCCTGACAGATCGTACAGTGGCAATTGAGGCGAACCCTGGGGGCCTGTTTCGCTTCCACGACACATGTTCCGCACTCACAAGAAGCGCGCATTACGGTTGGATTATTCGCCATGACTTCTCCTATCCTCATGCTTCAATTAACGCGCGATTTGCGCGAGCCAAGTGAGTCGGTTCCCAATGTATCCGGTCTAGATCGGCCCAAATGAGAGGACGACTTCAGTTTTCTGCAGCCGCACCTATCAGGATTTTCGCGACTTGATCGGGATGTTCCAGAGATGCGAAGTGTCCGGTTCTGGCCAGCGTGAGCATTTGGCTTCCCGGCACGAGCCGAGCTACCGCTTCCCGCTCCGCAGGCTTGGACCAGTCGTGATCACCATAAACGAGGGTTACTGGCGCGCTTATGCGGCCATAGACCTTCCGGGCAGCGATGAAGCTGTTCAGAGCGTGGAGGTAGGCCGTCTCAACCCCTGGATATCCAGCTCTGTGCCCGCTTCTGATGAGCTCTTTGACGAAATCCTTTGGAAGCATTTTCGGATCATAGAAGCCGCCGCGGAGGATTCCGCTCAAGATCAACTCGTTCTCCAGTTTAGACACCATCAATCCAATCCCGGGAATGCGCATCATCTTGATCACCACCGACGCGAGGATGTTCGCCCTTTCGACGCCCTGCGGATAGTCATATGTGTTGAGTGCGACGACGCGCTTGACTCTGGACCCGAGCTCGGCGGCGATGCTCAGCGCGAGGGTGGCACCCATCGATTCTCCGGCGACAGTGAGATCCGTCAGGGCGAGCTTTTCGATGAATTCGACCATGTCTCGACGAATGGCAGGTTCCTCGTAATGGACCCCAGGCCGGATGTCAGACCAGCCGAGGCCAGGCAGATCGACGGCATAGACTGTGAACCGGTCGGTTAATAATGGGATCAGCCGCTGAAAGTAATCGAGTTGCGTCCGCAGTGTGTGCATAAGGACAAGCGGTGAACCTGTTCCGGACCTGAGATATCGCAGACGTCGATTGGACGAGAGCGAGATGTAGTCGATTTGGGCCGCGTCTGCCCATGTCTCGGTATAGTCGGATGTCATGGTTGTTCTCCTTGCGCTTCAATAACTGAAGCAGGTGAAAAGATGTCTTCGGAGATCCCAGCGGGGCGATCTGCGGTGAAGGGCTTCACCCTGAAGCAAGATCGCATGAAGCGCTGGGTGAGAGACCAGAGCAGGCAAGGCGCTCATGGCTGTTTCGCCAATCAAGATGTAAGCTATCGGTCCAAAGAACGCTGCCAAGAACACTGGATGTGTGGGCGAGATGACAGTGAGTACGGCGATGAGCACTGTCAGTTGCTCATCCCAGGCCTCGAAAGAACAACATTTTGGGCATCTACATCCTGGCTTGCGACCCCACTTGAAATACAGAAATTCGAACTTGGAGTAGCATCCGGTATCGAATTTCTGATGAGGACCGTTTCTTCAAAATCAGTCTGTAACGATGTGCTGGATCTCTTCCTGCGCCGAATCAAGAAAGTCTTTCGACAAAGTTTCATCGCTTACGATGCGCGACAACAGGAGGGCACCGACCATCGTCGCAAGCACAGCCATGGATTTCTTACGCGGATTCTCGCCGTCAGCCACGGGCATATAGCGGTCCAAAATCTCAAGATGCGCCCTGATGCCGGCCTCGAATGCGGCCTTCACTTCAGATCCATGCCGTCCAACATCCGAACCGAGCGCGACGAGCGGGCAGCCATCCTCCAGCGCATCACGATGTTCCAGATTGAGATAGAAACCGATCAACGCCGCGAAGGGATGCTCCTGATCCTTCTCAGCAATAGCAGACCATTGCTCGAGCTTTGTCTGGATCGCGCGCGTGCAGGCCTGCGCCACCAAATCTTCCTTGCTCTCGAACTGCTTATAAAAGCCCCCTTGCGTTAGCCCAGCCCCCTTCATGAGATCGTTGAGGCCGATTCCATCTAAGCCCCTCTCTCGGAAAAGTCGGCTCGCCACATCAATCACCTTCTGACGGTTTTCGGCCGCCTGCGCACGGCTGACCCTCATTTTTATCCTCGCTAATTAGATTGCACTCACAATCTATGCCTGATATAGATTGTGAGTGCAATCTATTTTTATGCCTCAATGACCGAGGTACCCCGCCATGAAACATACACGTCTCCTTTTAGGTCTTGGTTCCGGCGCCGTCATTCTGGCCGCGGCTGGCGCGGCGACCTTCTCCTTTGCCTCAGGGTCAGCGCATCCGTCCGTTGACAACGATCCCCGAACGGCATCACCACTCGTCAAAGTCACCGAAACCGTGCATGCCGGCCTCTCCCAACGTGGCTTCACCGGGACGATTGCCGCGCGGGTGCAAAGCAATCTCGGTTTTCGCGTGCCCGGCAAGATCATCGAGCGTCTCGTGGATACCGGCCAGCAGGTGAAAGCTGGACAACCCCTCATGCGGATCGACGAGAACGATCTGCACCTCGCCATGGTGGCCAAGCAAAACGCTGTTGCCGCCGCGCGCGCTGCCTTGATTCAGGTGAGCGCCGACGAGAAGCGATATGCCTCCCTGGTCGCGACCGGCTATACGCCAAGGCAGCGCTACGAAATTGCAAAGGCCGCCCTGGATACGACGACGGCGCAACTTGCTGCGGCGGAGGCAGAAGCGCGGGTTGCGGAAAACGAGGCAACCTATTCGGTCCTGAAAGCAGATGCCGACGGGACAGTGATGGAGACATTGGGGGAACCGGGACAGGTCGTCGCCGCCGGGCAGACCGTGGTGCGGCTTGCTCATGCGGGACCTCGCGAGGCCATTGTCGCTCTTCCCGAAACCATGCACCCGGCGATCGGCACGACGGCGGAAGCAAGTATCTATGGCACAGGGCAGCGGCGCTGGTCAGCGCGGCTACGGCAATTGTCCGACACGGCCGATCCACAGACGCGCACCTATGAAGCGCGCTATGTGCTCGAGGGTGACGCTGCCCTGGCTCCGCTCGGAGCGACCGTCACGATCAGAGTAGCGAATGACGGAAATGCGCCCGGAGTCGAAGTGCCCGTGGGGGCTGTCTTCGATGATGGCAACAAGATCGGAGTCTGGGTCGTGGATCAAGCTTCATCCACCGTCCGCTTCAAGCCGATCACCATTCACCGGCTGGGCGAGGAAACCGCCGTGGTCTCCGGGCTTCAGGCTGGGGAGTCGATTGTGTCCCTTGGCGCTCATCTGCTGCATGACGGCGACAGCATCAGGACCTCTGTCGAGAAGGAGGGTTATTGATGAGCTTCAATCTTTCCGCCGTCGCCGTACGTGAGCGAGCCGTCACCTTGTTCTTCATTATGCTTCTCGCGAGCGCCGGCGCCTTGGCTTTTGTCCTGCTTGGACGCGCGGAAGACCCTGCCTTTACCGTCAAGACCCTGACGGTCACCACCGTGTGGCCAGGTGCGACCGCTCGCGAAATGCAGGAGCTCGTTGCCGAACCGCTCGAAAAGCGGATCCAGGAACTGACTTGGTACGACCGTGTCGAGACGATGACACGGCCAGGCTACGCCTTTCTGACGGTCACGCTCAAGGACAGTACGCCCCCTTCTGAGGTTCAGGAGGAATTCTATCAGGCGCGCAAGAAACTTGGCGACGAAGCGCGCAATCTTCCTCCCGGTGTCTTTGGTCCCTACGTCAACGACGAATATTCGGACGTGGCCTTTGCTCTTTATGCGCTGAAGGCCAAGGGCATGCCAATGCGCGAACTCGTGCGTCAGGCAGAGGTCATCCGCCAGGATCTTCTGCATGTCCCCGGCGTCAAGAAGATCAACATCCTCGGCGAGCGCCCCGAACAGATCTTCGTCGAGTTTTCCTATGCGAAGCTGGCAACGCTCGGCGTGTCGGCACAGGATATTTCCTCGGCCTTGCAGCGTCAGAACAATGTCACACCGGCGGGCTCGATCGATACGCGCGGCCCGCAAGTTTTTATCCGCCTTGACGGTGCCTACGATAGCCTCCAGACGATCGCGGATACGCCGATCGTTGCCGGCGGACGGACGCTGAAACTTTCCGATATCGCGGAAATCCGTCGCGGATACGAGGACCCGCCCACCTTCCTTATCCGTCATGAAGGCGAACCGGCCATCATGCTTTCGGTCGTCATGCAGGCGGGCTGGAACGGTCTCGACCTTGGTAAAGCGCTTGAGAACCGATCAGCGGCTATCGCGCGGACGCTTCCTCTCGGCATGACCCTCGCCAAGGTGACCGACCAGGCCGTGAACATCGCCTCGGCGGTCGGCGAATTCATGCTGAAATTTGTCATGGCGCTTGGCGTGGTCTTACTGGTCAGCTTGGTGAGCCTCGGTTGGCGTGTCGGCATCGTCGTGGCAGCAGCGGTCCCCCTGACACTTGCCGTCGTCTTCCTCATCATGCTGGAAACTGGCCGCTTCTTCGACCGCATCACGCTCGGTGCCCTCATTCTCGCGCTCGGCCTGCTTGTGGACGATGCCATCATCGCCATCGAGGTCATGCTCGTGAAGATGGAAGAGGGCATGGATCGCATCAAGGCGGCGGCCTATGCTTGGAGCCACACGGCGGCTCCGATGCTGTCTGGCACGCTCGTGACCGTGGCCGGGTTCCTGCCCGTCGGCTTCGCCCGTTCGACCGCCGGCGAATATGCGGGCAACATCTTCTGGGTCGTCGGCTTCGCTCTGATCGTCTCCTGGCTGGTGGCGGTGATTTTCACGCCCTATCTCGGCGTCAAGATGCTGCCGACGATCAAGCCGATCGAGGGCGGTCACCAGGCGATCTACGACACGCCGAATTATCGGCGGCTGCGGAAGCTCATCACCTTCACCGTCCGTTACAAAATCTTGACCTGTGTTGCCGTCGGCATTGCTTTCCTGTCGGCTGTCGTCGGGATGGGTGCCCTCAAGCAGCAATTCTTCCCGACCTCCGACCGGCCAGAAGTGCTCGTCGAAGTCCGCCTGCCGGAAGGGACCAGTATCGAAACGACCACCAATGCTGTCGAGAAGATCGAACGCTGGCTGCAACAGCAGACCGAAGCGAAGATCGTCACGAGCTATATCGGCCAAGGCGCGCCCCGTTTCTTTCTGGCAATGTCACCGGAATTGCCGGATCCCTCCTTTGCGAAGATCGTCGTGCTCACGACGGATGCCGAGGCGCGCGAGGACCTGAAACACCGGCTGCGTGAAGCTGTGTCGGATGGGCTCGCGCCTGAAGCCTATGTACGCGTCACGCAACTCGTGTTCGGACCCTACACGCCATTTCCCGTCGAATTCCGCCTCATGGGGCCCGATCCGGCCAAGCTGTATGACATCTCTGAAAAAGCCCTTGAGATCATGCGTAATGTTCCAGACGTAAGGCTGGCCAACCGCGACTGGGGCAACCGCGCGCCCGTGCTCCGCTTCATTCCGGATCAGGATCGGTTGAATCTCATCGGTCTCTCGCCAGCCGAGGCCGCACAGCAACTCCAGTTCCTTCTCACCGGGGTCACCGTCACGCAGGTCCGGGAAAACATTCGCAACGTGGCTGTCGTCGCCCGCAGCGCCGGCGGCGAGCGCCTGGATCCGGCCAAGCTGGCGGATTTCTCGCTGACAAGCCGCGGCGGCCATCGCATTCCGCTCGACCAGATCGGCCATTCGGAAATCCGGCAGGAAGAGCCGATCATGAAGCGGCGGGACAGGATACCCACGATCACGATCCGCTCGGACATCAATGAAGCGACCCAGCCTCCTGAAATCTCCAAGCAGATCATGACGGCGCTCCAGCCGCTGATCGCTACCCTGCCAGCCGGCTATAGCATCGAGATGGGCGGCTCCATCGAGGAGGCGACCAAGGCCAACATTGCGCTCGGGAAAGTCTTCCCAGCCATGCTCGCCGCCATGTTGATCTTCATCATGTTGCAGGTCCGTTCATTCTCGACCATGGCGATGGTGATGTTGACGGGCCCCCTCGGTCTCGTCGGCGTGGTCCCGATGCTGCTGATCTTCAACCAGCCTTTCGGTTTCAACGCCATCCTGGGTCTTATCGGACTCGCCGGCATCCTGATGCGCAACACGCTGATCCTGACCGAACAGATCAAGGAAAATCAGGCTGCGGGTCTCGACGACTATCACGCCGTTATTGAAGCCACCGTGCAGCGCACGCGGCCCGTCATGCTGACGGCGCTGGCCGCAGTGCTCGCCTTCATTCCGCTCACCCATTCCGTATTCTGGGGCTCGATGGCCTACACGCTGATTGGCGGTACTGCAGTTGGTACTGTGTTGATTCTGCTGTTCTTACCTGCGCTGTACGTCGCATGGTTCCGGATCAAGCCAAGCGCAGCGGCACAATTTCACGCGGGGCAAGCCGTCGCCGGAGTGCCCAGCCATCACGCGATGGCTGCTGAATAAAAACAAAAAATCGAGGCGACCAATGAGACGTATTGTTATCACAGGCATGGGCGCAGTCAGCCCCCTCGCTGCCGGTGTGGAGGCAAGCTGGTCACGGCTTCTGGCAGGCCAGTCCGGTATTCGGTGCCTGCCGAAAGAAATCGTAGCGGACCTTCCGGTCAAGATCGGTGGGATGGTCCCGTCGCATACAGACGACACGGCTGGTTTGGACCCTCATGCCGTCGTTCTGCCGAAGGAACAACGGAAGATGGACCGCTTCATCCTTTTCGGCCTTGCGGCCGCGAAGGAAGCGCTGGCGCAAGCGGGCTGGGAGCCCCGCTCGGCCGAAGAGCAGCAGCGGACCGCGACCATCATTGCCTCCGGCATCGGTGGTTTTCCGGCGATCACCGAGGCCGTGCGAACAGTGGAGCGGCATGGTGTGAGGCGGCTCTCCCCCTTCACGATCCCGTCGTTCCTCGTAAACCTCGCGGCCGGGCATATTTCGATCCGCTTCGGTTTCAAGGGACCAATCGGGGCGCCAGTGACGGCTTGCGCGGCCGGTGTGCAGGCGATCGGCGACGCTGCGCGACTCATTCGCGGAGGGGAAGCCGATGTTGCTGTCTGCGGTGGCACTGAAGCTTGCATCGATAGCGTCAGTCTCGGCGGCTTCGCCGCGGCGCGTGCTCTGGCGACCCGTTTCAATGACATGCCCGCGCAGGCCTCTCGGCCGTTCGATATCTCGCGCGATGGCTTCGTCATGGGCGAAGGCGCCGGCATTTTGGTGATTGAAGCGCTTGATCATGCCCTCGCGCGCAAGGCGCTGCCATTGGCCGAATTGGTCGGTTACGGGACGACCGCTGATGCCTACCACATCACATCCGGACCAGAGGATGGAGAAGGGGCGCAACGGGCCATGCAACAGGCGATCGCTCAGGCTGGGATCTCCCCATCGGACATTCAACATTTGAACGCCCATGCAACCTCGACGCAACTGGGCGACAAGAGTGAGATGGCCGCGATCAAATCCGTTTTTGGAGCAGATGGTGGAATTGCGGTCAGCAGCACAAAATCAGCAACTGGACATCTGCTAGGAGCGGCTGGCGGACTGGAGGCCATCTTCACGATTCTGGCGCTCCGGAATCAAATCGCTCCACCCACACTCAATTTAGATGCACCAGATCCGGTGGGCGCGGGAATCGACTTCGTGGCGAATAAAGCCCGGCCGATGCGTATGGATTACGCTATCTCCAATGGCTTTGGCTTTGGAGGCGTCAACGCCAGCACCCTGTTCTGTCGATATGGACTTCACCCCTTGGGTCGACACTGATCAGGCAGAAATGCAGTCGGTACTACGTGGCTCCGCCTTCTCATCGCGATGCATGCCCAGCAATGGCTTGATGTATTTGATCCCAATGATGTCCCGTAACCAGACTTCGAGGTCTCTAAAATTCTGCATCAGGCAGAACCCGCTTGACAATATCAATATGACCGGTCATATTAATATTCAGAACGAAGCGTCCCGCTTCGTCACAAAGAAGGATTTCGACCATGAACTACCCCCGCTCTATTCTTCTCGTCTCTTCTCTCTTCATTGCCACCGCAGCGCCCCAGATCGCCACGGCGCAGGAGCATTATGATGCGCTGGCTGTACGCGCCGCTGAACTGGGTGGTAAGATTTTCATCCGTTCCCCGCGCAGCGATTCCGGCGAGTTCATCGTGGATGGACGCCATAGCTCGAACACCGATGCGGTGAGCGAGGGCCGGTCTGCCCATTCTGCCACACGGCAGGGTCGCGAACGGGCTGACGCAGCAAGAGAAAGGGCATTGCGCTATTTCGCGCATGTGGATGATTATTCGTCTGTCTATGATAAATGGTCCCAGTGATCTCTTGGATCAGGGATCACCCGCTCACGAAAAGCTCACGGACTGCATCGAGAACAGTGAAGCAAACATTGCATCGGAAAAAGGCGCCTGACTGATGCTTGATCATCCCGAAAAATGCTTCTATTTAATATGACCAGTCAGATAAATAAGGAAGGAAGCGGGATGGCTCGACCCAGTCTGCGTGAAAAGATCATCGACGCGGCCCTGGAATGTTTTCATGAGCAAGGTTTCCTTGGATGCAGCGTCCAGGACATCACCGACGCCGCCGGTGCACCCAAGGGATCATTCTACAATCATTTCAAAACCAAAGAGGCTCTGGCTCTCGAAGTGTTGCAGCGTTATGTCGACGCAGTTCGTGTCGGTATGCTCTTCGAGGGTGATAGGCCACCACTCGAGCGATTGCGCGCGCATTTCGAATATCTCATAGAGCGAAATAAGGATTTGGATTTTGCGCGCGGATGCATGATCGCCAATTTTACTTCGGAAATGGCAGACCATTATCCAGATATGCGCACCGCCTTGGATCACGCCATGACGCGATGGAGCACCGCCATCACCTCCCTATTGCGTCAGGCGCAAATCGACGGAAAGCTCTCGCAGGCCAAGGACCCTGAACGTCTGGCGCGTTTCATGATCTGTGCTTGGCAGGGCACTCTCATGCGTGCACGAATCGCCAAAATCCACCAACCTTTCGATGATTTTTTTGCCCTGATCTTCGAGGATCTGCTGGCGTGATGAGCGATTCAGGCGCATCGTAAATTTTGTATACGAACACATGGAAGCGTTTGTGTCCGTGGTTTTATGCTTTGCTAGTTGTTTAGTCCCGGCATGTGATGGAGCGGATTGAGTTTGAATCGATTTTGGTCCTCTGTCCAGATTTTGCAGATGAACTCGTAGGGGGCAGGCCTTTCAGGGTCTTGATGGCGACATAGAGATAAAGCTTGCCCTCGGCGGTCTGGACTTCGGCGATATCGATGTGGAAGAAGCCGATCGGATAGGTCTTGAACTTTTGCTTCGCGGGCTTGCCGTCTTCGACATCAGGCAGCCGGCTGATGCCGTGGCGCTGCAGGCAGCGGTGCAGCGATGATCGCGTCAGGTGCGGGATTGTGGCCTGCAGAGCGTAAAGGCAATCATCGAGCGGCAGCAGGGTGTGCTTGCGGAAGGCGACGATGATCGCCTCGTCTTCAATCGAGAGGACGGTCGACTTGGCATCTTTCGGGCCGGTTGGGAGATCGGTGACAGTCTTCCGCATTTTCCACTTGGCGACAGTCTTCTGATTGATGCCATAGCGCTTGGCGAGCGCTCTCAGGCTCTCTTGACTATTTTGTATCGCTCGACGGACCGCCTCCGTCGTGGTGGCGCACCCGTGCAGAACTTGTCCCATAGCGCATCCTTCCAGTCTCGGGATAAGAATGCACCATCAAAGCCCGGGATCAAACACCTAGCATCAAATCCAAAGCCGGCCGCTTTTATGAAGCGGCTCGATGCAGATGATCCACCCCCTTGGTGAGTGGTGTTTCGTAAATACTCGCAGGGCGGGGCAAACCATAATGGTCGCGTAGCGTCTTTCCGCTATATTCGCGACGGGACAGACCACGACGTTGCAGGATGGGGATCACATGATCGACGAAGGCCTCAAGGCCCGAGGGGAAGATGTCGCACATGATATTGAACCCGTCGGCCGCTCTGCCCTTGAACCATTCCTCCATCGTATCGGCAACCTGCTCGGGAGAACCGACGACGCGCCTGTGCCCGACACCGTGATCGATCAATTCCCGAACGGTCATCGTCCTATCCTTGGCTAAAGCGAGAATCGCATCGGCAAATCCGTGTGAGCGAGGATGCAGCGAGAGCCTGTTCAAATGTTCGGCGGGGAAAGGCCGGTCGATCTCAATCTCTTCCGGTTCAAGACCCACGCGATTGGCGAAAAGCCGCAACAGACGTTGGTCGCTCAGTCCCGCCAATTCATCGAGTTCTTTTTTGCGTGCCTTGGCCTCCGCCTCGGTTCCGCCGATGATCAGGGACAGACCGGGGAGAACAGCGATCGAATCCGGATCGCGGCCAAAACGACGCGCGCGTTCCTTGATATCGGCATAATAAGTTCGGCCTTCGTCGATCAAATGTGAGGCGCTGAATATGGCATCGGCATAGCGGGCCGCGAGATCGCGACCTTGGTGCGAGCCGCCGGCCTGAACGAGCAAAGGTCGTCCCTGTGGGGAACGCGGCACCTGCAACGGCCCGGCCACGGAAAAATTCGGTCCGACATGGTTGATCTTATGGATGCGGCTCATATCCGCGAAGATACCTGTCGTTTGATCCGCGACGAGTGCGAGATCTTCCCAGCTATCCCATAAAGCAATGGCGACATCCGCGAATTCTGCGGCGCGTGTATAGCGATCATCGCGAACAGGTAATATTGACAGTCCGAAATTGGAGGCTGCCTCATCGGCCATCGTCGTGACGAGGTTCAAGCCGATCCGTCCGCGTGTAACATGATCGAGCGAAGCAAACGTCCGCGCTATATTGTAGGGATGGTTGAACGTGGTCGAGGCGGTCGCGATAAAGCCGATCCATTGGGTGACAGCAGCCATGGCGCCGACGGTTACGACCGGATCCATGATGCCCCATCCAGGCCCCGATCCGATATCCGGCGCCATGGAGACTTGATCGGCGAGGAAGACGGCATCCAGAAGACCGCGCTCGGCGATACGGGCCGCTTGTTGATAATGATCGACATCCACGAAACCAAAGCGATGACCTTCTGGAGCTCTCCAGGCGCCAGGATGCGATCCGGACGTGATCACGTTGACATTGATGCGAAGCTGCCTTTCGCTCATTTCGTCATTCCGTCTGTGTTTCGTGAACTGCTTATGGGCCAGCAGGTCTCCGTTGCTAGCCGAGCCAGGAATAGCTTCTTCAGTATAATAAATTATTTATATAGTATTTATAGGATTTTCTCATGTCAAGTTTCGGATGGATCGTAAGTCATTGCTGACACAGCTCTTGCTGAGTCTGACTGGTTAAGGTGTAGCCCGCGCAATGACGGGACGGAGGCTTTGCATGAGTCGCGTGATGGGCAATCGCTCGATCAAGTCCAATAGGCTTTTGCTTAAAATTTGCCGGCCAATGTCAAGCCGGCCATGATGGGATCGCCAACACTGCCGCCAACAATTCCCGCACCTGGATAAAGCGCTGCTGATAATGTCGTGAAATAATGTTTGTTCAACGCGTTATGCACCCAGCCGGTAAAATTCCAACTGTCGTCGTTAGCTCGGAGACCGGCATGCAGATTCAGGAGACCGTAACCGTTTATAACACTGTAGAGTGAATCGTCAGGATTTGAATAGAATTTGCTCTGATAGGAAAAGTCTGCGCCGATGAAGGTCGTCACTGGCTTGCCGAGTGTCTCGATTGTTTCATCGAACGTGTGGCTATATTCACCGCCGACCGTAAAGGTCCAGCGCGAGACAAGAGACAGAGGTTTACCTGTCATATCACAATAGGGGTTTGCCGCCGTCTGTTGGTTGGTCTGTTCGAACGGACAAGGCCCGTTCTTGAAATCCGTAAACCGAGCATCGTTGTAAACGCCCGCGAAGATAAAGTTCAAATCTTCGGTCGGCTTGGCGCGAATATCGACTTCCACGCCGCGGGCGCGCGCCGCATTGGCATTGGCGAGATAATTTGTTGTCGTTCCGAGTGAGGTAAGAGCCGCGATAGAGGTGATATAATTGCGATTTACCATGACAAAGGCGGCAACATTGGCAATTACGCGCTGGTCAAAAAATGAACTCTTTAAGCCGATCTCATAATTGTCGAGGGTTTCTGGCTTGATCGTCAACGGGGCTCCAGTCGGCAGAAATTGTGTGGATATATTAGGACCGCCGGGCCGTCCGCCATGGGAATAAAGCGCATAACCGAGAAGATCGGGTGCGAAATGATAAGCGGCTGAAGCAAGGCCTGAAACCAAGCCTTGATGCGTCGTCGTGCCGTAGGAAAAAAATGGATTGGTCAGCGAATAGGCTGGGCCGCCGAGCGCTTGCCGCATATTGACTGCGGCATTTTGTTGGACCCCAGTCAAACCAGAAAGATCGGCACCTTTGGTGACACCCCAGGTTGAGCCTTCTCTTTCCGTATAGGAATAGCGTAGGCCGGTCGTGATATCGAGTTCCGGTGTCGCGTGCCATACAGACTGGATAAAGGGTGCGATCTGATTGGTAAAATTATGTGCAAAACTCATTGTCGTGAGGCCGTTCAGGGCCAAATCGTCTACTTGGCCGAGAAATGCTGGATTACCGAACCAGCTTCCCGCCTGTGTCCCATATTGCCGGTTGCCCCAGGTTCTTAAGCCCTCATAATAATAGAAGAGACCGGCAGTTGCTTCGGCGGCTTGCCCTTTTGGTGTCGCAATCTTGAGTTCTTCCTGGATCGACTTCACACGTGGGGAGCCGTTCGTGTGATAATTGGTTGCGATATCGATGACCTGACTCGTGCGCCAATCCGGGTAATAATCATAGCCACGAAAGGCGGAGAGCGAGGAGAAAGTGTACCCATTGAAATTATAAGTGACTTCGGCAGAGGCACCATAGCCCATGACTGCCTCCGAGACGTAACCACTGATATCGCTCTCATAGGTCGCGAGCTGATTGGGGGTGGGTGTATAGTTGAAGCGAGCGGCGCGTGTATAGAAATTATTGGCCACGGGCGCCCCATTTACATAATTGGTCACGGCGCTATTGAAGAGATTGATACAGCATTGCTGTGTCGCACGTGAAAAGTCGAAGATCATGCGGACGCTGAGATCGTTGTCAGGTTGCAGCAGGACTTGCGCGCGCACGCTCTTGTCATGCCACGAGTTGAACCGATGACTGAAATCATGGACATCAGGAATATACCCTTCTCGGTCGACATTGAGGTAACCGACGCTGAATGCGGCTTTGTCGCTTCCCCCGATTGGCCCAGAAATGCTGGCTCTTAAACGAGCGAAATTATAGCTGCCATAGGAAAATTCGAGTTTCTGCTCGGGAGTGAAAGTCGGTGCAGCTGTAGTCATGAGGACCACGCCACCTGTGCTATCCCATCCGCCAGAAGTCGATTGCGGACCTTTCAGGACTTCGACACCGTTGAGTCCGACAATATCCATCGTCGAGGCTCCGGGGCGCGGTAGATAGACTCCGTCGAGGTAAATAGGAACGCCACCGAAAACACCGAGAAGCTGACTATAACTGGCGTTGCCGAACCCGCGTATGTTATAAGTCAGATTCTGAATATTGAGTGCTTTGAATTGTAAACTTGGTTGAAATCTTTGCGCTTGTACCAGGTTGGTAATTTGGTTTGCCTCAAGTCTCTGCTGTGTCACGATAGAAGATGCCCCCGCTGTGGATTGACGCGCGGTTGCTTGCACCTCGGAAAGCGACGGGGCTGTGACAACGACATCCTGAACGACGGAAGAATCCGTGGCTGTTTGTGCCATAGCCGAACGTGGGATGATGGAAAGTGGCAATGCGGTAAGGCAGATCGATAAAATCCTAGTGGGTGTCACCGTGCCAAGTCTCCATCGAAGAATACATATTGTAGCGCCGCTCCTTACACTGGAGAGCTTTTGGATCGTCATGATCATCCGCGGTAACGCATTGCTCGGCGTAACCCGTTAATTGTTACGAGTGAACTATATATCTATAATAATGATGGAATCTCGATCGAAGCCTGACTTTGGCGCGGGATCTTGCCATCGACATGGTATTACGCCCGGCAGAGGATCGAGCGAAAACCACTCACGATTTGGGTGACTCCACCGTCTTACCAAAGTGTCATCATGACTGTCGCGCCGAAGAAGCGCGGTCCCAATGTGGAAATGCCGACCTGCGTCGAGGCGTTCGCATTACCATAAGCCCAGGAGGTGAAAGGCAAGGCGTTGAACAGGTTCTTGCCCCATAGGGTCAGGCTATATTTATTGTCCTCCGTGCGCAGACCTATGCCGGCATTGACGATCGAATAAGGTGCTTGCCAATATTGGACATAAGAGACGGGGCTGGTCAATTGTGTCTTATAAAACCAATCGACATTGCCATAACTGTAACCGACCAGAGAGGCATTCGCCCAATCGCCGAGTTCGACATGGAACGCGTCTCCGAGATCACGGAGTAATGCACCCACTGGATGTTCGTAATTGTAGCCGATCGAAAACGACCACCAGGGTATGCCCGTGAGCCGGGTATTCGACAGAGACACAATCGCCGGCCCACCGGAGAAGGCGAAATCGGGTGGCGCCGGAGAATTGGGATAGCTGATATAGCGCGCTTCGGTATAAGCGCCCGTGGCGTGAAAATTCAATTCCTCGTTAATAGCCAGACGTTCGACGAATTCGATGCCACGCAGCCGGACGTGAGGCACGTTGGCGAGAAAAGCGACGTTTGTGACTACGCCAGCCGGGCTCGTGAAGGTTTGGTTGGAACTCGCTTGGAAGTTATAAAGATCGTTCCAATAGAGATTGACGTTGGAAATCCATTTGTCGTCGAAAAAGCTCGTCTTGACGCCAATTTCGTAATCCCAGGACGTTTCTGGCTTATTGAACATCGGGGTGAAGCCGTTGAATTGTCCATTGATGTAAATCGGAACGTCTTGCGTATTCACCGCCGAGACTTTGTCGCCACGGCCAATAAGGCCCCACAGCCGGATGTTGTCATTGATCTTGATTTCCGGATTGACGATTCCGGTGACGGCATTGTGATATTTGGTAAAACCGCCTGTATCGGCCGAACCGTAACTACCGGCCTGGATAAGCGCCGCCTCTTGCTGTGCATGAGAGAACGGCGTCCCTTCAATGAACATCGGGTAAAATGTATCTGATCCATAGCGGATATCGTAGCTGTCACGTAATCCGAAGGTTAGTGCGAAACTTGGATCGAAATGGATGGTCGTTTGCCCGTAGGCGGCAATTTGAAAATCCCGCGCATTGTTGTGCCATCTAGTATAAAGTCCAGGCATGGCCGCAGGATTATTCAGCCAAGCGGCAGAATCCCAGCCAAAATAGGTATGATGCATTTTATCCCAGGCATTTTCGAAGACGGAATAAAGGCCGGCTTTCCATTCTACCGGCTGATCCGTGGGAGACGAGAGCCTCACTTCCTGAGAAACCTGCCACAAATAGGTATTCATGCCGCCCATGCCCTCGGCGCCGAAGCCAAGGGTGGTATTTTGTACACCTTGGAAGCCATTATTCTCAAAGGAACCATAGCCTCCGGCCGAAATGACGGTCAGGGTGTTTTGGCCGATCTGCCAGTTCAATTCGTTCGATAATGTATATGTGTGCGTCGGATCACGGCCCATCCGTGTCGCATAAGGCGCATAAGGATTGGTCGTCAGGGCCTGCTTTCCGAGCTTGGTTTGCATATTCTGGAAAAATGTTGCCGTGGGCCTCGTGCCATTGGCATAGATCAGACTCGTGTCACCGACCGTGCCCAAAAGATAATCGTCATGTTCATTGGAGGCATTGAAATTGAAGATGAGGCGATCGGTCATTCCATCGCCGACACCAAGCAATTGTCCGCGAAAGCCAAGCCGGTTGTTATCGAGATAAGTCGTGCCCGTGCCCTGGTCGCGAATCCAGCCATCGCCCTTATCGACGTAGAAAGTAACGCGATAAGCCAGCCGGTCGTCGATGAGAGGCCCGGTGAAAACAAGGTTTTCAATGATATGATTATAATTCCCCACGGTGGTTTCGGCCGTGGCGCTGGGGACAAAGGATGGCAATTGCGTGCGGATGGAGATCGTGCCGACATTCGTATTGTGACCGCCGGCGGTGCCCGTCGGCCCGAGGATGAGTTCGATCGAGCTGAAATCAACCAAATTGCCCCATTGCCAGCCAGCGAACAACCAGCTCACGTTATCGACCATATAGCCGGTATCCGAAGGAGAGCCGGTTCCCGCCGAACCCGCGGCGATGCCAACGCCACGGATCGCCTGACGGGATTGACGTGGCTGGGCGATGTTCGGCCGGAAATTCGGAATGATTTGCTGCACATCCGTCAGGCGCCTGATCTGCTGCTGCTGAGCTTGTTTGCCTGTGACGACGTCACCTCCGCGCGGGGTCTTCATCATCACTTCCATCATCAAGGCTTCGCCGTCATCTTGCGCGGCTTGGCCGGTGACGACGACATCATCGACATGACCCGCATCCGATGCGCCGGTGGTCGATTGCGCGTTTGCCGGCGCAGCGTTATCCGCCGCCGGCTCCGAACCCATATGCATGCCTTTCATGCCTGCATGCGCGTCCTGGGCGTGCAGATCATGGGGGAGGGCCCCCAGTGCAATGCCCAGCATGAATGAGGTCGAAGATACTCCCGACAGGAGCCGCTTCCTGAGCCGCCGCGCTTCACAGTCCATAATCTTCCCGCTTCTTATCAACCTTGTTGATCGATCGGCCGATGCTTGGGTCCTCCCGGAAGAATTATGATTTAGTCATTAAATTCTATAAATTTAGTGTATTTATAAGCTTAAGCTTGTCAATAAGAATCTCTTGTCTTTCGCCTCTATGTTTGCGGAAAGCGGCGCCCTTCACATGGTGTTGGCGTGGTGGCAAGCGACCTCATGCGTGGGGCTCAGAGCGCGCAGGGCGGGCTCGTCGGTCCGGCAGAGAGCGGTGACAGAGGGGCAGCGCGGATGAAAACGGCAACCTGGAGGAATATTGCGTGGACTTGGTAGGTCGCCGCTAATCGGCGCGGCATGGCGGCGGCGGTCCGGATCAGGCACGGCATCAATGAGCGCATGCGTATAAGGATGTTTCGGCTGCGCCCAGAATGTTTTGCTGTCGGCGCTTTCGACAATGCGCCCGAGATACATGACAAGCACGCGGTCCGTGAAATAACGCACAACCGAAAGATCATGCGAGATGAAAAGATAGGAGAGATTGAGCTCCGTCTTCATCGCGGACAGAAGATTCAGGATCTGCGCCTGGATCGAGCGATCGAGCGCCGAGACCGGCTCGTCGCAGACGACAAGTTCGGGATCGAGGATCAGGGCACGCGCGATGCCGATACGCTGGCGTTGGCCGCCGGAGAATTCATGCGGATAATGCGACAGCACATGACGCGGAAGGCCGACGCGGTCGAGAAAATCTTCGACCCGTTTTGCTCTGGCCGCGCGATCGCCATAGCCATGGACGACGAGTGGCGCGGCCAGTATGTCCTTGATGCTCTGACGTGGATTGAGCGAGCCGAACGGATCTTGAAAGATCATTTGCAGCCGCCGCCGGACCGGCCGCAGTGCCTTGTCGCCGAGATGCGTGATATCCTCATCCTTGAAAAGGATACGGCCCTTGGTCGGCGAAACCAGCCGGGTGATCGTCTTGCCAAGGGTCGATTTCCCGCAGCCGGATTCCCCGACTAGCCCAACCGTCTCACCTTGCCCGACAGACAGGGAAACACCATCGACCGCCCGTAGCAACCCGGCTTTGCCGCTATAATGCGTCCGCAGATCAGTGACCGAAAGAAGCGACACTATGCTCTCCCTCGGTGAGAATGACGGGGCAGGCGACGAGCCGATCCCCGGCTAGCGACAAAAGATCCGGAACGATGCCGCGACAGCGATTTTGCGCGATGGGACAACGCGGAGCGAAGGCACATCCCTTTTCGCCGAGCGCGGAAGCGATGCTGCCGGGAATTTCGATCAGCGGCCCCTTGGTATAATGGTCCTCGCCCCGCAGCCGCGGCGCCGCCATGAGGAGACCACGCGTATAAGGATGGAACGGATCAGCGAATAGCGCCCCCGGCCTTGCCTGTTCGACCTTGCGGCCGGCATACATCACAACAATATCGTCGGCCCATTGCGTGACAACACCGAGATCATGCGTGATCAATATTATCGCCATGGAAAATTCTCGCCGCAGCCGATCGAGGAGTTCGAGTACCTGCGCCTGGATTGTGACATCGAGCGCCGTGGTTGGCTCGTCGGCGATCAGGAGACGGGGGCGACAAGCGATGGCAATGGCAATCATCACGCGTTGACGCATGCCGCCGGAGAGACGATGCGGATAATCATCGAGGCGCAGATGAGGATCCGGTATGCGAACGAGATCGAGAAGATCGATTGCGCGGGCCCGTGCGGCCGCCGCCGAAAGGGACTCATGCCGGCGAAGACTCTCGATGATCTGTGCACCAATCGTCAGGACTGGATTGAGCGAAGTCATCGGCTCCTGGAAGATCATGGCAATGTCTTTGCCACGCAGATCACGCATAGAGCGTTCGGACAGTTTTAAGAGGTCCCGGCCCGAAAAATTGATCTGGCCGGATGTGATCCGCGCCGCTCGTGGCAAAAGCCTCAATAAGGCAAGCGCGCTCAAGGATTTGCCTGAGCCAGATTCGCCGACGATCGCCAAGGTTTTCCCTTCGAAGACATCGAAGCCGAGATCGCGGACGGGCTTGGCTTTGGGGAATTTAATCGTCAGATCACGCACACTCAGAAGGGGAGAAACAATCATCCGGAATTCTCGATAGGGCAGGGATCGCGCGGGCCCATTCGCACCCGTTCGACACCTCGCTATAATGTCATCAGGCCTCTATGAAGGGCTTCAGGGAAGGCAGTGCGGGCGGCAGTCGTGTATGAGAGCCGGATCTACTAAAATCAAAGTTGACAATTTTTATTGTCTTTGTCAAACAATGGGACAAACATGAGTTGAAACATAGGTCATTATAAAATTGGACAATATAAATGTACTCGATAACAGGCAGTTTTTAGAAAAGTTTCCGCCTGCCGTTGTCAGAGACCCTTTTCCTAAAGAGGAATCAATACATTCCACGACGCCAAGCTCTATGATGAGAATTTGTAGGACATACAATCAGCGTCCTTGACACCATCGACACATTCGCCGGAATTCCTCTTCCATTCGAGCCTGAAAAAAGACGCCTTCTTTATCACCAGCGCCACGGCTTTCCGTGTCTGCATGGATAGGCAATTCGATGCCAACAGGTCCCTTTTTGAATCATCGACCCGATCGAGCGTGAATGGAGCGCCTTCATGAGCATTCGAGAGATCAATCGCGCGGCCTTGCAGACATGGCTCAGCGAAGGAACAGCATCGAGACAGGAACTGGCTTTATTGGATGTGCGGCCAGAAGAGGCTTTTGGCAAGGGACATCCCTTCTTTGGTACTAATCTGCCGTTGAACCGGCTCGAACAGGATGTATCCCTTTTCGTGCCGCGTAAGGCGGTGCGCCTCGTTCTCGTGGACGCGGGTGATGGCGACAGCGAAAAAGCAGCCGCCATTCTCGACAAGCTTGGCTATAGCGACATCAATATTCTCAAAGGCGGTGTGCCGGCCTGGACAGAGGAGAGCCTCAACGGCCAGCCTACTTTCGACATTCCGGGCATCGTCTTTTCCGAAAGCGTGCGCGACGCACAAAAGACGCCGTCGATCTCGGCTACGGAACTGAACGCGCTCTACGCGTCCGGCGCCGACGTGGTTGTTCTCGATACACGTACCATCGAGGAATTTGCCGCTTTTCATGTTCCGCGTGCCCGCAGTCTGCCGGGTGCTGAGATTTTGCATCGTTTCCTTGATTATGTTCCGTCCCCTGACACATTGGTCGTGATTTCCTGCGCTGGTCTGCCCCGCGCTATCATCGGCGCGCAGACCCTGATCGATGCGGATGTGCCCAATCGCGTTGTTCTGCTGGAAGAGGGAACAACGGGATGGAAACAGGCGGGGTTTGAACTCGAATCCGGCCTCCAAGACCAATTTGGACCGGTGACCCCAAGGGCTGCGGCCTTTGGCGAAGAACGGGCGCGCGTGCTGACACAATTGACCGATGTCGAAGACATCAGCCCCGAGGAAGTCGCGGAATGGCTCGCCGACGATAGCCGGACCACTTATGTTTTGGATGTGCGTTTGCCTCAAGACTTCGCACGCGGGCATTGGACGGGTTCCGTTTCCGCGCAGGGCGGCCAATTATTGGCCGTTTCGCATCGCTCTGTCGCTGTCCGCGACGCTCGCCTTATCCTGATCGATGAACACGGAACACAAGCGGTGACGACAGCCTATTGGCTGCGGCGGCGCGGCTGGGAGGTTCGGATTTTTTCCGGCGCCTTGGCGGAGCTGCGGCAAAGCGGCGAAAACAGCCTCGACGCGCAAACGGTGCAGCCGCTTGAGACGATTTCCTGATTCCCCGCAAGCTGCCACCCCGCCGTCCGTGGGGCCAAGTCTTGATGTGTCTCACTCATCAAGACTTGGTATTCGTACCAGGAAGCATGGATTTCTAGTCTATCATTTTAACCGTATCTGTGCGAAGCCGTCTATCAGCTCGGCTTGGCGCCGCCCTGTTCGAAATAGGGATTTGGATAGACGCCGTTGACCGCGAAATGACCGATATTGCGTTGGTGATAAATCCGCGGATTATGCGATGAAATTGTGCGGGCATTGCGCCAATAGCGATCGAGGCCCAAGCCCCGTTTGACGGCGGAAGCACCGAGCGCGTCGAAGAGAATGGTTGTCGCGTCCAAAATCAGATTGGTGACGACGGTGACCGCCTGGCTGACTTCGAGATCCGCAAGGACCCCGCTTTTATCCTCTCCCGAGTCGAGAGCCTCTGGCGCGGCCTCATAGACACGTTGCAAGGCTTCCGCGGCTTTGAGGACGATTGCGCCCGCCGCGTAGGCTGCGCCACGAACCTGCCCCACCACTTGTAGAACCTGCGGATCTTCGCTGGAGCGCGAACCATTGCCATGGGCATAGACGCGGGTACGCTCCGCCACCAGCCTTGCGACATCCGAGGCTGCGGCACGACCAAGACCGGCAAGGCTTGCGAGATGAACGAGTTGAAAGAAGCCCTTCACATAACGGCACCGCAGGCCGATCGGACTGACGAGATCGGCATCGATCACGACATCGGAAAAGCGCGTGGTCCCGCTCGCCGACAAAGCCTGGCCGAAGCCGTCCCAATCATCGATGACATCGACGCCAGGAGCACGGGCAGGTACGAGGGCGCCGACCGTCACGTCATCTGCATTCTTGGCGCCGAGATTGATCCAATCAGCAAAGAGCGAGCCGGACGTATAATATTTTTCCCCGTTGACGATGAATTTTTCGCCGTCACTCACAAGGGTCGTCGAATAAGTGCCGATCGTCTTGCCTTCGCCCGGCTCGGAGAAGCCGCTACCGATCAATTCTCCCTGGCCAATCCGTTCGAGCCATATCCGCCGCCAGGCCTCATCCTTGGCGTTGAGGACATCCTCGGTGAACCCGAAATGCGACCGCAGGGCATTGGTGACATTCGTATCCGCCTCTGACAATTCGATGAGAAGGTTGAAAAACTCCGGCAATGTCGCGCCGGATCCGCCCCATTCGGCCGGCAGGCGAAGTGCTGTGAAGCCGGCCTCCCTCAGCCAATTGATTTCCTCGAACGGCAAATCGCGGGCGAGATCGCGCGCGACGGCTCTTTCACGAATACGCTGAAACAAGGGGCGGAAACGCACTGCGAGATCATCATAACGCAGGCTCGGCCCAGCGCCCCATCCAAGATCCGCCTGCGTTTGCGCCTTCGAACTCATATACACAGCTCCTCTTTCAGATCTCGCTTGGTCGAACCTCTTTGATCCCGACGGGTCGTGATCAAGGAGACTTGA
The DNA here is from genome assembly GCF_000019845.1 of Beijerinckia indica subsp. indica ATCC 9039. NCBI lineage: Bacteria > Pseudomonadati > Pseudomonadota > Alphaproteobacteria > Hyphomicrobiales > Beijerinckiaceae > Beijerinckia > Beijerinckia indica. The sequence continues at coordinate 2,908,954 of NC_010581.1, read as the reverse complement.
TATCAGTCCCGAGACAGGCGCGGATTGAGTGCTTCGTTCAGCCCATCGCCGATCAGATTGAGCGCCAGAACGGTTAGGACGATGGCAAGGCCCGGCACGGCGCAAAGATACCAGGCGGAACGCAATAGATCCCGTCCCGCGCCAATCATCGACCCCCAACTGACAACATTAGGATCACCCAGCCCCATGAAGGCGAGGCCGCTTTCCATCAAGATGGCGGTCGCCACCGTGACTGAGGTCATGACAATGACGGGTGGAAGCGCGTTAGGCAGGATTTCCTGCAGAATGATCCGCGTATGGCTGAAGCCGAGTCCCCGAGCGGCCATGACGAATTCCTTTTCGCGCAGGGACCGGAATTCCGTCCGGACCAGCCGCGTGATGGGCGGCCATGAAACGAGCGCGATGGCCAAAGTGATCGAAAAAATTGTCGGCTGGGCGATAGCCACCACGACGATAACGAGAAGAAAAGCTGGAATGGTCTGAAAGATTTCCGTGATCTTGCTCAGCACGGCATCGACGAAACCCCCGAAATATCCCGCCAATGCGCCGCTCACGATTCCTACCGACAAGCCGATCAGCGCCGCGCTGGAGCCGACCAAAAGGCTGATCCTTGCCCCATGCACCAGGCCGGAGAAAATATCGTGGCCCATGGAATCCGTGCCCAAGGGAAAGCGCGGATTCTGCCCCGGCCATGACAGTGGTCGTCCGACCATCGAAAGGGGGGATTCCGGAAACAAGACCGGCGCGAGGAGCGCCGCAAGGGTTACGACCGTCAGGATCAGAACACCCGCGACGGCGGTGGGATGGGTGAAAAACCTCCGCAATCGCGGCGCCCGCCACCGATCCGTCTGAGCCGGGCGGATGACATCGCGGGTGATCGCACGCGCGGCATCCGGCGCATGCACGTTCGGCCAAGGAGAGGTTTCCTCCGTGGGGGAAGATAGGGATTCTTTGGATGTCGCCGATGACAAAGCCTGTGTCTTTGCCTGACCGGTGGCGGCTTTAGGCACGGGTAGGATGAAATCGGAATGAGTCATTAGAGGGCCTCGATTCGGGGATCAAGCCAGGCTTGAAGCAGATCGACCAGCGCATTCACACTCACGACGAAGAAGGACGACAAAAGCAGGATGCCAAGCAGGACGGTGAAATCACGCCCCATGACTGCCTCATAAGCCAGCCGTCCGAGGCCTGGCCAGGAATAGATCGTTTCCACCACAACGGTCCCTCCGATCAGACTGCCGAGATAGACACCGGCCAGGGTCGTGACAGGCAGCAAGGCATTGCGCAATACATGGCGCACCACCACCGCATAAGGTGAAAGCCCCTTAGCTCGCGCGGTGCGCACATAATCCTGCCCCAAGACATCGAGCATCGCACCGCGCGTCAGACGGGCATAGATCGCGATGTAAAAGAACGCCAACGAAAGGGTAGGCAGCACCATATGCGCCAGACGATCCTTGAGAAGCGGCAGGCCCGTCAGGCCCGAGGCAATCGTTTCGCCGCCGCCGCTCGGCAGCCAGCCGAGCTTCACCGAGAACAGAACGATCAGCATCAAGCCGATCCAGAATCCCGGGATGGAATAGAACAGGAGCACGATGACAGACAGCAAACGATCCAGCCACGTGCCGGCGAAGACGGCCATGATCACGCCGGCGGCTATCCCTAGAGCCAGCGACAGGGCCATTGAGACAGCAATCAGGATCAAGGTGCTGGGCAGGCGCTGGCCGATCAGTTCGGCCACCGGCATATTGTAACGCGGGGACACGCCGAGGCTGAAATGCGAGAGATTGCCGAGATAGGCCAGCAATTGATCGAAGACTGGCAAGTCCAAACCGAAATGATTGCGTAACGCATCCATTGTTTCCTGCGTCGCCGATCCCGATTCCGCCGCCAACACATCGGCGGCGTCACCAGGAGCAAGACGCAGAAGGAAGAATGTCAGAATGACAATGCCGACCCCGGTCGGCACCGCGTGCAGCGCGGTCCGCCAAAGGACTTTGAGAACACGTGGAGAGCCTGACATTTCACTCCTTGAGTTCATATGCTGCGTGTTCATGGCTATGCATTCATGCGGAAAACACGCATTATTGAAAGTTCTGGCCTTGGAGACACGACGACGAGACACATCGAGTAGGATGATTTTAGCGGCGCATAAATATTGATAAAATCTATCGATATAGTCAATTTTAAATACGGCCATCGCCAAGGATTGAAGCCCGCTCGCATGGGCCGAGGATTGACGCCGATGCACACTTCCTTTTTCCGCCCCACCCGGCGTGAACTCCTGGCCTATTCCGGCGCTTTGGCGGGATGCGCTAGCATTGCATCTCCCCGGCGGCTTATGGCAGCGCCGAAGCGCGGCGGCAGTTTGTCTCTGCTCGTCTCTGTCGAGCCGCAGGCTTTGACCGGCATTGCCACGACGGCAAATCCGGTCCTTGCGGCCAAGGTCAATGAGGGATTGCTCACCTATGATTTTGATCTTTCGCCCCGGCCGCAGCTCGCTGTGGCGTGGACCGTCTCGGAGGATGGCCTTGCCTATACGTTCAGGCTACGCCCTGGCGTCAAATGGCATGATGGCAAGCCTTTCACTTCTGAGGATGTTGCCTTCTCTCTGACGACGCTCAAGGAAGTGCATCCGCGCGCCCGAGGCACCTTCCTCAATCTTGTCGAGGTGCGCACGCCCGACCCTTTGGTGGTGCAATTGCGCCTGGCGAAACCTGCCCCCTATCTTTTGACGGCATTCGCCGCCGAGGAAACGCCGATCTTTCCCAAGCATATCTATGAGCACGGACGGGTCGAAACCAATCCAGCCAACAATAGCCCGATCGGCACGGGGCCTTTTCGCTTCAAGGAATGGGTGCGCGGAAGCCATGTCATCTATGAACGCAATCCCGATTATTGGGATGAAGGCAAACCCTATATCGATAGACTGATCGTGCGCATCATTCCCGACAGCGCCGCGCGGGTGACAGCGCTCGAGACCGGCGAGGTTCATATTACCGCGAGCACCTCGGTCCCGATGAGCGATGCGGATCGTCTCAAAACCTCGCCCGAATTAGCCTTCGAGAGCAATGGCTATCAATATATGAACTCTATTTCGCGGATCGAGTTCAACCTCGACCGGCCCGCCTTCAAGGATGTCCGTGTCCGCCGCGCCTTCGCCCATGTCATCGACCGGACCGTCATCCGCGATGTCGCCAATTACGGCTATGGTACGCCGATTCCGGGCCCAATCAGCGTGACTTTGAGCAAATTCTTTTATCCTGAACTGCCTGTCTATGACACCGATACGAAAAAGGCGGAAGGCCTTCTCGATGCGGCGGGTTTCCCGCGCGGCGAAGGCGGCATCCGTTTACGCGTGACTCATGATTATTTGCCGGGCGGCGATTATTACAGACGTTCCGCCGATTATCTCAAACAGGCGCTGGCCAAGGTCGGCATCGCGGTCCAAATCCGATCGCAAGATTTCGCAGCCTATACGAAGCGCGTTTATACCGATCGTGATTTCGATTTTACGATCAATGGCATGAGCAATCTTTTCGATCCCACCGTCGGGGTGCAGCGGCTCTACTGGTCGAAGAATTTCAAGCCGGGCGTGCCCTTTTCCAATGGGTCGCATTATGTCAATCCGGTGGTCGATCGACTGCTGGAAGAAGCCGCCGTCGAAATCGACCCACGCAAGCGCTATGATCAGTTTGTCGCCTTCCAAAAACTCATAGCTGAAGATGTTCCTGATATCAGCATTCTCGGTGGCTCCGAATTTACCATCTACAATCGCAAGATTTCCGGCCATACAATAGGCGCAGAAGGCGTCTTCGGGAACTTCGCCGATATTCATTTCGTGGGTTGAGGCCGAGCCGCTATGATCATCGACCGACGTCTGTTCAATCAGATGCTGCTCCTTGCCGGAAGCAATCTGTCTTTCCCTCACCCTGCTTCCGCAGCAAATGATCAGCCTGTCCGCGGAGGCACGCTCAAGGTCGTTTACTATCCGGAGCCGAACCAGGTCGTCGGCATTAATACGAGCGCGGGTGGGCCCGCGACCATTGGCCCAAAAATTTTCGATGGCCTCCTCACCTATGATTACGCACTCAATCCACAACCGGCGCTCGCCACAGAATGGTCGATCGCTCCGGACGGGCGGGTCTTGACCTTTACACTCCGCAAAGGCGTGAAATTCAGCGATGGCCATGATCTGACCTCGGAGGATGTCGCGTTTTCGATCAGCCGCCTGCGTGAAGCGCATCCGCGCGGCCGCATCACTTTCCAGAATGTCACCGAGATCGAGACGGCCGATCCTCATATCGTCAAGATCACATTGTCGAAGCCTTCGGCGCCGTTGCTCCTGGCGTTGGCTGCTTCGGAATCCCCCATCGTGCCCAAGCATATTTTCGAACGCCTGAAGCCGAACGATGATCCAGCCTTCGATCAGATCATCGGCAGTGGCCCATTCCTACTCAAGGAATGGGTAAAAGGAAGCCATATCCTTCTCGCGCGTAATCCTGCCTATTGGGATGCGCCGAAGCCTTATCTCGATCGTATTATTTTCCGCTTCGTCTCAGATCCGGCCGCGCGCGCCGCCGTGCTCGAAGCCGGTGAAGGCGACATCGGGCCGAACGCCGTTGCTTTCAGCGATCTCGAACGTTTCGAGGCTCTGCCGCAATTTACCGTGGATACAACTGTATTCGCCTATGGCGGCCCGCTGCAACAACTCATTCTCAATCTCGACAATGATTATCTGAAGAATTTGAAAGTCCGCCAGGCCATTGCGCATGCAATCGATCTCGAACAACTCAATGCGATCGTCTTTTATGGCTATGGACAAGTCTCTCCGACGCCGATCAGTGTCGTAAACACCAAATATTTCGATCCCACGATCAAGGCGGCGACTTTCGACCCGAAGCTTGCGAACCAATTACTTGATGAAGCCGGATACAAGCGGGGGGCCGGCGGCTTCCGCTTCAAGCTGCGGCTCACCAATAACCCCTATAATCCCTCCGCCTATTCCGATTTCCTGAAACAGGCTCTGGCCAGGATCGGCATCGACGCGACCATCCAGAAATTCGATTTCGGATCTTATGTAAAGACGGTTTACACCGATGGCGCCTTCGATCTTTCGACCGAATCTTGCGGTAATTTCTTTGACCCCAGCGCTGGCGCCCAGCGTCTCTATTGGTCGAAGAACATCAAAAAGGGGCTGCCTTTTTCGAACGGCGCCCATTATGTCAATCCACAACTCGATCAGATTCTCGAAGATGCTGCCAGTACACTCGACGAGAGCCGACGACGGACGCTCTTCTTCGAATTTCAGGAAATCATCGCGAGGGACCTGCCGATTATCAATTTGATCGCGCCACCGACCATCATCATCGCTAGAAAAAGCGTGAAGAATTATGCAACCGGTGGCGATGGCTTCCTCGGCAATTTCGCCGAAACCTATATCGATACGAAAAGTTAATTCGTTCGTCTCTGGTATCTCAGTCTGCAGCAGTTCGAGGATCAACACATCCGGCAGGCGGGCAAACCACAGCTTGATCGGTGTCTACTCAAGGGAGCAAACACCAATCTGCTTCCGTAAGCAAAATTTGTGACGTACCCATATCACGCGGTGGCCATGGCCTTTTTCAGATTCTCATCGATCTTGTCGAGGAAACCGGTCGTGGAAAGCCAGCTCTGTTGGGAACCGACGAGCAAAGCCAGATCCTTGGTCATGAAGCCGCCCTCGACCGTGTCGACGCAGACCTTTTCGAGGGTCGAGGCAAATTTGGCGAGCTTTTCGTTGTCGTCGAGCTTGGCGCGATGGGCAAGACCACGCGTCCAGGCGAAGATCGAGGCGATCGAATTGGTCGAGGTCTCGTGGCCTTTCTGATGTTCGCGATAATGGCGGGTCACCGTGCCATGCGCCGCTTCCGCCTCGACGGTCTTGCCGTCCGGCGTCATCAGAACCGAGGTCATGAGGCCGAGCGAACCAAAGCCCTGCGCCACGGAATCGGACTGGACGTCGCCATCATAATTCTTACAGGCCCAGACATAGCCGCCGGACCATTTGAGCGAGGAGGCGACCATATCGTCGATGAGGCGATGCTCGTAGATGATCTTGGCTTCGGCGAATTTGTCCTTGAATTCCGTCTCGTAGACTTCCTGGAAGAGATCCTTGAAACGCCCGTCATAGGCCTTCAGAATCGTATTCTTGGTGGAGAGATAGACGGGATATTTGCGGTTGAGGCCGTAATTCAGCGAGGCGCGCGCGAAATCGCGGATTGAATCATCGAGATTATACATGGCCAGGGCCACGCCGGATCCCGGATAGTGGAAGATTTCCTTCTCGATGACCTGACCGTCGTCGCCCACGAATTTAATGGTCAGCGTGCCCTTGCCGGGCACCTTGAAATCGGTGGCCTTATATTGGTCGCCAAAGGCGTGACGGCCGACGATGATGGGCTGTGTCCAACCCGGCACAAGACGCGGCACGTTTTTGCAGATGATCGGCTCCCGGAAGATCACGCCGCCGAGAATATTGCGGATCGTGCCGTTGGGGGACTTCCACATTTCGTGGAGATTGAATTCCTTAACGCGAGCCTCGTCAGGGGTGATCGTGGCGCATTTCACACCGACACCATGTTTTTTAATGGCATTGGCGGAATCGACCGTGACCTGATCCTTGGTCTTGTCACGATTTTCGACGGAAAGATCGTAATATTCCAGATTGATGTCGAGATAGAGGTGGATCAGCTTATCACGAATATAATGCCAGATGATCCGTGTCATCTCATCGCCATCGAGTTCAACGACAGGATTGGCGACCTTGATCTTTTCCATGGAATACCCTTTGCGGATAGGCGGTTGCGGCAATGACACGTTTTACGGTTGCACGGTCTCATGGCCTGGGACGAGCATACGCAAAGACGACGTTTCGGATGGGGAGCTCAAGGGATAGTGCAGATAGCAGGAAGCCATTTGCAGGGTCAGCTAAGTTTTGGGAAGACGCCCCTTGAGGACCATTGGCTATAAAGAGCTTTAGAATGCTCTTTGTATGCGGATGCGGCCTTCATAAGTTGTGGCGTTAGATTTAAATACCGGCAACCCGTTAGCGGTTAAGACATTGTTTGATGCGAGACCAATAGGCCGTGCCTGGTTAAGATTGATATACATCAATTCAGCTCCAATATCAAAGCCACGCAAGGGCGTCCATATAAGATTTGCGCCGATACGTGTCTCCTTCGTATTAGAGACACCGATGGCATCGCCGAGGCCAGCGAGTGCATTAGCGCTGTATTGCACTTCAGCATAGGAGGCATATAGAGCAGAACTCAAGGATGGAAGCCAATAGTGTTTGTAGGCGCCAACAAAAGCCCATCCCCATTGCAGTTCACAGAAGCCAGTGCCAGTAAAGACGCAATCGGAATTGATCTGCGGATTCCAGTAAGCAGCATTGTCCATGGCGGAGAAGCCTGAACCCATATAACGACTCTGACTTACGGCTCCCGTGGAGAATCCGATATTGTTGCCGGCAATGTAGCTGATTGCGCCATTTTCGTAGGCACCCTGCAACCACAATTTGTCCCCTTTTGCAAGGGAGTCCATATTCACAACAAGTCCACTTTGAACGGCAAAGCCATATTCATTGGCAGTATTTTTTGGAAAAGCATAACTCGACGGTGGAACCGACAATGCCGAGGATTGAAATAAACTAGCCCGAATCTGATGACCTGCCGCGGAAAATTGAAAGGCACCCCAATCTTGATCGAAGCGGATACTCCCAACAATATCAGGGATGCGAACGCCACCTGGTTGAGCCTGATAGCCAGCAATTGTACTACCGATTGCTGCACGCCTCGAAGGCTGATCTTCGAGCGAAATGGAAGAGGACCAACCGCCTCCTAAGGAAGTCGTATAGGCGAGAAGAGAGACAGTGGCATTGGAACCACGCAGATTAGCGAAATTATATGCATCCGCATAAAAATCGAAAAAGGACTGTGCCCGTCCTGCTGTTAAACCAGCGAACTGGACGAAGGCTTTGTTGACGATGGTCGTCTCTCGCGGCGCCGTCGTGCCTGCTGTTCCGTTCCAGGTATTGGCTGCTTGTCCAAGGCTCCCCGCAGCAGCTCCTTGGCCAGAACCATAATAGGCATCAATGCGCATGAAGGTTCTTGCTACGCCCCACTCGGTCCGTGTGCGAGCGTCAAGTTCGACACGGCCCAGGATTGCGAAGGCGTATGCGTCACGCGAGCGCGCGTTGGAATATTGTCCTGGCGTCGGCACATAACCACCAGCCGGGCGCATGACACCGTTTCCGTAAAATTGAGTGCCATTGATGCTGTAAGCAGCATCAAAGCTGCGCATCTCAGCCAAAGCAAGGCCACCGACTTTGAGGCATGTTTCCGTGCCGGGGAGATAGAGAAATCCAGATCCATAAGCATCACAAATTTGCACGTATTTGGTAGGTGCTGATCTGTACCATGGCAAATCACTAGCATTCGTCGAGTCAAATGAGATGAGGTTGAAGGCAATACCGGCGAATATACCGGCTATTGGCGGACTATGGCCGAGTATATGCAATTTATCCTCCCTGTTTCTTGTATATTATTGAGTTTTTGCAAAATATCGTGTTGATGATGCGTTGAAGAAAAAGCTGGATTTTTGTGCCTCTTGATAGGAGGCCCGCCATGATCCTCAATGCGATTGCCGAAAAGCTGAAACGCTCATCCCAGTAGTGAACTCAAAGGACGCTATTTCGAAGCCATGCTGTGGCTGCGCGAAGGCTTTACTTCATCGGACGGTGGACTGCTTGTGAGCAGTACTATCTGCTGGCAGACTGTTTGGGCTTTCAATAGAAAGCAATGTATGAAGGCCAAGCCCGTAGATGTGCGATCCGTGTGGACATACAAGTAGCCCACACGATCTCAACTCAGAAGATATCTGGCAGCCTTTCGGGGGCTATACCATGCCCATCCAGAACATGCTCCGCTCGCCTACATCGATATCGTATTTACGGACGAACTCCAGCCTGCCGTCATGTTTGATCGAGAATACAGATAGTCCAGCAGGAACAACTTTTAACTTGTCGCCATCATGCACGGTGACGGGTAAGTTATGCTCGGCCACCAGCATCTGGCCGCTGGGGTCAATGTGGAAAGTTCTTGGATGGATCCCGTGGGTGTCGATATGCTGTATCGGCCTCGGCTCGCTCGTGTCCTGGTTGATCTCATAGACCACGATGCTGTTCTCACCACCCTTGAATATTTGGACGCCTCCGATGTCTTCGGTCTGCTCTGCCCGGTTTGCGACATAGAGAAACCTTCCCTTGGGGTGGACATGGATCGGCCCTGCGGCTTGCCGCGCTCTTCCTATGCCGGAGCTGGCTAGGGTCCCGACTCGGAACAACAGGTCTGGATCAACCTTGTTGTCGTTCATACGAAGAAGTCCGACTTGGTTCTGTGTTTCAATTGAAAGAAAGATCCATGGTCGAGTCGGATGGAAGTCCAGGTGGCGCGGTCCGAAGTTGCTCCCGCCATCTGGGGCGATCGAGACTTCGTTGCTAAGGACACCACGACGATAGTCGAAGACCTTGATGGCCCCAGGGTCCTCGGCGTGAGTGGGGGTGCCTTCGTTGCCGCGCGTGACCAGGATTGCGAGACAGTTGTCCGGTGTCACCCGTGCCTGATGCGCGTAAATGCCCGCGTCCAACGGTTCCACCTGGGGCACTTCCTCTCCTGGCGTGCCGTCTTCGTTGATCCGGTATACGCGCAGGGCACTTGGCTTGTTAAAGGTAACCAGGATATTCTCCGAAGGAATATCGGTGGATAGGTGGATAGGGCGCGTGGGAAGCCCAACGGGTGCCCCGTGCAGCGACAATGCACCGCTCTGTTCGTCGATTTTGAGTGCAACGAGATGATGCGAATTTCCGGGCAGAGCACGATTGCCTGGAGCGGTGCTGCTTGTGGCTACATACAGAAACCGACGCGAGCGGTGCGGCCAAGCGTATTGCACGCTATCTGGCAAGGTGATCGTATCGCGCCTCGTGAGTGTTAATGCCTCCACATTGACCTCGTAGTGGGTGAGGTCCGGGCCTACGTTCGCGTAGAGTGCCAGCCTGCCGGATTGTATGCTGGCGGTACCCTGCGTGGTCAATGAGGTGGAAAGAGCGAAGCTCCCGGCGACAGCGGTCAAGAAAGCTCTCCGATTGATCATATTGGTGTTCCGTGATCCCAGCTGATGTCTTAGCAAGGTGGCCATCATCCTCACTCGTCGTGTATGACGAGCTTGAGCAGGAGAGCGAACACCGTTGACACCGCAAGAAATCCTGCCATCGCGAGCAGTCCGGCTTCGAAGGTTCCTGTCGTATCCTTGAGCCAGCCCACGATCGTCGGCCCAAAGAAGCCGCCGGTCGTGCCAATCGTGTTGATGAAGGCGATGCCGCCCGCTGCTGCAATACCTGTCAAAAAGCGCGTCGGAATTGACCAGAAGATCGCCCGAGCCCCAGTGACGCCTACAAGAGCCGCGGTCAGCCCGAGCAGCGACAGATCGAAACGCCTGGTTGCGATGGCGAGTACAAATCCCACGACAGCCAGGAAACAACACGTCGAGAGATTAATGATCTTTCTACCCGAACGATCGGCGAAGCCTGCCCAAATGATCATGCCCACGCTGGCAGCGAGATAGGGCAGCGCCGAAATCCATCCAATTTGAAGATTGGAAAGGTTCTGTTGCTTGAGGATCTGTGGCAACCAGATTTGGACGCCATAGGAGCCAACGGTGAAGCCAAGATAGACAATGGTGCACATCCATACACGGATGTCGCGTAGGGCCAAGCCAAGCCGGTTGACGACGCGATCGCGCTTCTCGCTCTCGACACTTGCCACAATCACCCGCTTTTCGTCCGGTGTCAGCCATGCGGCATCCTGTGGGCGGTCGGCCAGCTGCTTCAACAAGACCAGACCGATAATGACCGCAGGGATGCCCTCAATGATGAAGAGCCACTGCCACCCGGCCAAACCGAGGTGACCGTCCAGCTCCAGCAGCAGTCCTCCGAGCGGGCCTCCGATCACCGAGGAAACGGGGATTGCCACAAGGAACCAGGAGAGGATCCGGGCACGATATTGGGCCGGAAACCAGGCAGACAGGAAGTAAGCGACTCCGGGGAAGAAGCCTGCTTCCGCCACGCCCAATGCGAACCGCATCAGGTAAAAGCTCGTGGGGCCAGACACGAGGCTCATGGCGCAGGAAAGCAAGCCCCAGGAGATCAAGATCCGTGAAATCCAGAGCCTGGCTCCAAACCTGTAAAGCAGTATATTGCTGGGTACCTCGAAGCCGCAGTAGCCGATGAATAGGATGCCGGCCCCCCACCCGAACTGCGACGCCGATAAACCAATGTCGCGGTTCATCTGCAGCGCAGCGAATCCGATGTTGGTGCGATCGAGGAAATTGAAGACGTAGCCCAGCGTCAGTATTGGCAGCATTCTCCAGATCACTTTGCGGAATGCGGCCTTTTTCAGCGCGTCGTCATCGACGGCCAAGCTGGCAAAACTAGATTGCTCGATTGCCATATTGCTCATGGATTCCTCCCCATTTTCTCACCTCTTATTTCTGAGGCATTTTCGACCATGACACCGGCCCGTGCAGTGACGCACAGGGGTCAAGCCGGTTGGATATGTGCCGCGAAGTCTTGGAGCTTGGCCAGAAGCGATAGGTCGAGTCCGATACCCTCATGCCGAGCGCGCGCCAGATTTCGGTTCTCGATCTCGCCCGGCACCAGTACGGGTGAATTCGGATTGGCCGGCGGCGTGGAATGCAGGATCTGCGCAAAATCGTTCATTCTCGTCGACAGCCAGTCGGTAGAACCGAGGCGCTTCGTGTCGATCAGCAGGAAATAATGGCCAAGATTCTGAGGCTCTTCGGGGGATTCGACCCAAGATTTGACATGGGTCAGATAGGCTGCGCCCGAAAGCAGCCCGGCGAGCAGATCGACGACCAATGCCAGCCCGTATCCCTTGTGGCCGCCGATGGGCAGAAGAAAGCCGTTCAACGCCTCGTTTGGATCGGTTGTGGGCCTGCCAGCCCGATCCGTTGCCCAAGTGTCGGGAATTGGCTGTCCCGCCTTGGCGGCATTGCGGATCTTGGCCCTCGCTGCAACGCTAATCGCCATGTCCAGGATGATTGGGTCGCCGCCTGGGTTGGGAAAACCGAAGCCGCAGGGGCTGTTGCCAAGACGCGCCTCGCTCCCACCCCATGGCGCGATGGTCGTGGTCGCGTTACTGCCAATCAGGCTTGCAAAGCCGGCTTCGGCGGCAATGTAGCTGTAAGGGGAGACGGGTCCGAAATGATTACTACCGCGAGCAAGTGCGAGTGCGACGCCGGTTGTGGCGGCGGCCTCCATTGCTGCTTCAAGGGCGCGCATTCCGACCAATGGGCCCACGCCGTTGTCTCCGTCGACCCTGATCAGAGCCGGGGCAACCGGCTCCAGCGCAATGGACGGTCGCGGATTGATGCCCTTGATCTGCAGCCGTTCCCCATAGGATTCGATCCGGCCAACTCCATGCGTGCTCAAGCCAAACATCTCTGCCAGCGTCAAAACGCGGGCCGCGTCGGCGGCATCCTTGCGGGTTAGCCCCAGGCCTATAAGCGCTGCCGTCGCCAATTCCGCAAGTTCGGCTTCCGACAACACGCGCTTTGATTGTTCGTCCATCGAGACGTCCTCCACTCTCCCGGAAAGGCTTGTGCCTTTCGCATCCTGCTTCCGGACCGGCCGGAACACTTCTTGACGATGATTTTGGAGCAGTGGAGAGCGCAAAAAAACTGTGTAATATATGAATTTAAATCACAGGAATCCTGAGTAATGGATACGCGTTTTCTGGAGTGTTTCGTTGCCGTTGCCGAGTCTGGTTCCGTCGCGGAAGCCGCGCGGCGGCTTAATATCGCCCCGACCACACTCGCATTGCGAATTCGCGCTCTAGAGGACGAACTCGGCTTCGCTCTCGTGACTCGTTCGGGGCGCACCGCCAGGCCGACACCGGCGGGCGAGGCGCTTGCCCTCCGGGCGACAGGGATTTTGCACGACCTACGAGACCTCAAAACATTGCAGGATGAGGAAAAGCCTCGGGGACAGCTCCGACTTGGTGTCGCGCAAACGGCAATAACCACTGTATTGTGCGACGTCCTTCCTGCCCTTGCGCAGAAATACCCGGACCTTGAAATTATCGTCCAGAAGGGCTCGTCCGCCCAGGTATATGGTAAACTGAACAATGCAGAGGTGGAGGCGGCCTTTCTGTTCCATCCGCCATTCAGGCTGCCGAAGAGTCTCGTATGGAGGTCGCTACGAGCTGAGCGCTACGTCGTTATTGCATCCGCTGCCGAAGCCTGTGACGATCCACTCCAGCTTCTGCGAGACCGGCCCCTCGTACGTTACGATCGCTCTTTGTGGTCGGGCCAAATCGCTGAAAACTACCTGAGACAACAGCGTATCCGGCCGAAAGACCGCATCGAACTCGACGCGCTTGATGCTATCGCCGTACTTGTCAATCACGGCATCGGCGTTTCGCTGGTGCCGGACCGCGCGCTGCCGTGGCCCGAGGGGTTGACGATCACGAAACATCCTCTTCCCGAGCCGGCGCCACAGCGTGAGCTAGGCTTGCTTTGGCCAATCACCTCGGCTCATGCGCGGCTCATCCGGATCGTGGAACAGGAAACCGTTCGCGCAATCGGTGGTGCGCCAGGGGCTGTTTGTTGATTTCTCAGAGTTGATCCGGGGGAAACCGGAAATGACCGAAGCGTCACGTCTGCCCCTCATCCCAGGGATTGATGACGGAGGCCCCGGTATCCTGGAAATCTGCGACGTTTCGGGTGACGAGGATGAGATCGTGGACGATCGCTGTCGCCGCGATCAATCCGTCAATGTCGCCGCGGGGCCGGATCGCAGCGATGCGGCCCCATTCGACAGCAATCTGATCCGTCACGGGCAAGATACGGTCTGCATGATCATGGCGGAGCTTGGCGAGCCATTCGGCAAGATGGCCCGCCGTCCTCGGGTCGGATTTCTGCTTGAGCGCGATGCCGCGCATGATTTCGCCGAGCGTGAGCGTGCTCAGATAAAGGCCATGCGGGCTAATGGAACGCAGCCATGTCACGGCTTGTGGGGAGCCACGCCGCGCTTCCGAAACCACATTCGTATCGAGGAGATACATCAAAAGGCCACGTCGCGGCTGGGGGCCTTGGCACGTTGCGTGACAGACTCCGCGAATTCCTGGTCCCATTCAGGACCAGCCAGCAATGCATCTACCAAAGTCGGCCGGCCAGCGCGTAGGGCATCATAGTCTTCAGCCGAGAGAACCACGGCTGCGCGCTCTCCGCGCAGGGTGACGATCTGGGGTCCTTCCCGCCGCGCCAACTGCACCACTTTGGAGAACTGGTTCTTGGCGTCCTGAAGCGGCCATTCCATCGGTGAGCCTCCTCTAATAGCTAGACAGTCTAGCTATTATCAAATGCCATAGGTCCGCGTCAACAAATCGTCAGCTGAAAATCTCGAGAATCCGCCGAGCGGCCCCAGGGCAGGGGAGCGCTCCGAGGGGGCTGCAATAACATCCGATAAGAAACTTATTAGAAATAAATTCGAGCAGATCCATAAGGGATCTCTACTGATCGCTGGATGCGGAGCTCTCGCATTCGGATTCAGCCCCGCTCTCACCATATTCCCGAAGGTGTTCGAATAAGGTGAAGGCGACGGGTGTCAGTTGACAGACCTCTCGAACGCATAGTCTCAGATCCCGTCTGGCCCACGGGTCTATGAGAGGAACAATCCGAACATCCATGCTCTTTTGCGCTCGATGTGCGGAGCTCTCCGGCACGATCGCAATGCCGGCACCATTCTCTACCATCCGGCACACCGCGTCGAAACCCAGCATCTGCATTCGGAGCTTGATCGGACGTCCCGCACGCTCGGCGAGGCCAGCGACGAATGCCTGGATCGCACTGGTTTCTTGAAGGCCGACAAAGTCTTCGGACAAGATTGTTTCAAAGGCCAGCGCTTCTGGACCCAAGTGCGAGGCTGTCGGTACCACCAGGGCGAGCCGATCGCTGGCAAAGCGATAGGACTGCAAGCCGGCAATGTCTGCTGTCCCAGCCACAATCCCGATGTCAGCCTCGCCTTCCGTGACAGCGCGGACGATATCGTGACTGAGGCGTTCTTCGACAGTCACGCTGATATCCCGATGGCCAGCAAGGAAACAACCGAGCGCTTGAGGCAAGAACTCCGTCAGGGCATTGGTATTCGACAGCAGTCGAACACGGCCTCGCAGGCCTCCAGCAAACTCCGCGACATCTGCTTCCAAAGCACCAACATTCCCAAGAATGATGCGGGCATGCTTCAGCATTGCCTCACCGGCGGGCGTCGGCACAACGCCTTTCCGGCTCCGCTCAAGCAGTTGGACGTTCAATCGCCGCTCCATCAGGCTGATCCGAGCGCTCGCCGCCGCCAGCGCTATATGCGTCCGCTGGGCCCCCTGCGTTAGGCTACCGGTCTCTATGCACGCCACCAGGAGGTTCAGGTCTGTCAGATCAAAACGCATCGAGCCTCCTTCGTCAACGACGAAGGATATCTCAAAGAGAAGCGACTTTCCAACAGTTTGAAGCGCCCTATCCTACGCTAATACCGTAGTCAACACAGGAGAGGGTGCGATGGCGACAGTCCGTCCCAGACCACTCGACGGCATCACCGTCGTCACTTTGGAGCATGCGATCGCAGCTCCTTTCGCAACCCGCCAGCTTGCCGATCTGGGCGCGCGCGTCATCAAGGTGGAACGTCCTGATGGCGGCGACTTCGCGCGTGGCTACGACAAGCGCGTTCGTGGCAAACTCGCTTCGCACTTCGCTTGGTGCAACCGCTCTAAAGAAAGCGTGGCGGTCGATTTGAAGACGCCACAGGGGCTCGAGGTTCTGCACGCTCTCGTTGAGCGAGCTGACGTCCTGGTTCAAAATCTCGCACCTGGCGCAGCTCTGCGGCTCGGCCTGGATCCTGACAAGCTACGGGCCGCAAACCCTCGCCTGATCCTCTGCGACATCTCTGGCTTTGGTCCGGGAGGACCATACAGCATACGCAAAGCTTACGACCTGCTTATTCAGGCCGAAGCGGGCCTCCTGTCCATCACCGGCACTTCTGACACGATGGCCAAGGTCGGCATCTCGATCGCGGACATTGCGACCGGCATGTACGCCTTCACCTCCATTCTCGCATCGCTGCACCTGCGCGACCGCACGGGCCAAGGTGGTCACATCGAGGTATCGATGCTCGAGGCGCTCGGCGAATGGATGGGCTATCCGCTCTATTATACCTTTGATGGCGCGGAGCCTCCGCCACGCACCGGGGCATCGCACGCGACCATCTATCCCTACGGACCTTTCCCGACCGGCGATGGCGGTACCGTCCTGTTCGGCCTGCAGAACGAGCGCGAGTGGGCGGCCTTCGTCGCTAAGGTGCTTGAGCAACCGGACCTCGTTACCGACCCGCGCTTTGCCTCTAACGGCGACCGCTCGGCCAATCGGGACGCTCTTTGCAGCATCATCGTCAGCACCTTCGCGTCGATGTCCCGCGAGGAGGTCATGCGCCGCCTGGAACAGGCTGACATCGCAAATGCGAGCGTCAACGAAATGACTTCGGTCTGGACCCATCCACAGCTGAAGGTGCGCCAACGCTGGCAAGATGTCGGCAGCGAAGTCGGGCCTATCCCTGCTTTGTTGCCTCCTACCGGCTCCGACGCCTTCGATCCCCGTATGGATCCGGTGCCCGCGCTCGGCGAGCACACAGATGCGATTTTGGAAGAGCTCGGCCTAAGCGCATCCGGCAAAACACGGCTCTACGCCTGATCAGATTCCCGGCCGCAAAACAGAACAAGCCAGACATGGAGGAATTGCCTATGGTTACCGATGTGAGTGAAACAGCCAGCAAGCGTATCGAACGTCGTGCTGCGATCGCAAGCGTGATCGGCACGACGATCGAGTGGTATGACTTCTTCATCTACGGCACAGCGGCTGCACTCATTTTTCCGAAGCTCTATTTCGGCGCTGGTGCATCGGAAGGCCTGATGGAGTCCTTCAGCACGATTTTCGTCGGGTTCCTGTCTCGACCGATCGGGGCCGCTCTCTTCGGTCACATCGGAGATCGCGTCGGCCGTAAAGCGACGCTGGTGGCAACTTTGACGCTTATGGGTGTCGCGACCGTCCTCGTAGGGATCTTACCAGATCGCACATCGATCGGTGCCTGGGCGGGCTGGGGTCTCGTGGTCCTGCGCTTCTTTCAAGGCATTGGTGTTGGTGGCGAATGGGGCGGCGCGGTGCTTCTCTCGATGGAGTCCCATCAGGGCGATCGCCGTGGATTTATGGCAAGCCTGCCTCACATCGGTGTCCCTCTCGGCCTCGTTGTCTCTGTGCTCGCCTGGAGTGCCTGCAGCTACTGGTCAGGAGGCAATCTTGAAGACGGTGCTTGGCGTATCCCATTCCTCGCAAGCGGTGCTCTGCTGGTGTTTGGACTGGTTGTCCGCCTCGGAGTCCCTGAGACACCAGATTTTGTGAAGGCGCAGCGCGAGGTGCGTGCTTCGATGCCACCATTGATCGAAGCAATCAAAACGCAATGGCGTTCGATCTTGCTTGCCGCCCTCATTCGACCGGGCGAGCAGGCGAGTTTCTACATGCTGTCGACCTTTGTCGTTCTATACGGCTCCGCGCAGCTCGGCCTTGGCCGGGAGTTCATGCTCAATGCTGTGCTCCTCGGCGCCGTGGCGTCCTGTTTCATGGTGCCTTACTTTGGCCATCTCGGGGATCGGATCGGTCGTCGTCGGATCTATCTCACCGGCGCGATTGTAATGACGCTGTTCGCGTTACCGTACTTCTGGCTTCTGGACACGCGCCAGCCGATCCTTGTGATCGTCGCCATCCTTGGGCTGATGGCCGCACATGACATGATGTACGGCCCACAGGCCGCATACATCACAGAAAGCTTCCCCGCTCATATCCGGTACACCGGTGCGTCGCTCGGCTATCAGAGTGCGTCCATTATTGCGGGAGGACCGGCTCCCCTCGTTTCGCTTTGGCTCTTCAACACTTTTGGGACAGGCTACGCCGTGGGCGCCTTTCTCGCTCTGCTTGGGCTGGTCAGTGCGTGTGGCGCTTTCTTCCTCGGACGAGAGCCGCTTCCGGAGCCGGCGCGAGACCAGCAGCTGCAGCCTCAGGAAGTTTGAGTGTGGTATGTTGGTCATTCATCCCGGAAGAGATGTCGTGACGCTGCACGCTGATGCCACCTTACCAATCGATGAGTCAAAAGGGCGCTCTCACAAAGTAGTGCGCCTTGCTCTCCACTGAATCTAACGCACGAACACACCCCGTGGGGAGTGAAAGACCGGCACGCATCGCTTGCAGTCATGGTCATGGGGAGGAGGGGGGCGTTTGGCCATTCCAACGACCATATCATAATGGCGCGCGACCATCGCCGTAACCGGAAAGGAGCCGCAACATGGTGAAGCCGACACGGTCCTGGCTGTTCACGCCAGGCACTCGCCCCGATCGCTTCGCAAAGGCCGCTGAGGCTGGTGCTGACGTTCTGATCATCGATCTCGAGGACGCAGTCGCTCAAGGCCAGAAGGCTGAGGCCCGAGCTTCAGTTCTGAGCTATTTCGCTCATAAGCCGTCGGAGTCGATTGCACGTGCTATTCGGATCAATGGCCTCGATACGGTTCATGGTCTCGCGGACCTCCATGCCGTCATTGAGGACGCCGTTGATGCGGATTTCCTTATCCTTCCGAAGACCGAAAGCGCCGATCACATCCTCATCTTGGATCGTCTTCTCTCGCGAGTGGGGATCAGATCACAGCTTGTCGGTCTCATTGAGAGCGCCCGGGGGCTCACTGCCGTAGACAAAATCGCAGCGGCGTCTCCTCGGCTTCATGGGCTGATGCTCGGTGCAGCCGATATGGCTGCCGACCTCGGCGCAGGCGTCAGCTGGGATAATCTTTCCTATATTCGGGGACGTTTCGTCGTGGCCTGCGCCAATGCGCGTATCGCCGCCATCGACAGCCCGTGGTTCGACGTTCGTGATGAGGCTGGCCTTATCCAAGAAGTACGTCGAGCTGTAGGAATGGGGTTCGTCGCGAAGGCTGCGATCCATCCTGGACAGGTTAAAGCTATCAACACGGCACTGACGCCCACCGCCGAAGAGGTTCAGCTTGCTCGCGCCATTCTTGTTGAAAATGAGAAGGGCGTTGGCGTCATCAATGGCAAGATGATCGACGAAGCCATCGCCCGAAAGGCGAGACGCGTACTGGCCGCCGCGGGCGGCTGACCGAAGCGGGCCGGCAGCCCGCCCCACGATCGTGACCTCAAGGAGATGTTTGAATGGACAGCATATTGCCTGCCTATAAGCTTGTCGGCGAGCGCCGCTATCGTGAGACTTCGGGCCTGTACTGGGAGGATTTTAATCCCGGGGATGTGTTCGAGCACCGGCCAGGCCGCACCGTGCTGGACGTCGACAATGTCTATTTCACCCTGCTGACACTCAATTCTCAGCAGGTCCATTTCGACCAGGCCTATGCCGAGAAGACCGAGTGGAAGAAGTTGCTCGTCGACTCGACCTTCACTCTGGCCCTGCTGACCGGCATGAGCGTTCGCACTGTCTCGGCTAAGGTCGTCGCCAATCTCGGCTGGGACAAGGTCAAGGCCACGAACCCGGTCTTCGCCGGCGACACGCTCTACGCCGAGAGCACTGTTCTTCATAAGCGCGAGAGCAAGAGCCGCCCGACGCAAGGCATCGTCACGGTTGCGACCAGCGGCATCAACCAGGATGGCAAGGAGGTCATGAGCTTCGAGCGTACCATGCTCGTCTACCGCCGTGGCCATTCGCCCGAGGAAGCCGCCAACTATTGACCAGCTATGGGTCGCCTTTACTAGAGGACGGACGGGCCACAACCCTATGGCGACGCGATAGGGGTATCGCGTCGCTCTACTAGATAGCCATGATCATTCATTGAGCCGGAGGTATCGGCTGAGCTATGCTTTAGTCAGAAAGCCTATGGCACACAGCTTTTCCTCTCCGTTAAGTGGAAAGATAGTAAAAATATGGGGTGCTGCCGGTTGAAGTGAGCCCCCTTGGGAGGCACTTGAGCGGCCCGAGGTTGTCACCCATGTCTTAGGGACATTCCGTTACCCATGTGCCCGGGCTGGACATGGGAAAGATGGTAGCGGAGGTCCGCTACCATCTTTCCCCACACCACACGAATCTACGCTATCGCCTCCATGCCTACGCTTGATGCCTGATTCCCGTGCCCCTCAGAAACCCCTGTACCGATATAATGAGCATTATGTGGGGTTAGCAATTATGCGAAGCCATGCACTGATTTCATCATAATAAAGGCATAACCTCTTCGATAATATCAATAACCGGGCGTGTTTTCCTAGTTTGGACTCCGCATAATAATATCAACCTTCAGCCTCGACAACCCAATCGACATGAAAAACGGATTGGCGGTTTCGAAGCATGGCTTACTGTGGTTATGGAATGAGTTGGGGCATAACCTTGAAGGAGGTGTGATGCTTCGCCTTGCACCGATCACCCCGGTATGGCAGGTCTCGTCATGATGGGAACGATCTTCGAGCTTCAACAAGGGCTCTACAGCGGCTCCATCGAGGCGCTCAAGACACTCCACACGGCGGGCATCGCGGGCCTGCCGTCCTTGATCGGCGCTGCGTTCGGCTTTGGCATGCTGCATGCCTTGCTGCCTGGCCATGGCAAGTCAGTTCTCACTTCCTACTATGCGGGTGACGGTCACCTGCTCGGCGCCCTCGGCTCCAGCACCCTCTTGATCCTCACCCATGTAGGTTCCGCCATCGCCCTGGTTCTCTCGGGCTTCGTCATCTTGCAGCGGACTATCGCTGGAGCCGGCCGTTCTCCGGCACTGGAGCATGCGAGCCAGATCCTCATCCTGCTCGTCGGCCTATGGATGCTATGGCGAGCCTTCCGGCCTCATTCCCATAAGCACGCTCGCTCCGCCTCGGCGCTCGCCATTGCAACTGGTCTCGTGCCGTGTCCGCTCACCACCTTCATCATGACCTATGCCGCGGCGAATGGCATCATTGCCTCGGGGCTCATCCTGTCTGGTGCCTTCTCAGCCGGCATGGTCGTGACCGTTGTGGCCTGCCCCCTGCTCGCGGTGTTGCTCCGCACTAAGCTTCTGCCGGTGATGGCCCGCACCGAAGCCTGGTGCGGCCGCGTGGGTCATGGTCTCGAGATCGCGGCCGCTTTTGCCGTGATCTTGCTCGGCATTTGGCCGTTGCTCTCACGGTAGCGTGCCTCAAGCCTCTACTAGGAGGCAGTGAAATAAACCGTATCGTCGAGCGTGCCCAGGTAATCCTGATCCAACGCTCTTTGATCGGCAATCTTCACAAAAGACTTATTGTCGTACTTGTAAGGGGATGGCGGCAGGCGCGATCAAGGGATAGCGCACGCAGCTATCGCCATTCGGGGACACGCTGCATGTCTTCGAGCATGAATTCGCGGCCAGGTGGCGGCTCTTTTGAGAAGTAAAACATTGTGTCCGTAGGGAAGAAACGATCTGCCTCGGGAAAGGATTGGTGAAAGGCTTTGCGGACCTGGCTCCGGACAGACTCTTCGTCCACACTGTAAAAGCGCTTCAAAAGATCGAGTAGATAATCGAAAAATCCATGGCCGATGAAACGGTCGTAGATGAGGCTGTAATATTGCTCGATTGAATGACCTTTATCCGCGCTGAGACCCTTTCCGAGAAACGGCATTTCGAGATCAGCACGGCGCCTCGTCTCCATGTCGATCCAGACGTCGAAGTCGCGATGAACGATCCGCCGCGGCCTGAAATCCTGGTCGATCTCGAGAAGTGTATTTTGCGCATGCGATTCGAACAGCAGGCCTCGACGCGCAACCAGGCACCAGCATTCGATGATTGGAACGAAGATTTCATTGACGGCGAACGACACCGGCTCGACATCCAGCCGCTCGATCATTTGCACCAGCAGCGGAAGATCGTCAGGATTCTTGTAATCTTCCCCATAGAGGGCAAAGCTGGGGATCAGGAATCGTCCTTCGATGATCGGACGAGGGGTGGTCTCCCTCACCAGGAAGCCCCAGGAGTTCTCGTCACTGCCGAATGTGAAACCCAACACGTCAGGCAGATAGGCAAATTTATCAAAGTGAAGCTTTGCGACATCCCTTGTGACGGCAACGCTGTTTTCAATGTTTTTCCGCATCAGTCTGCGGTTGAAGCGGGAGATGAGGACAGGATAGTGGAGCTTGATATAGTGAGGTGGAACCTTCTCTGAAGGCTCCAGCGTAAGCACGGTCCGGGTCGAGGCGGTGGGCGCTACCCGAACCGGCTCAGCGCGCGGGAGCGCATGGATTTCGTCGAGGTAGTCGACTCCTGCTGTCGTCCAAGTCTCCGGATGTATGGCGAAAAGAACGCCTCCAGGCCGTATGTAATGGTTTACAAGATTTGGCGAAGGATCGGCCTTGAAAATGGAAACACGATCCCTGGGGGTATCCACAGTGAAGAGATCGAAAGAGGGCTGGCCGCTTTCTGGCCGATAGCAAGGCGCGGCTTCCGTCCTCGTCGCAAACGGGCTGTAGGTCTTCGTGCCTTTGCCAACATATCTCTCCATATAGAGGAGAGATTGGTCTTTCTGGATAATGGATTCGAGCTTCACGAGGCCGTCTCCTCAGGTCAGTCGCATAGGCGACTTGCTCAGAACAAGGGCTACATACAGCGCAGTGATCTCGATTTAGGTCATGCTGGATTGGGCTGCTTGGCTGGCGGCTGGTCACGAGTCTCCGTTTTGTGCTGTGCTACCCCGGCATAGAGCGCGTCGTAGACGACGAAGCCGTGCTGGCGATACGCGCACGGTCAAGCGAGCCCCTATGGCAAGCGCAAGTGTTGCTGTACCAATAATCAATGCGAATGGCGGTATGAAAAAGAGCAGGACGAAGCAACCGGCCAGGCCGAACCATGAGAAGAAGGGCGAGGCTAAACGCTGCTTCTTCGTCAATTGCAGAGCGGCGTAATGCGTAACGGCAAACCATATAAGGAGATAAAAGCTGGCGAGCGGCAAGACCTCTCGTAAGTCGAAGATCAAGACCACAATGAATACAGAGAGACCGATGGCGAGCACCGCGTGACGCGGCACGTTATAATGCGGATGCATCTCGCCAAACCATTTTGGCAATTCACGCGCTTCGCCCATGGCGAATACGACACGCGAAACGCTGAGTAGATCACTCACGAGCTCGCTTATCGATGCCATCCACGCCGCGACCAAGATGATCATGCCACCTGTGGGGCCGATGGCACGCACCGCTGCTTTGAAGAGCGGCACGTCGTCGCTTGCCATTTCCTGGGCACCGAGCAGGCCGATGGTTGTTGTGCCGACCGCGCAATAGACAATAGCGGCAATGGCGATGCCGCCTAGGATCGAGAAAGGGATCGTCCGTCGAGGATCTTTCATTTCTCCGGCCATAATAGCAGTGCGCATGAATCCGTCCCAGGCCCAAAAGAAGATCGCCGCCCCCGTCATGAAGCCCAAAAGCCCCTTGTCAAAAACAGGCGTCAGATAAACGGCATTCACATGCGGAGCTGAAAAAGAGACGAAAATAGCGAGCAATGTCACGATGGCCAGCATTAATCCGATGATGACTTTGCTGGTAAAGGAAATACCGAAAGAGTTCGTCATGATGACGACCAGCACGATCGCCCCAGCCGTGGGATGAAGAGGTAGATGAGGAAAGAGCTGCTCCGAATATGTGGCGAAGGCTAAAGAGACGACGCTTATGCCTACAATGCCTTGTCCGATGTAGCTGCAGCCTGCGATGAAGGCCAATGTGTCGCGATGGAACGCACGCGCCCAGATGAATGCGCCTCCATGCCGAGGGAAATTGACCCCGAGCTCCGCGCCGCTGATGCCTGTCGCCAAACAGACCAGTCCGCCTGGAATCATTGCGAGTAATAGCGCACCGCCGGCATGTTCAGCAGTAGCGCCAAGTGCGCCGAAAATACCTGTGCCAATAATCATGCCTGCGGTCATCAGCGTGGCCGCAGTGCGTCCGAGCAAATGTGCCGAACCGTTGCTTGGCTTATTGGCTGAACCAGCTTGAGCTAAATATTTGTTCCTTCTCATTTTTGTCACTCGAGACAAAGAGTCCGGCTCTTGTTTGCATCATTGCCGAACTCCGACGTGGATGCTTACCCGGTTATTTACCGATCTCATATTCTTAATTCTTATGATGCTGCTCATAGATTTTATCGGCATTCGACCAGTTTGTCGTATTCATGATGGTAGTGACATAATCACCGGCCTTTGCGCCGAAATCCAGGTGATAGGCATGCTCATACATATCGAGCACGAGGATCGGGACTCCACCTGCAAGAGTCGTCGTATGATCTGCTGCCCAAGCATTGACAAGCCGATTGTCGCGGGCCTGATAGGTCAGAATGACCCAGCCGGAACCGCCACCTTCCGCCTTGCCCATGGCAACGAATTCGGACCGCCACCGGTCCACCCCTCCAAAATCGCGTTCGATCGCCGCGGCGAGTGCCGTGCCGGGTTGATTGGGTTCACCCAGACCGCCGAAATAAGCTTCGTGCAGAATCATCGAGTTTGTTGCGATCAGCTCTTCCCGTTTGAGGCCATTGATCACGAATGTCGGTGCCTTGTCCCAATCGAGATTGGCAAGCTGTTCGGTGATCGCATTCAGCCGCTTCACCGCGCCGCCATAATTGTTCTCGTAATGGCTGACGAGGATTTTTTCGGAGAGGCCCTTTATCCTTTGCGGATCGAAGGGCAATGGCTTCATCTCATATTTCATAATGAATCTCCTTGTCGCGGGTGCGCCCTGTATTGGCGGGAACCGAAGGAAACTCGATTGCCGCTCCGAGCGACATTACGGTGCTGTTTCGATGCAGGCTTCCGCATCCAGCTCTTGCTAGCTCTTGGCAATATTGACCTTATCGAGCGCCGCCTTAAGGCCGCCTGCCAGCTTGATCGCATCATCATTGGCCCAGAAATGCAGGAAGAAGAGGCGCGGCTGATCGTCGAGCATATGATTATGGACGGCGGTCACTTCGATGCCATTCTCTTGCAGGGTTCGAAGCACCGGATTGACTTCCGATCCGATCAACACGAAATCACCGGTGATCGCCGCCTTGCCCTTTCCAGTCGGCTGGAAGTTGATGGCGATGCCGGTCCCCATGGCAACAGGGACGGCCATGCCGCCATCCGTAATCGCCTCGGCCCGCGGAATCGTGAATTGATAGACCCCGCCATTGGCTTTGCCCGCATGGCCGAGCAGCTTGTCGAGAGCAGAGGTGTCGAGGTCGATTGTTTGCGGCGCCGCAGGCGCGCTCGCTGGTCCAAGCGGTGTCTTGCTGAGAACAAGGGCCGCATGCAGCGCCTCGGCCAGTTTCAGCGGATCACCGTGTCCCTCGATATGCATATACATCGTGAGCGGCTGGCTATGCAGCAGATGATTATGGAGCGCAGTGATTTCGATACCGCCTTCGCCAAGACGTTTCATCACGGGCGCGACTTCATCTTGTGTCAGCACGAGATCGCCCATGACCATGGCATCCTTGCCCGCCGGCTGGAACGTGAGCCATGAACCAAGCGCGAGCGCCGGTTTGATCTCGACGCCGGCGAGGGTAACCTTCAGGTCCGAGCGCGCGAGCGGCACCCGATAGAGACCGCCCGGGAGTTCCGCGCCAGCTTTTCCAAGCGCCTGACCGATGGCATTCCAATCAGGATCGGCGCAGGCCGGTGCAGAGGCCAACATCACAATGAGGGCAGCGCCAGTTATCAATTTTGCACGCATTGCATCTCTCCTCAGTCATTGCCCCCGATATCATGCGACCACATCCTTCAGAGACTTTTTGGCCTCCGTGAGAGATTGGTTAATTGCGCACTGCGGGCTTTTGCAAAATGCCTTCTTCTCTGATCTCGACGCCTGGCTCGTGTAGTTGAAGTGCATTGCCGGATATCCAAACCTCGTAGCAGTGCAGCCCGCTTATCGATCGGTCGAGGCAAAGCATGTCACGATCGATACGCCAGCGACCGACACGCTTCGTCCCCATCGAAAAGGTCGGCAGTGTACCATCACGGCTGAAGACAAAAGCCCAGTGCACCTCGTCGGTGAATTCCATGCCTGCGATCTTGGTTCTGATTTCACGCTGCTTGAGTTGTCGGAAGGTGTCGGCCGCTCTAGCGGGATCCAAGCCGATCGATAGCCCAAGAGTCAGCCCGACGCCTGCCATGAGGGTGGGGGCAGAAACTCGACAACCGGGTCGGAAGGATAAGCCGGATCGTATCATCATCACGTCTCCCCGGAGTCCGCCAGAAGAGTTGTAGTGAGCAGAAAGCGACCCTCAGTCTTATCCTTATTCAATTGCGCTAGGGCGCGGCCATCTGCAGCGGTGGCATCCTCGACAATGTCCCACCGGTGAGGTTCTCCGCTCCCGGTCATTGCCGAGACAAATGCCTTGGGCAAAGCATCTGGCTGACCATTACCGAAAGTGACTGTCTCGGCCGAAGCAGAGAGCGGCATGGACAGAGCAGCGCCAACCAAAATAGTCATGGCAAATGACTTCATGGGACTGCTCCTCCCGATTGTTTCACGCCGCATCCGTCTTCATGGCTGGCGGCCAGCTATGGGCTTCCGCCTGTCGCCTCGCGGCCCAGGCATAGAGCGCGTCGTAGATGATGAAACCGCGCCGCAGGACCTCATGATCGTCCGGTGTAACGTCCCGAAGACCCATCGAGATCGCCAGCAATCCCGCTGACTGCGGCGTTAGATCATGCCGATTGGTGTCGGCGCCCCGCACGATAAGGCTGAGAATGGTGATCGCCGGATCGCGGCCAAGACCATATTTGGCGACGAAAGCATCGAAACTGCAACCGTCTCCGACATGGGTGAGTTCGACACCGGGGATGTCATAGGGCATCGCCCCGGTCTCTGCCGCGGTGGAGAGGACTTGATTAGGTGGCACGAACAGGAACTCGGGTTCCTGATCAATGAACCGCGCGATGAGCCAAGGGCAGGCAATACGGTCAATGACCGGCCGTTCACGTGTCACCCATTTCATGAACCCGTCTCCCTCCTTTGAAGGTCGAGCGATGGCTTGAGCGGCCGGAGCAAGGCTGCCTCTCCACGGCCCGTTTCAGGACGATGGATGCTACATCCGAATAGAAAGTGATACAAATGTTGTAATTTTTATTCGTCATGATACAGTTTGCATATGAACGAAGAAGAGTCCCAACAGGAGCAGCGATGGCTGCTCCTGATCCATCAATTGCCCACCAAGCCTGCTTATTTCCGCGTGAAGATCTGGCGGCGGCTGCAAGGCATTGGCGCGGTCGCGATGAAGAGCACGGTCTACGCGCTCCCGGCGAATGCCGAGACGCAGGAGGATTTCGAATGGCTCTTGAAGGAGATCGTCGAGGGTGGAGGCGAAGCGATGGTGTGTGAGGCACGCCTGATCGATGGCCTCTCCGACGCCCAGGTGCGGGCTCTGTTCGATACCGCGCGTGATGAGGATTACGAGGCCATCGCCAAGGAGGGGCGTGCTCTCGCCGACAGCCTCGCCGCCAGTGACACGCCGGAAAAGCGGGCTGAAGTCCGTACGCAGCTCGGCCGCCTGCGGAAGCGTCTGGCGGAGATCACGGCCATCGACTTCTTCTGTGCCAATGGCCGTGAGCCGGTCGAGGGTCTGCTCAGTGGATTGGAAGCCCAAGTCGCGGAGGAAAAGGCCATGACCGAAACATCAATCCGTGCGCCGGCCAATGCGCGCGGGGATCTCAAGGGACGGATATGGGTCACGCGCAAAGGCGTGCATGTCGACCGCGTCGCCTGTGCCTGGTTGATCCGTCATTTCATTGATCCCGAGGCCGTCATTCGCTTCGTGCCCGGCAAAGGCTACGTTCTGAAAGATGGTGAGCTGCATTTCGACATGTTCGACGGCGAATTCACTCATGAAGGGGATCGTTGCAGTTTCGAAGTCCTACTGGCCCGCTCCGGTCTCGCTGATCCGGCTCTTCAGGCGATCGCCGAGATCATCCATGACATCGACCTCAAGGACGGCAAGTTCGGACGCGAGGAAGCAAGCGGTATCGCCCATCTTATCGCCGGCATCTGCTTGGCCAACGCTGAAGATGAACAGCGGGTCGCGCAAAGCGCCGCCGTGTTCGACAATCTCTATCATTATTTCCGCACGAAACGCGGATGACACAGGCGAGGAGAGCCAGTTGATGACCAAAGTGGAGAGCCTTGACGTGGCGCCCATCCAGCCGGTCGAAATCCCCGCGCACGGCGTTTCGTTCGGCGAAGCGGTGCGCGTGTGGGCACGCGTTGCGATTTTCAGCTTCGGAGGGCCGGCCGGCCAGATCGCCATGATGCATCGCATCATCGTCGAGGAGAAGCGTTGGATCGGCGAGACGCGGTTCCTGCATGCCCTGAACTATTGCATGCTGCTGCCGGGTCCAGAAGGCCAGCAGCTCGCCACCTATATCGGCTGGCTGATGCATAGAACCAAAGGCGGGCTGGTCGCCGGCACTTTGTTCGTGCTGCCAGGCGCCATCGCCATTATGGCATTGAGCTGGATTTATGCGATCTTTGGCCAAGTCGGGGCTGTCGAGGCTCTGTTCTTCGGATTGAAGGCGGCGGTGCTCGCCATCGTGCTCGAGGCCGTGACACGCATCGGCAAGCGGGCTCTCGGAAACGCGATCATGGTGGCTCTGGCCGCGGCGGCTTTCATCGCGATCTTTTTCTTCCAAGTGCCATTTCCGCTGATCATCCTGGCGGCGGCCTTGATCGGCTATTTCGGCCAGCGGATTGGATTGGCCGCATTTCAGTCCTCTGGCGGACATGGAAACATCGGCGGCAAGCAGGTCGCCGATGCCGACACAATCCTCGGCGAAGAGATCCCCGCCCACGCGCGGCCTTCGGTTGGCTGGTCGCTCAAGATTGCCGCCGTATTCCTCGCGCTGTGGTTTATACCCGTCCTCGGCCTGCTGGCGCTCCTCGGGCCAGGGAACGTCTTCACCGACATTGCCATCTTCTTTTCGAAGATGGCGGTCGTGACCTTCGGCGGCGCCTATGCGGTCCTCGCCTATGTCGCGCAGCAGGCGGTGGATACCTATGGCTGGCTCAAGCCCGGTGAGATGCTCGATGGCCTCGGCATGGCCGAGACCACCCCCGGCCCGCTGATTATGGTCATTCAATTCGTCGGATTCATGGGCGCCTTCCGCGCGCCCGGCGGTCTTAATCCGCTTCTTGCCGGCACGCTGGGAGGCCTACTGACGACCTGGGTGACTTTCGTCCCATGCTTTCTCTGGATTTTTCTCGGCGCGCCTTACATCGAGATTTTACGCGGCAACAAGGCCCTCTCGGCCGCTCTCGCGACGATCACGGCGGCGGTCGTGGGTGTCATCTTGAACCTGGCCGTGTGGTTCTCCCTCCATGTCCTGTTCCGAGAACTGCGCGAGGTGCGAGCACTTGAGATGACAGTCGATGTGCCTGTGCTCAGCTCCATCAACATTGCATCGCTCATCCTGACGCTCGGCGCCATACTCGCGGTGTTCCGTTTCAAGATCGGCATGCTTCAGGTGCTCGCGGGATGCTCGATTGCTGGCTTGCTCTATGGACTTCTGACAGGACAAGTCTAGCGGCGTGCGCCACCATAAAACAGACATCGAGGTTGTGTGTCAGCATCCGCATCTATTGTCTACAGCAATGGTTCAATCTTTCTGAGTTGAGGATAGGAGAAGCATTTTATGAATCGAAGACGAGGCGCAATTTCATCGAAAGGCTAAGATACGGCGCCTGACGATCAGCCCGGCCAGCTTGGGATAGCTTGTGCTGGGCAACTGGGCAACGAGGAGGGCATGAGATGACGACTCTTTCGAGACGACAAGCGATCATCATTGCTGCTGCCGCGGGAGGATCCACCATGATCGGAGATCGACGTTCGAATGCAGTTGAGTCCCAGGTTCGCTACGATTTCACTCAACCTCTGGAAGGTTGGGAGACGGTCACCGGAAAATGGGGCGTTGAAGATGTCCCAGGCGCATCAAAAGGCAAAGCGCTGGTTCAACGCGCGACAAATAATGATTTCAATGTCATCGTTGCGCCCGTCGGGCCCTATACCGATGTCGATGTCACAGTGCGGTTCAAGCCAATCTCAGGACGAGAGGACGCATCGGGTGGCATCGTCTTCCGCTTTTCTGACGGTCGCTATTACGTGATCCGAGCCAATGCCTTGGAAGACAATTTCAATTTGTACTATTATGATCGTGGTCGGCGCCAGATTACTGGTGCGCGCGTCAAGGCTCCGGCGCTCGGTCAGTGGCATAAGCTGCACATCAGCGCGGAGCACGACCACATAAAGGGTTGGCTGAATGATCAACCCCTCATCGATCATCGGGACAGCAGATTTGCATCTGGACGAATTGGGCTTTGGACAAAAGCGGACTCGATCACGGCCTTCGATGATCTGGTCATCAGTCCAATTAAACCATAGCTAGTCAGCCGGAGCCACCGGATCAAATCCTCGTCTTAAAGCACTCAGAAGAATCCTCGTGGACGTCGACCCAAAGAGGCCGTGCATGAAAAAGATTCCGTGGCTGGTTGCGCTTGTGTTTTTTGGTGTCGTGGCTGCCATCTGGTGGCGGTTGTATGTCGCCAAGGAACAAGGGAGCGTCGTTGTCTATGTCAGCCATGATGAGGTCTTTTCGGAGCCTATTCTCAAGGACTTTGAGAAAGAGACAGGAATAAGGGTACGAGCGGTTTATGACACGGAGGAAACGAAGAGCACGGGGGCGATGAATAGGCTCATCGCTGAAAAGAACAATCCGCAAGCCGACGTCTATTGGGCTAACGAACCGATCCGAGCCGAAATCTTACGACAACACCATATTGCGACGCCCTATCTCTCGCCGAATGCCGAGGGGATTCCAGCAACATTTCGCGATCCTCAAGGCTATTGGACCGGTTTTGCGGCGAGGGCGCGCGTGCTCATAGTGCATGAAGGCGAAAATCTGAAACCGACTTCTGTGTTCTCGTATTCAGACCCGCGTTGGCGCAATAAGATCGTTATCGCAAATCCTCTCTTTGGTACGACAACGGACCAGATCGCGGCGCTCTTTGTCCTTTTGGGCGATGAGCGCGGACAAGTGTTCATGCAAGACCTACACGAGAATGGGGTCAAATTATCTCCAAGCAATGGCGACAGCGCTGATCTGGTAGCGCGCGGTCAATTCGCTTTCAGCTTGGTCGATAGCGATGATGTCGTGAATCGGATCAATCAGCACGAGCCCGTGACGATGGTTTATCCTGACCAAGGCCCGGATGAAATAGGTTGTTTTGTCGTACCCAATGCCGCCGTATTGATAGCCGGTTCACCCCATCAGGAAAGTGGCAAGAAGCTTATCGACTATTTGCTCTCGGCGGAAACCGAGAGAAAGCTCGCATTTTCCGATGCGGCTCAGATTCCGCTCCATCCAAACGTCGCCACGCCACCTCAATTAAAACCGATCGAATCGATCAAAGTGATGAAAGTGGATTATGCTGCTATCGCAGCCAAGCTACAGTCAATCCAGTCCTTTCTGAAGAGCTGGGCCGGATTGTGACCATGGAAAAACGGCTGACATTATCGGCTGCCGTGTTGACGCTTGTCGTGATTGGGTTATTGCCCGTCCTGGCAATGGTCGCCAAGACTTTCTTTGGCGCAGAAGGTTTTAGCCTGACGGCCTACAAAGCTCTTTTGGATTCGGGCAAACAGCTCATGACGTTGATGAGCCATAGCATTCTGCTGTCCATATCCGTCACGTTCCTTGCAACAGTCGTGGGTGTACCTTTAGGTGTACTGCTCTGCAAGACGGATTTGCCCTTTCGCAGGGCCTTAACGATAGTCCTCGCATTGCCATTACTCATTCCGCCTTACGTTATTGCTGTAGCTTGGTTCGCCGTGCTTGGGGCGGCAGGGATGATAGGGCACTCGCCCGCGACGCTCGAATTCCTCTCCTCTGCATTTTTTAGTCTATATGGTTGCATAGGGGCACTCTCCACCGCATTCCTACCCATCCCCATGCTGTTGACCATCGTTTATGTGAACAGGATAAATCCGCGGCTTGAACAAGCAGCTCTGTTGTTGAGCCGTTGGCCATACGTGCTGTGGCGCATCACTTTACCCTTGATCGCCCCGGCGATTTTGTTTTCAGCCGTGTTGGTCTTTCTTCTCACATTCGGAGAGGTGGGGGTTCCCACCTTTCTGCGCTATCCCGTGTACCCAGTCGAGATCCTGACCCAATTCGCGGCATTCTATGACTTTAGTGCGGCGACAGCTGCGGCCATCCCGATGTTGATCGTCACAGGAATGATCTTGATGCTGGAATATCGGTTCCTGCAAGCTTCTGTCCTGGAACTCAACGTGCCGACGCATGCTGGGCGGAACGGAGCGATAAAACTTGGGTACTGGCGTCTTCCGTTATTGGGACTCGTTTTGTCCTGGACCTTGATTACGGTCGCGCTTCCCATTGCAATACTCATCGTTCAATCCGCATCTCTCAGCATTTTCGCAGAGGCTTTCTTACGGGCAGGGGGCAGCATTTTGCGTAGTGTTGTTTTTGCGATGATTGGCGCGACTTTGTTGGTCATCCTCGGTTTTTTCTTAGGTTATCTGGTTCATAGTCGAGCAGAGCCTGTGTGGCGAAGCGTCGATGCATTGGCATTGTTCCTGTTTACTTTGCCTGGAACAGTCATCGGCATTGGTCTCATCAGTCTGTGGAATACGCCAGAGACCAACGCTATCTACGCCACCCCTGCAATCATCATCCTCGGTTATATGGCTCAATACATCGTACTTCCCATGCGGATGACGGCCGCAGTCCTGCATAGCATTCCGTCGTCTCTGGAGCGGGCTGCGCAGCTCTCTGGCGCGAGTTGGTTCATGACCTTGCGCGACATTGTGGTGCCTTTGGCAAAGAACGGCCTGATCGCGACCTGGATTATCGCTTATGTGTTTTGCTTGCGTGATCTCGGGATTACGATGGTCGTTTACCCGCCAGGATTCGACACTCTGCCGGTTCGAATCTTGACCTTAATGGCCAATGGTGCTCCCAGCCTGATTTCCGCGTTATGCATCATCTTGATCGTGGTCACACTGCTACCACTCTTTGTGGCGGCTCTCTGGCAAAGGCGCGTTGGAGGGCCATCATGAGCGTGATCGAGTTTCGCTCGGTATGTAAGACCTACGATAGGCGGCGGGTCATCGACGATCTGTCCTTGAAAATAGAGGCCAAAGAGCGTGTTGTACTGTTTGGCCCGTCGGGTTGCGGCAAGTCCACCGTTCTGCATTTGATCGCCGGATTTATTGTCCCGGATAAGGGCGATATCTTGATCAACGGCGAACTCGTCGCGACGGCGAAGAAAAATATTCGAGAGGCGGGGCAACGTGGGGTCGGCATGGTCTTTCAGGATCTTGCTCTTTGGCCTCATATGACCGTGGCGGAGAATGTCGAATTCGGCCTCAAGGCAAAGCGCGTTCCGGAAAAGCAATGCAAACAACGCGTGAAGGAGATCATCGACCTCGTTGGGCTTAGCGATTATCTCAACGCGAGTCCAGGAGAATTGTCCGGCGGACAACAGCAACGTGTTGCCCTTGCGCGGACCTTGGTCGTAGCGCCAGCCATCGTGCTCATGGACGAGCCTCTGTCGACTCTTGATGAAGCTTTGAATGTGCAATTGCGGCATGAGATACTTCGATTATACAATGAATTGAATTTTACTTTGGTCTACGTGACCCACAATCGTGATGAAGCGGAGTCGCTCGGCACGCGAACGATATACCTCCGGCAAGGCCGGATCGACTCGGCACTCGGCATCGTCGGAAGAGTGCATTTTGAATACTGATCGCATTACGCTGCTTCATTCCATCGAAGTAATTGTCCTTGATAGTGGCTCACAAGCACCTTTTCGGAAAGGCCATTGATTCCTTTTGGATCGAGCCCAAATAGCTTTGAATCGTAAATCATGGACTTAATCCGTTTGGAGCTATGGCGAAACATGGGTGACGATGTGAGGAAGGCGGCGTAACGGGGTTAGTGACCAAACCTGCTCGAACCTCCAACAAGGAGCGTTACGCCTTGCCTGATCATAAAGTTATTTCCTACTGCCAGAAAGACGAAATCGACGATCCTCTCACCGAAATCCTGCGTGCTGGCGCGCGCCGTCTGATCGCCCAGGCGGTTGAGGCGGAGTTCGAGACGTTTCTCGCCTCGCACGGCGAGCTTGAGTTTCCAGACGGCCGTCAACGGGTGGTTCGTCACGGCCACGACCCAGTCCGCACGATCCAGACCGGCATTGGACCGATCGAGGTGGAAAAGCCGAAAGCGCGCGACCGTGGCGCGGCGGAGGGCTCTCGAATTCGGTTCTCGTCGAACATCCTGCCGAAATGGGCGCGGCGAACCAAGAGCCTGGACGCTTTGCTGCCGGTCCTCTATCTGCGCGGCATTTCGGCCGGCGATTTCCAGGAAGTCCTCGCAGCCTTGCTGGGCAAGGACGCGCCCAACCTTTCGTCAGCGACGATCGCGCGATTGAAAGGCGAGGGGGAAGACGAATATCGGCGATGGCAAAAGCGCAATCTGTCGGCGCGCCGCTATGTCTATGTCTGGGCGGATGGCGTCTATTTGCAGGCGCGCATGGAGCCGCAAGCCGAGTGCATGCTGGTGCTAATGGGGGCGACGCCGGAGGGCAAAAAGGAGCTGATCGGGTTCCAAACAGGGCTGCGGGAAAGCGCCCAAAGCTGGAAGGAATTGCTTGTCGATCTGAAGGCGCGCGGCTTGGCCGTCGCGCCGGAAGTCGCGATTGGCGATGGCGCGCTCGGGTTTTGGAAAGCCCTCGACGAGGCATTCCCGACGACGCGCCATCAGCGCTGCTGGCTGCACAAGACATTGAACGTCCTCGACAAGTTTCCAAAGTCCGTGCAGCCCAACGCACACAAAGACTTGCGGGACATATGATTGTCGCCGGATCGCGCTGCGGCGGAAGCGTCTATGACGACATTTTCCGAAAAGTACGCGCCCAAATACGCCAAGGCTGTTGAATGCCTCATCAAAGATCGCGAGCAGATGCTGACGTTTTTCGATTTTCCCGCTGATCTCTAGGATCTTCTGCGCACGTCGAACCCGATCGAAAGCGTGTTCGCCATGGTCAGGCATCGCACTATCCGCATGAAGGGCGCGCTGTCGCAAGACACCGCGCGCCTGATGGTCTTCAAACTGGTGATGGCGGCGGCGAAAACCTGGCGTCGCCTGAAAGGCCAAAATCCGTTGCCGAAAGTCGTCAACGGGGTAAAGTTCAAAGACAGAATCGAAGTCGTCTCCGAAATCAAATCCACTGCTGATTCACGCCGTCACCCAAAATCCTGCATAGCTCACCCTGATCCTCGTAGACTATTCGTGAAAATAATGTATCATACCATCCATAAACTTTTCTCTGAAAACAAATGCTTGGCTCAGGTTTAATTTTTCGTATACATCCCGCTGATTGGTTAATTCAACCTATGACGGGCTCGACAGCATATTCAAACAGATGTCGGACCTGTAATGGTTGTACTCAAAACTGAGAATAGCATATAGTATTTATCCTGGTATAACTATGCCTTTACTCAAATATAATATGTGCAGTGTTTCATGTTTCACTGCCACCAGTTGCACCAGTGTCGCTTGATCAACGGAGCTGTGTGCGTTGCGGACCTTATCGAAAGCTCTGAAGCCATGGTTTGCTCAAGACACTGTTGCTGTAGCTATTCGCTACTTTCTATCTGTTTCGCACGTTCTCACAAAAAGCGGCAAGGAAGCCGATTCTAAACCGTAAGGGAGATCCCCGGCTATGCCGGGGAGGTAGTATTGGTATGATGTTCCCTGAAGTCCATGACCATCGCTTTCGTGAGCCACCACGCACACGAAAGGTTAAATCACGATGGACTAGTTTGATAGCCAAAGTCACACGAAGTGGGACTGCAAATATCGCGTGGTCTTTATCCCGAAATATCGGCGTAAGGCTTTGTACGGTCAGCTTCGCGACCATCTTGGCGAAGTGTTCCGAAAGTTGGCGGTTTAGAAGGAAAGCCGGATCGAAGAGGGGCATTTGCTGCCCGATCACGTGCATATGATGATCGCAATTCCGCCGAAATACGCTGTTTCGCAAGTGGTTGGACACATCAAAGGTAAGAGTGCGATCCATTTGGCCCGTGTTTATGGAGAGCGACGCTACAATTATTCAGGACAGCGCTTCTGGGCTCGGGGGTGCTTCGTAGGTCGGGACGAAGACTTAATCAGGGAATATAACAGAACCAGGAAAGAGAGGATCAGAGGATCAACGGCTGGAGCTATTGAATCTCTGGCGCTGATCAGGCGGCCACCATGAGGTAGTCCAACTTATGAGGGGCGGCATTAGCGTCCCCTACCAGTCGCTTTGAGCGGCTCACTTCCTAAAGCCTCCGGCTCAGGAGATAGTTACCTCACCTCGTAGACTGGCTAGCTTTCGAAATAGAAAGTAAAGTAATAATAGATTATTGTAGAATAATACATAAATAAGTTCGATATAATTCTGCGATATATATTGAAATAAAATAATAATACATATACGTCTTTATTACGATGCGCTAACCTTCTATGTAACTAAATAGTGGAGTTAGCAATGGGCGACCAATATAGACAATTGATCCTTATCACGGGTGGGACTGGTTTTTATCGCATCTTATCTTGCGATGAGACTGTTGGAGACAAACAAGGACGTGCAGGTGGTGTTGTTCGACTGCAATCCTGATATGCGGAGGATTACCGGATTCAATAAAGGACCGAGTGATCCGCAAGATCCAAAATATGATCCGAAAGATCGCTATAATACCGTAGCGGATCGGGTGACTTTTGTCCAAGGCGATCTGGCTTTGTTGTCACACGTACTTGCAGTTTTTGACAAGCATGAACCGACGAGTGTCTTCCATCTCGGTGCTTTACTCTCAGCAGGTGCAGATGCAAACCCCACTCTTGGTTTTGATGTAGACCTCTTGGGTACACGGCATGTCTTCGAAGCCGCTCGTATCTATTGCCAACATAATAAAAAACCACCCGTTCGCGTATTGTTTCCCAGCACAATTGCTTCTTTCGGGCTATTTCCTTTCACGGATCCAAATGACATACATAAGCTAGTTGTCAGACCACCCAAGCCGGAAGACAAACTCGTTGTGCCCAACGAGGCCATTCAATTACCAACGACCATGTATGGGGTGTCGAAAGTCTCGGTGGAACGATTGGGAGAACATTATCATGCAAAGGGCTGGATAGACTTCTGGGCTGTCCGATTTCCGTCTGTAGTGGGTGCAGCGCGGGGTCCTGGAGGAACGACTGCTTATTCCACTCTTATGATCCAGGAACCATTGATGGATAAGGCTTATGAAGTCTACGTATCGTCCGATACACGCCTCGATATCATTTATGTCAAAGACGCCGTCGATGCCTTGATCAGGCTACATGATGCGAAAGACCTCAAGCTACGCCGCGTCTATAACATCGCTGGTATTCGAATAGGAGGTGAAGCGCCCCAGGCATCTGATATCGCGGCAGCTGTAAAACTGGTCAAGCCAAACGCCGCTGCAATTACATACAAACAGAATGACCAGCTCACGGCGATCGTTCATACCTTTGGAATTCTCGATGCCAAAGCGACGTACGACGACTTGCAATGGGCGGGGCCGACCTTCGATCTCAAACAAACGATCATCGATTGCAAGTCTGAGATTGATCAATATCCTGGCCGGATTAAAGCGATCGAGCTTTACTGAATAACCTAGTCATCGACAACCACACCTGTAATGGGCATCGCAATACTCTAAGGCAGGGAGGTTGTCGATTTTATTGAGCGAAATCAACACAAAGTTAGGTGTATAATGTGGACCGGGCCGGGAGAGGATATCTGGATTGGGGGCGCTACCATCACGAACATAGATGTCGAGTCGACCGAGGAGTTTCACTCTCGGTCGCTCACAGAACCGAACGTGATACTTTCGCATCATCCGGCTCGTGTCATCCAACCGTTGCCCGGCCGAGGTGTTGCCAATGCACGAAGAGCTTCGGGTTTTGCCGCGCCATCCGGTTGAGCACATTGAGGGAGCGACCACGGTGACCCTTCAGCCGTTTGCATTTTCGCCGAAGCCATGCCCAAGGCGCTCGTCAAAGTACTCATAAAGCTTGCGCAGTTCCGTCGGGTAGAACCGGCGATAGTATTGATCCCATCCGCGAAGGATCGGGTTCAGGCTATGCGCAATGTATTCCAACGGTAATGGCGCGTGTCGAGGCAGGCGCCACTCCGAATGCGCACCCGCATGCGCTTGAGCGCTTGCGGACTGATCGCCGGTAAGAAGCAGGTGAATATCTTCCCCCAACGGTTCTTCGCCATCCACGGTCTGAAGCAAAACCCCAGAAAGTCGAATTGGATTTGCGCATGTCGCTCCCGCCGGTTGCTGTCCGCACAGTAGACTACTTTGGTCTTCTCCGGATGCAGTGCCAGGTGACAGTCGGCAAACCGTTGTTCCAATGCCGCTTTCAGATGCTCTGCTTCCTGCCGTGTTCGGCAGTGGCAGATGGCACCATCCGCGTAGCTTTCGAACGGGATGGCCGGGAATATCCGTCTCATCCACGTGTCGAAGGCATAATGCGGGAACAGGTTTGCCAGGATCGGGCTCACGACTCCCCCTTGAGGGGTGCCTTGAGCACGCTCCTGAAGCGACCCATCTGGCACAGGCGTTCTCTGGATCGGCAGATCCTGCAGGCGTCGGATGTGCCAACTGTGACGCGTGTCGAAACCTCGCCACAGGCAGGACAAAGGCGCGTTCCCTTTCCGATCACTGAAACCGCCCAATGCCCTTCGCGAACCTCAACCGTTTCAAGGTCAATTCCAGACCCAAAAGCCAAACCTATTTTCTTCCGCATGCCCCTTATCTGGGGCCTGACTCTAGCCAAGCCAACCAAGCACGCAAAGTGAATCAGAACCATGTTATTGACATTCCGACAGTGTCGTTCTCCGGTGCTACCGAGCTGGTTATGTCGTTTGCCAATCCGACGCGCTGCGCATGCGGTTCATGGCAAGGCTTCGTAGCGGAGCGTGGTTCTGGGTATTCGATCGTAGACGAGAGTGGCTGCAGGGGAGGGACTCGAACCCCGACCCTCTCATTACGAATGACGTGCTCTAGCCGGCTGAGCTACTCAGCCCTGACGCCACAGGCAAGAGCCTCTTGAAGCCGGGAGAACTGCTCTTAATAACGAGCCAGCATCGCCGGATGGAGCGCGACGATCTCGGCCGGATGACAGGGCCTCTCAATTGCTTGCGAAGGCGATCAATATATCAGGATATCAGGCGTTCGTGAGTAATTTGATGCGTTCGATGCATCCATGGATGACGCGCTCAATACGCGCGACGTCATCTGTGGCCGTGAGGTCGAGGGTGGCGCCATGGAAGATGATCATGATGAGGGTCGCGAGTTCCTGTCCCTCATTGTCCTTGATCTCGAACCGAGCCAGGATGCTGCCGATGAATTTCAAACGCTCGGTGACGACCCATCTGGCATAGCCGTCGAACCGGTCAGGATGGTTCACCGAGGTGCCGAAGATCTCGTAGAGAAGTTTCAGCAGCTTGCGGTTCTCCGGTGCCGCTGTCCATGCCCAGAGCTTGCGTAGAGCGTCCTCCAGAGACGACGCATTCTGCTGGACCACCCGGAAGTCGTCATACATCCGTTCTCTGATCGTGTTGAAAATCACGCAGAGAAGATCCTCGCGCGAGCCGAAATGATAGGCGATGTTGC
Source organism: Beijerinckia indica subsp. indica ATCC 9039 (assembly GCF_000019845.1). Taxonomy (NCBI): domain Bacteria; kingdom Pseudomonadati; phylum Pseudomonadota; class Alphaproteobacteria; order Hyphomicrobiales; family Beijerinckiaceae; genus Beijerinckia; species Beijerinckia indica. The sequence continues at coordinate 2,869,055 of NC_010581.1, read as the reverse complement.
GCGGGCTCGACCCGATGACGGCGGCAAGCGGACGCAGCGAGAAGTCCGCAATGCCGTGCTCCCACACATAGGCGATGATCTTTTCGAGCAGTGCGGCTTTCAGTTCGGGCTCAACGGGTCTGGCCATGGGCTGATTGACGTTTCTTGAAGACCTTTGGGGCACGGAATGTTGTTATTGCCACGAACGTGGCAATAATGTTATTACTACAATCGTGGTAATAACATGGGCAGGCCACGTCAACCTTCATGAAATCAAACCTTTGCACAGTCAGAAGATCCATCGGTTCATACCTAATCTCCATTTGATGGAGATCTCGATGGTTTTGGCAAAGGCGATGGTTCGAGAAGGAAACGCCCAAGAAGGAAACGCCAATGACGGAAATCGACCGGGAAGCTGTCAAACAGGAAACCATGGCGCGCTGGGACAGTCAGCAGCGCAGGGCGGCGGCGCGCATCTTCGATGAAATCGAGCCCGTACGATCAGGGGAAACCGTTCTGACCGGAGGGGAGGCGGAATGGACTCCAACCGGGTGCATGGTCACGCAGGGGCAACGTTTCAGTGTGTCCTCAACGGGTGCCAATATCATCGATCGGGACCACGCGGTGATCGTTCAGCCCAAATATTCGCTTTGGGTCCGGATCGGGAAAAGTGGCCCTATCCGAAAGATCGTCTTCGAGGCGGAAACCGTCTTCGAGGCCTGGGCTGATGGGGAAGTCGAGGTGTTCTGCAAAGCGCTTTCCTGGTGGGACGGCACGGACGGCGCGGTGATTTCAGCTCCCCGGACGGCTTTTGAAGGCGGCATTGGCTATTCGATCAAACTCACGGAGGCTCCCCCCACTGTGGTGAGCCCGCCGGATAATTGGAAGTTCATGGATATGTTCGGGGACGTGACCATCTTCTCCGGCACGGGGACCGACATTTTGGTCGACACGCATGACGGCGATTGCTGCATCCTCCAGACGCCGCTGGACCTGCCTCTTAATGAGCAGACCCGGCTTTCCTGGTCGTGGCTGGTGGAGAAGCTTCCTTCTGAGCTGCCCGAGGATCTGGCCCTGACGCATGACTACATCAGCGTGGCGGTCGAATTCGATAATGGGCTCGACATCACCTACCTCTGGAGCAAAGAACTGCCGGCCGGCTATCACTTCGCTTGCCCCCTGACATGGTGGTGCGATCGCGAGACCCACTGGATCGTCGAATCCGGTACGGAAAACCTCGGAAAGTGGAAGGAGGAGACTCGGTGGATAGCTGCCGATTATCGCAGGGCGATCGGTGACAAGGTACCGGGAAAGATCGTCGGCGTCTGGCTCATCGCGAACTCGCTTTTCCAGCGTCTTGGAGGCAGAGCGCGCTTCCGCGATATCCGGATCTTCGAGGACGGTTCGGCCCGCTCGGTCGTCGCAGGCAGCGGGATACGCTGTTACAGCGTATCCTGAGCTGAAGTTTATAAGATTCTCGCAAGGGGCGGCCGAAGGTGCTCGGTCGCCTGTCGATGATGATCGGTGCAAGAATGTGCCGCATAGGCGATGATGAGAGGCTCAGGCACTTTCCGACCCGGAGATCCTGTCCATCCAGGCCAGGAGCACGCCGACTGAGGGGATACTGATGAGTATGGCGAGCTGGAGGAAGGCGTCAGCTCTGGGAATATCTTCGATGTGTGAGTAGGTCTCGAGCAGATGGATCACTGCAATGGCCGATGTCGAAGAGATGAGCTTTAGCTTTACATTATTAAAGCCGACAGCTTGCAGGCCATGCGGGCGCTCCCCCTTATCGAGATGAAGCAAAGGCAGGGGGCCGACGAAATTCTGCCAGCCGGCGACCATGACGATGACCACCAGATTGGCAACCAGGGACAGATCGACCAGCGTCAGGACGATAAGAATGGCCTGATTGGAGCTCATCGAGAAGATGATGGGAATCGAAGAAAACAATGCCTGCGCGAATTTGATGGCGATCAGGCAGAGCGCCCCAATTAATCCGATATAGATCGGCGCTACGATCCAGCGGGTTGCGAACATCACCTGGCCCATATTCTCTCGCAATTTGAGGATGGTTGCATCCAATATCATGTCCTGGCCTTTCAGGGGGATAGATGATCGTCTCAACCGGCATTCATGGGTGGTCCTTCCCGTCGAGAGGTCGCCGCAGTTCTCAGCACCGGAATGGAGCGGATGACAAACTTCTCGATCTCCACCACGAGAAAAAAGACGAACACGCTGCATATCAGCCCAAACCAGGCCGATATGGCAAGGGCCTCGGTGGAGAAGACAGCTTGCAACGGCGGTGCATAGGTGAACAGGAGCTGCAGGACCATGACTGCGGCTATTCCGTACCAGAGATAGGGATTGCCCATGTGGGCCCCCAGGGAAAGCGACGAATCGAGCAGGTAGCGGCTGTTGAGAAGATAGAAGACCTGTCCCAGCGTGATGGCATTGATGGCGACCGTGCGCGCCATCGGGTCTGATGCGCCCTGCGCCTTCATCCAGAAGAAGGCCGCGAGTGTATAGAGCAAGAGCGCGGTGCCGACGAACAGGATGCGCCAGATCCCGAAGCCGGTGACAATCGGCCGGTCGATGGCGCGCGGCGGGCGGAACATCACGTCTGCCTCATGGGGCTCGAACGCGATGGCAAGGCCAAGGGCGACGGAGGTAACCATGTTCACCCACAGCACCTGCGGGGCCGTGATCGGCAGCGTGAAGGCGAACAGGATTGCGGCCGCGATCACCGCACCCTGCGCGACATTGGTCGGCAGTAGGAAGAGCATGGCCTTCTCGATATTGTTGTAGATTGTGCGGCCCTCCTTCACCGCCGCGGAGATCGAGGCGAAGTTGTCGTCGGCGAGCACCATCCCCGCCGCCTCCTTTGTCACCTCGGTGCCCTTGATGCCCATGGCGACGCCGATGTCGGCCTTTTTGAGCGCCGGAGCGTCGTTCACACCGTCGCCGGTCATGGCGACGATCTGCCGGTTGGCCTGGATCGCCTTCACGAGCCGCAGCTTGTGCTCGGGGCTGGCGCGGGCGAAGACATCCACCTCGCGCACGCATTCCTGAAGCGCAGCATCGTTCATGGCCTCGATCTCGGTGCCCGCCACCGCGGTCTTGCCGTCGCCGATGCCGAGCATCTTGGCGATGGCCGCCGCCGTGATCTTGTGGTCGCCGGTGATCATGGTCACGCCGATGCCGCCGCCATGGCATTCGCGCACGGCGTCGATCGCCTCCTTGCGCGGCGGATCCATGAGGCCGACCAGCCCGAGCAGCACGAGGTTGTGCGGTAGGTCCTCGGGCTTCAGACTGCCTGCCTTCAGGCCCGGGTCCGGCAGCCAGGCGAGCCCCAGCACGCGCTCGCCCTGCGCGGCGAGCCGGTCGCCCTCGCGCATGAAGTGGTCATGGTCGAGCGGCGCCGAACCGCCTGCCATCTGCTGCCGGTTGCAATGGTTGAGGATCACCTCCGGCGCGCCCTTGACCAGTAGCATCTCCCAGTCCGCCGCGCGGTTGAGTGTCGCCATGAACTTGTGATCGGATTCGAAGGGGATCGCGTCGATCCGCGGCGTAGCAGCTTGCTCCGCGGCGCGGTCCACGCCGAGCTTCGAGGCGAGGGGATAGAGCGCGCCCTCGGTCGGGTCCCCCTCCACCTTCCACTTCCCGCCGTCCTCGAACAATTCGGCGTCGTTGCACAGCACTGAAACGCAACCCATCAGCGCCAGCACCTCGGGCGCGGCGGCAATCGCCTGCCCGTTGGTCTTGACCTCACCTTCCGGCGCGTAGCCATCGCCGGTGACCTCGTAGGCCGCATCCGCCGTGACAATGGAGGTCACCATCATTTCCATGAGGGTCAAGGTGCCGGTCTTATCCGAGCAGATACGCGAGACCGAACCTAGCGTCTCCACCGCCGGCAGGCGGCGGATGATCGCGTTGCGCTTCGCCATGCGCTGCACGCCGATGGCGAGCGTGATGGTGATGAGCGCCGGTAGGCCTTCCGGGATCAGCGACACAGCAATGCCGACCACCGCCTGGAACAGTTCGACGAAGCTCATGTGCCCGAGCCAATGGCCCCAGGAGAAAAGCAGCACGGAAATGATGGCGATGGCGGCCGTGATGACGTAGCCGAACTTCTTGATCTGGCGCAGGAGCGGCGTCTCGAGCGCATTCACCTCGGCGAGCATCTGGTTGATGCGGCCGAGCTCCGTCCTGTTCCCGGTCGCCACAACGACGCCGGTCGCCCGGCCCGAGACCACCATGGTGCCGGAGAAGGCCATATTCTCCAGATCTCCCACAGTGGCCTTGGCTGAGACCGCGCCGGTGGTCTTCTCAGCGGGGATGGATTCGCCGGTCAGCGCGCCTCTTCCGTGCGCAGGTTCTTGGCGTCGATAAGGCGCAGGTCCGCCGGGATCTTGTCGCCCGATTCCAGAAGCGCGATGTCTCCCGGCACCAGGGTCTCGGCGGGGATGAGACGTGTCTCTCCGGCCCTTAGCACGCGCGCTTCCGCGGACAGCATGTTGCGGATCGAGTCGAGCGCTTTCTCGGCCCGTCCCTCCTGCAGAAAGCCCAGGAGCGAGTTGAGGACCACGACGGCGAAGATGATCGAGGCATCGAGCCACAGGCTCAGCATCAGCTTGATGAAGCCGGCGGCGAGCAGGACATAGATGAGGATATTGTTGAACTGGGCGAGGAACCGCATGAGCGGCCCCTTCTTCTTGCCCTGCGGCAGGCGGTTCGGCCCATAGGTCTTCAACCGCTCGGCGGCCTCCGTGACATCGAGGCCCCGCGTGGGATCGACGTGAAGCTGCTGTTCGACCTCTGCGGCGAGCATGGCGTGCCATGGGACTGCGTCCTTCGCCGCAACCGCGCTCTCAGTTGAGCTCATGTTCGCTTCTCCTGACCTCAGAAGCATCAGGTTGGGATCTGTCGACTAAATCGTCGCGCTCGGTGCTGACGGATAGATGTGTTGCCGAGCGCCAGGCATGATGCGCGATGCGATTCAGCTTGCGTGCACCATCGATCCGCGCCAGGGCGTCGGCGGCAGTCAATTGTCCGGGGGCGACGGCGGCGAGGGTCGCGGCGCGATGATCACGTTGCACGATGTCCAGGTCCTGCGCCGCGCATTCCGCGTCGGCGAGTGCCGCGGCGACCTCTGGAGAGACGGTCCAGCCGATGGGCGGGGCCTTCGTGCTGAAAGCGGATTCCGAGGTGATCGCTCCACTGACCGTCTGTGCTGCGCGCATGGCTTTGTCGCAAAGCGCGGCCACGTGAGAGTCGTGAGGGGCTTTGATCGGCTGCGCGAGCGGTCCATCGCCGGCGAGAAGCTCCACCATGCGAGAGGTGTGATCGAGGGCGTGTAGCGTGCTCGTCATGCGCAGCCGTTCCGCCTCCGTCTCCGGTGGCTCCTTCAACTCGGACAGGAAGTCCCGCACCTCGCCAAGCGTGGTGGCGGCTGCCACTGCGTTACGCGCCGTGTCGCCGCCCGTGCCGGAAAGGGCGGCGGAAACCGAGGTGGTGACTGTCTTGAGCACCTCCGCCACGACGCGCCGAGCGGTCTCGACCGCGATCACAGGATTGACGAGGGCGCTTGGATCCAGCGCGCGTTCGAGCGCCGTCTCCCTTGAGGGCAGGAGCCGCTCCACGACGCGGGTGAACCATTGCGTCGCTGGCAGGAGCACCGCCACCCCGATGACATTATAGGCCGTGTGGTAGGCAGCGAGCAGCGTGGTGCCGTCAATCGATGCGGCGAAGCCTCTCATGAATACCGCCGTGAAGGGAAAGGCGACGACCGCGATGAGCGCTGCGATGAGCTTGAACAGAACATAGGCGAGGGCGAGGCGCTTGGCCGTCGTGCTGGCGCCGATGGCTGCCAGCGCCGAGCTCGTCGCCGTCCCGATGTTCTGACCGATGATGAGGGCTGCGCCTTGTTCCAGGCCCACCGCCCCGGCGGCGAAGGCCGAGAGGGTGATGGCGATGGCGGCAGTCGAGGACTGCATGACCGCTGTCATGGCAAGACCAATGACGATCAGCGTGAGGAGGCCGACCATTCCCGCTGCCCAACTCACCCCCGGCGCGCCAAGCACCGCGGGCAAATCCGACGGATGCAGGCTCTCCGCAAGGCCCCCCATGCCCTGCTGGAGCGTTGCGAGCCCGTAGAGCACCAGCGCGAAGCCCGCGAGCGCGCCGCCCGCCGCAGCGATCCGTCCTCCCGTCAGCAGTTTCGCCAGCGCGCCGATAAAGATCATGGGCAGCGCGTAAGTGGACAGGGAGACGCGCACACCGATGAGCGCGACGAGCCAGCCCGTGCCTGTGGTGCCCACATTGGCGCCGAACACGAGGCCGAGCCCCTGCGGGAAGGTCAGAAGCCCGGCGCTGACGAGGCCGATGGTGGTCATTGTCACTGCGCTCGACGACTGCACGAGCAGCGTGACGACGGCGCCCCAGAAGGCGCCCGACACTGGCGTCGCCGCCACTTTACCGAGCACGGTGCGCAGAGCCGATCCGGCCAGCGCCTTCAACCCATCGGTCATAACGGTCATGCCGAGCAGGAACAGCCCGACGCCGCCGAGAATCGAAATCGCGGTCGTCATGCGCGCCTCGTCCCATTATCCTTCCGCCTTGAGCTCCTCGCGGGCCACGGCGAGGTCCTTCATCTGTTCTGGCGTCATCTTGGGATAGGCGAGGTCGAGCCTCTCCACGGCCTCGACGATAGCCGCCGCGACCACGAGCCGGGTAAACCATTTGTTGTCGGCGGGCACGACGAACCAGGGCGCGGCCTTTGAGGCCGTGGCGCGAATTGCTTCCTCATAGGCGTGCATGTAATCGCCCCAGTATTGGCGCTCGCGAATGTCGGATGCGGAGAATTTCCAGTTCTTGTCAGGCTTGTCGAGACGCTCCATGAAGCGTTTCTTCTGCTCCTGGTAGGACAGGTTGAGGTAGAATTTGAGGACGACGACGCCCTGGCGCGTGAGATAGTCCTCGAAGCGGGCGATGTCGGCGAGCGCTCGTCCCAAATGTTCTTGCCGACAAGACCCGGCGGGATTTTCTGGGCGTCGAGCAACTGCTGATGCACGCGTACGACCAGCGTCTCCTCATAATAGGAGCGATTGAAGATGCCGATGCGCCCGCGCTGAGGCACCTTTGTGGCATAGCGCCAGAGGAAGTCATGAGAGAGCTCCTCGTCCGAAGGCTGCTTGAACGAGAAGACGTCGCATCCTTGAGGATTGACGCGTGACATGACGTGCTTGATCGTTCCGTCCTTGCCCGCGGCATCCATCGCCTGGAACACCAGTAGCAAGGACCAGGAATCCTGCGCATAGAGCTTGTCCTGCTCCATGGCGAGCCATTCCGAGCCGTGCTGGAGGAGCTGCGCCGCTTCTTCCTTGTCCATTTTGAGCCCGAGCGTGTCGCCGGGATCGAAGTCCTTAAGTTGGAAATCCTTGCCCTTGGTGACGCGGAATGGGTCTGTATACTTCCCCATGGCGTCTATTATTTCTTTGCGAGGCATCAGCGCCTTCCTTCCAAACGATCGCCACACGGGAAGGAGACGCGCATTCGCAACCAGTGTCAACGAGAGGAGAGGAAGATCCTGAAGATGGAGGTGGTGAAATGTGCCAAAGGAGTTTGCCAAATCACCTTCAATGATCCAGAGGCCCCTTGTTCTGTTGCACTATCCTGCAACTGTATCTTCACGGTCCGGACAAGCCTTGTGCGAGTTCCAGCGCCGCGAAGACATTGGTCTCGAAGACAGAGCGGAACACTGACATCGGGATCTCCGCTATCGGCCCCGATTCCATGATGCCCGCATTGTTGAACAGGACATCAATCTCCAAGCCGAGTGCATTGGTGCGGTCGATCTCGTTCAGCACGTCGAGCTTGATGACCTGAATTTCGATGCCTTCATTTTTCGCCGCTTTGCGCAGTTCCCATACCTGCGGCCAGATCTGGCATCCTGCGATCACCTTGTGTCCACCTGGGCAAGTCCACAAGCCACACCTCTGCCGAAGCCGGAGGCTGCGCCTGTCACAAGAATCGTCCTGCTCATTCTGATCCTCCGTCTCAGCTTTCAATGTCGCCGTTTCGGATCGCGACCCGTATTGCCTGAGCCGTTGTCATGACGGCCAGGCGTCTGCGGATCCGGCGCAGGTGATTCTCGACCGTGCGTTCCGAAAGTCCGAGTGTTGCGGCGATATCCGCCTGCCGCCGTCCCGCAGCCGTCCACGCCAGAATCTCGCGTTCACGATGTGACAGCTTTGCGGTCGCACTGCTGTTAGGCGCCTCCAGCAGCCGGCGTGCCGAGAGAAATGCCGCGGTTCCCACCAGCGACAGGGCCAGCCGCGCTTGCGGAGAAGCGTCGATGCGCTCTCCGCCAAGGCTCATCGCGCCTTCCAATCCAGACGGGCCGAAGATCGGTATCTGCAGGCCATGAACACCGCGACCCCGCGGCGTGCGGACCACCTGATACAATTCCCCACTCTCACTCCTGGTTTTGGTCCAGAAGAACGGCTCGCTCACTTCGAGAATATGACGGTTGACCGGGCAGCGCCGGATATAGGTGAGGGCGTCTACGGCCTCGCCTGTGCCAAACCAGTCACCCTCGACCCAGTAAATCCGCTCGACCACGTCCTCCCGCGCCGCCGAAGCGGTGAACAGAACGAAGCGGTCATAACCGAGCGGTCCGGCAAAGGCGCGAATCCTGTCTTGAATCACGGACAGGCTATCACCGCCCTCGATAGCGAGGGCGGTATTAAAGGCAGCCTCGACCGGTGCGGAGCTCATCGCGTCGCGACGTCAGCAAGCAAGGTCTCTGCGGCCAGCTTGCCAAGATTGTTCGACGCCAGCGGACTGTCGCCGGTCAGCAGGCGACGGTCCCTGTGAACCTTCCCGGTTATATCAGAGTTGAGGATTTTCACGCCCAGTTCACGCAGACGCTCGCCGACGAGCCAAGGCATCGGACCAGGGATATAGCCGATCTCGACATTGGCCCCGGTATCGAGGCTATCGGGAAAGACGCACATCTCATAGCCGCGGAACAGGAAGGCTTCCTTGTTCTCGCCGATGCCCGCAGCAAGCAGTCCGGCCGGTCCATGGCATAGCGAGATGACGTAGCGATCGTTGTTCTGCGCCCAGAACAGCGCCTTCTTCACGTCCTCGCTAAAGGGAACATCGTTTAGAACGCCATGGCCTCCGGGGATGAAGATGCCGATATAATTGCCCGAATCCAGGTTTCTCACGACGTCCGACAGCTTCTTCGGCTTCTTGAGCTGGTCGCGATACTTTTCGTAGGTGCTTTTGACCAATTCGTCTTCGCGCGGAAAAGCCCACATCTCAAGCTTCACCGGATCGCCGGACGGCGTGGCGATATCGATCTCAAACCCGGCAAGATCCATATGGTACATCGGCAGCAGCATCTCGACGGGATGGTTGCCCGTGGAGAAGAATTTGCCGTTCTGCATCATCAGGTAGCGTTCCTGTGACGCGACCATCAGAACCTTCCACTTTCCGCCCTTATAGGGATTAGGATAGGTCGTGCCGTCGAAGTCCGTCTTCGATGACGTGTATTTGGTGAGCGAATAGGGCGACGGGAAAAAGGCGTTCTCTTCGGCCGTGTCGGGGGTTGGCTTGCGATCTTCGTTTTTTGCTTCGGTCATGGATTCCTCCGTGCTTTAGAAGGCTGTTTCCATCTCAAATTATGAAGATCGAACCGCAGCAACAATGAGGGATTTCCCTCAACCTCCCGCGACGATCTCGCGGAACGCAACCGGCATACCTCTGATGCTTGATGCAGGCTGCTTTGAAACAAAATGTTAAACGACCTATCCTTGATTGGACAGGGATCTTGACCGCTTATGCTGCAGCGCACATGAAGCCTGAACTTATGCTTACATTTTCACGCATCAAGAATCAGAAAGCAGCTTATTGATATCGGCTACATAATTAATGTCTGCCAGCACGCCAAGTGGAACAGAACCGATAATCCGTGGACATAATTGCCTATTTATTCAAATACTTATCTCATGCATTAATGAGGAAACGGCCATAATTTGAAACATTCTCTTTGAAGTATGAAAACGGACCGATGAGTTTGCTCGCCCACGCCGGTTATAGGCTTCAGAACGTCACACAATGACAGGAGCACCCGATGAGCGCGTTGGCAGATAAGAAGATGGTCGTGATTGGCGGCAGTGGCGATGTCGGACGCAAGATTGTCGAGGCCGGTGCCCGGTTGGGGGCACAGGTTTTGGCGGTCGCGCGCCGAAGCGGGCCATTGGAGGAGGTCGCGCGCGACGTTCCGGGCATCTCCACACTTTCACTCGATGCGACGGCTGATGACGCGCCGGCGCGAGTCTTCGCCGTGGCGCGCCCGGACATTCTGGTCCTGTCCGGCGGCGCTCTTCCGCCCGCCGCGCCGCTGCATGAGCAGAGTTGGGGAGAGTTTGCCGCCAACTGGGAACAGGATACCAAGATGACGTTCCAGTTCTGCAAGGCGGCGCTTTCGGCGCCACTCGATCCGGGCTCCATGATCATCGTCATCGCTAGTGGCGCCGCGCTCGCTGGCTCCCCCAACACAGGGGGATATGCCGGTGCAAAGCGAACACAGATGTTCATTGCCAACTACAGCCAAAAGGAATCGGCCCGCTTAGGGCGCGGCCTGACCTTCAAGGCACTTGCGCCCCGGATGATGCCTGAGACCAACCTCGGGCGCCATGCCGTTGCAGGCTATGCGCGCTATCTCGGCATTACCGAGGCCGATTTTATTCGTAGCATGGAGCCTCCGCCCACAGCGGCCGACGTGGCAGCGAGCGTCGTCTCCCTTCTAACGCAGCCGGACCGGCACAAAGAGCACGCATTCATCGTTTCAGGGAAAGGGCTTGAGGCCGTGGCCGGGTAGGGGCTGATCCAGATGACGAAATTCGAACGATCCAATGAGCAGGATACGGCAGCGGTTGCTCGCCGAAGGTTCGAGGCATTGGCCGAACCGTTCCGCCAGGAAATTCGGCTCCATTGTTATCGCATGTTAGGCTCCGTGCATGAAGCCGAGGATCTCGTCCAGCAGACTTTCCTGTATGCTTGGCGAGGATTCGATCGCTACGAAGAATGTGGCTCGTTTCGCGCTTGGCTCTACCAGATCGCGACCAATGCCTGCTTGAACGCACTCGCCATCCGCAGAAATGCCCGACGCTATCTGCCGGAGGCATTGGGCCCTGCGACGACCGATATGCCGGACGGAAAGGCCACGCCTGATATTCTGTATGTGGAACCTTTTCCGGACTCCTATCTCGATGAGATCGCCGATGAGGCGCCGACACCGGAGGCGGCCTATGCCTCCAGCGAAGCGGTGCGGCTCGCTTTCGTGGCCGCGATCCAGGACCTGCCGCCCAGCCAGCGTGCCGTGCTTCTTTTGCGCGATGTGCTGGGTTGGTCCGCCATCGAGACGGCCAACCTGCTGGGCGGATCTGTTGTCTCCATCAACAGCGCCCTCCAGCGGGCGCGCAAGACCCTCGCCACGCGCTATCCGAAGGGGCGCCCGGCATCGGGTGCCCCGCAGGGGGCGCGGGAGGAGGCACTTCTTCGACGCTATCTGAATGCTTGGGAACAGCTGGACGTCGACGAGTTAACTGCGCTTCTGAAGGAGGAGGCGACCTATACGATGCCGCCGCTGCCGCAGTGGTATGCCGGGCGAGAGGCGATCCGGGCCTTCTTCTCCTGGGCCTGGCAGCTCTACAAAGGCTTCAAACTCGTGCGGACCGCAGCCAATGGGCAGCCAGCCTTCGCTGCCTATGCCCGCGCCGAGGCGGGGGCGCCATGGCAAGCGCATTCCCTCCACCTGCTGACCCTCGCGGATGGGTTGATTGCGGGGCTGACAGTCTTCTACAAGCCCGATGGCCCACAACTCTTTGCCGCTTTCAGGCTTCCGGCGAGCCTACCACCGGACCGTCCATTCGACCGGGAATCGTAAGCAGTTGCGGCAGCGGTCTCGGAGCCAAGTCCTCGCGGCGTCAGCTCCGTTCGATGGTGACGGCTGCCTGATCCAAGGCTTCGGCGATAGCCTGGGCTTCTGTGGCGGATAGCGGGCCACGCTCCATACGCAGCCGCAACGCGAGCTTCAGGTTCTCCATCGCCCGCATGACGGGTGCTGGCGCATCGCCGCGCCGGGTGCGGACTTCATCCATCCGACCGAGCATCTGCTCGACCTGCGCCCGGTTGGCGGCGAGATAGGCCGTGCCTTCGTCCGTAATCGCAAACAGCTTGCGGCTGCCTTCGCTGGCCTCCATCCTGATATATCCTTGCTCCTCAAGCAGGGTCAGGGCTGGATAGATGGTGCCGGGGCTTGGACTATAGGCGCCATTCACGCGGGTCTCGATGGATTTGATGACCTCATAGCCGTGGGACGGCCTTTCCGCGATCATGAACAGCACCAGCAGGTGCAAGTCGCCATGCGCGAAAAGGCGTGCCAAGTCCCCCGCATTCGCTTCGAATGCGATTTGTTGAAAGAGGCGATGAGATCAGGGGTGACAGGACGCAGATGTCGGCAGCCTCCCAGGTGCCGAAGAGCGGCAGAGGCCGTTGCGACTTTGGGAAGGCGGGCAAGCGGACCCGGCGGCTGCGAGGCGTCAACGCATCTCGAACAGCTCTTGAGGAAATCTGTGTTCCACCGGAAGTCCTTGAGCCGTAAATCCTCTCTCAGGACTGCTCCAAAGCCTGCACGTCCTCATCAGTGCGGGACGTGCAGGTGGGTGTCGGCAATTATCATCGCTCACGCCGCGTGGATGGCTTATTGGAGCGAGGCTTTGACCATGGATTCGGCTTTTTCCGTGGCCTGCTCCGTGACGGGATGTGTGGTGCCAAGACGCTTTTCCCAGCCGCCGCCGAGCGCTTTGTAGAGTTGCGCCACGGCTATGGCCGTATCGGCCGATGCCTGTAACAATTGGCTCTTTGTCGAGAGAAGCCGATTCTGCGCGGTGAGCACGTTCAAGAAGTCGGACGAGCCTTGCGTATATTGGGTCTGGGACGCGGTGAGCGCGATTTCGTTCTGCTTCGTGGCCTCGGCGAGGCTCGCGCGCCGTGCTTGGGCCACATGATAATCAATCAGCGCATTGTCGATCTCATGCCAGGCATTCAGCACCGTGCGCCGATAAAGGATAGCGGCCTCCTTTTGCTGTTCGTTGCGCAATTCGAGCTGACCGCGCAGGCGCCCTCCCTGAAAGATCGGGATGGAAACCGTGGGACCAAGGCCATATTGCCGCGAGGCCCAGGTGCCAAGGCCCGAGAAAGTGAGGGCCTGAATGTCGAGGCTGCCGGAAAGGGTGATGCGCGGGTAGAATTCGGCGACCGCGACCCCGATATTAGCGACCGCCGCATGCAGCCTTTCTGTCGCCATGCGGATATCGGGCCGGCGTTCAGCAAGTTCGGCCGGCACGCCCATCGGAATTTTGGGCGGGGCCATGGGGATCTGCCGCCTCGCTCCCAGCATAGGGGAAAGCGCGCGGGGCTCTTCGTCGACGAGGAAGCTCAACGCATTGATGAGATGGCCTTCCTCACGTTCGAGCGCCGGCAGATAGGCCTCGATCGTGGCGAGCTGCGCACTGGCATTGGCGACATCGAGCGTTGTCGTCGCACCATTGGTGAAACGCATCCGCGTCAGTTCGAGCCCATGCCGGGCAATATCGATATTCTGCTTGGTGAGGACAATCTGCGCCTGGATCGAACGCAATTGGATGTAGTCATGCGCGGTTTCCGCAAAAATCGTCACGAGGACATCGCGCACGTGATCGGCCATGGCGGCGGTATCGGCGTCAGCTCCTTCGACCTGACGGCGGACATGTCCCCAGAGATCGACCTCCCAGGAGGCATCGATTCCATATTGAAACAGATTGAACGGTTGACCCGCAAGACCTGGCAGTCTCGCAGGTCCGAATCCTTGCGTACCATTTGCGATCTGCCCCGGCGTCTCCTGTTCGAGCGTGCCGAGAAGGCCGAGCACACCATTGGGGCTCGCCCGTTCGCGTGCATAGGAGGCATTGCTGTTGATTGACGGGAACTGAGACGAAGCAGCAACCTGCCGCGCAGCGCGGCTCTGGGCCAGCCGATGCGCCGCCGCCTTGATGTCGAGATTGGCCTCCGCGACCATGTTTTCGAGCTTGTTCAGAACCGGGTCGCGATAGATCAGCCACCAGTCGGGCTCGATCTGTTGCGGCGTCGGCCGCCCGTCGCCATGCCCCGCCGCTGTCTGCGGCCAGGATTTCGGCGCATCGAAGGCGGGAGACTGAAAATCGGGACCGACGGAACAGCCGCCGAGATTGCCACAGGAAAACAGCGCAGCGGCCAGCGCGCCCGGCAAAAGATAATGTTTCACGCGCGCCTCACCGCAGAACATAGCGGCCATCATTGGCATGCGGGCCATCGGCCTTGCTTGCCGTATCGATCTCTGCCTCGACGGACATGCCGACCCGAATTTTACGGACGATGTCCTGATCTGGATCGAAGACGATCTTCACCGGCAGACGTTGAACGACTTTGGTGAAATTGCCGGTGGCATTGTCGGGCTGGATCGGCGCAAAGGCGACGCCGGTTGCCGGCGCAATGGAATCGACATGACCATGGATCGGCGTGTCCGGGAATGTATCGACGTGGATCAGCGCCTTCTGTCCTGGCACGACATGCGTCAATTGGGTCTCCTGAAAATTCGCCAGCACATAGGCTTCTTGCAAGGGAACCACGGCGAGCAGCGCGGTGCCGGGATTGACATAGGCGCCGACGCGCACGCCGCGCGCCCCGACCATGCCATCGACTGGCGCTGGTATGGTCGTATAGGAGAGATTGAGCTCTGCCTGATAACGATGGCTTTCAGCGCTCTCGCGTGCGCCTTGCGCGCGCGCCTTCTGTGCTTCGAGCACGGCGATCTGTTTTTCGGCGGCGACGACGGCGGCTTCGTCGCGCGTGCGCGCGGCGACGCGCTGACGATATTCGGATTCCGCCGCTTGCTGTTGTTCGACCGTGCCGGCGCCGCCTTTCGAGAGATTGTGGTAGCGCTGGGCATTGGCCTTGGCGAAGTCGAGCGCCGCCGCGTCGGCTTCGACAGCCGCTTTTGCCTGCGCGATCACGGCCTCCTGGCGGCTGATCTCGGCCGTGAGATTGGCGATATCGGCCTTGGCGGTCGTGACTTCGGCTTCGGCGGCCATCAGCGCGGTGCGATAATCGTCATCCTCGATATGAGCAAGTTCCTCGCCTTGCCGCACACGTTGATTGTCCTCGACCTTCACCTGATCGATCCGGCCGGAAATCTTTGGCGCGACAATGGTGAAATCGGCGGTGACATAGGCATCATCCGTCATCTGGTGTATGCCGTCGCCGGAAACGAGCCGATCCATATGCCAGGCGAGCGCGGTGAGGATGACGACACCGCTTGAAGCGAGAAGCAGAGGTTTCTTGATGGGCATGGGAATTGGCCGTTAATGGGCCGCCTGCGGCAGGGCGGCGTTCGCGGGGAGGGAAGGCGAGGGCGTGTTGTGGGGCGCGGGTGACGCTTCTGGGGGCGGACTTGGGGAGGGTGGACTTGGCGGATAGACGCGGCCGGGAAGGATCGTATCCAGAATGACAAAGACGACGCAGACCCACATGAGGATGAAATAGAGATCTGCGAGCGCGAGGACCAGCGACTGCTCGTGCACATAAGTATGGAAGATCTCTTGTGCATTACGGGCGATGTGTTGTGTATCCGGATCAAGGGGTGCGATCTGTTCGCCGATCCTGTGTCCGAAACCGTCGAGCGCCCAGCGGTGGGTGCCGTAATGATCGAGCAGCATGACCGAATGATAATGCTGGCGGAACCGCAGTAGTGTTTCAAAAAGCGCCGCGGCGATGGCATTGGCCATGCCCTTCAGCATATTGACCATGCCGGAGATGAACGGGCCATCGGCGGGTCCAAGCCCCATGGTCGCCAGCATCAAGGTCGGAATGACGACCATGGGTTGTCCAAAGATCTGCAGGATTTGCAGAAGGTAGAAATTGTCGCGCACCCAGTCGGGCGTGAGCCATGTTCCGAGCCAGCAGGCAAGGCCCAGCAGGCTCATGCCGATGGCGAGCACATAGCGGCAATCCACCGCGCGGATGTTGCAGAGCGCGGCTGTGGCCGGCAGAAGGATCAGTTGCGGCAAGGCGACGATGAGAGCGATGGGCGCGGTCTGGATCGGCCGGTAGCCGCGGATTTCCGCGAGATAGGCCGCGGGGATCTCCATCAACAGGCCGCACAGGATCAGTGTGGCGACGAGGGTGAGGAGGGACATCGCTATATTGCGATTGCCCCAGAACTGTATGCGGAAGAACGGACTGTGGTGGAACCATTCGTGGATGAGGAAGCCGATGAACAAGCCGCCGCCCCAGAAGGTCAGATGCACAATCAGCGGTGACCGGAACCAGTCGAGCCGGTCACCATGATAGAGGATGGTGACGATCGCGATGATCGAAGGGGCGCCGAGCAGGAATCCGCGCCAGTTGAAATTGCGGAAGCGTTCATAATGCGGCGGATCGCGTGGCAGGCCATAGGCCATCAAGCCGATAGCGATGAGACAGAGCGGCAAGGCTTCCCAGTAGAGCCATTGCCAGCCGACATGTTCGAACCACAGAACTTCGAGCGGGCCGCCAAGATTAGGGCCAAACGTTGCGCTCATCGCATAGCCGCCGATGCCGAAGACACGGATCTGCGGCGGCAGATATTTCAGCATGACCGTCATCAGGATCGGTGGCAGGCAACCGGCGGAAAGCCCCTGTGCCGCCCGCAGTATCAAAAGCGATGGCAGATCCGGCATGAAGGGAAGCGGGATGGCCAAAAGCCCGAGCAGGGCCGTCATGAATGCGACGAAGCGATAAATCGAGAAGGTCATATAAAACCATGGCGTGAAAGCCATGGCGGCAATGTTGAAGGATTCATAGACGGAAATGAACCAGATGCCTTCGTCACGCCCAAGGTGCATCTTGCCGCGAATGTCGGCGAGGCCGATCTCGGTGATATGTTCGTTGAAGCCGGCGATATGCACGGCGAGCAACACGCCGACGAGGCCGACGATCGTGCGCGGACCGAAGGGCGGAATGTAAGAAGGCGCCGCCGGAGCACCCGCTGGATGTGTTGGCGCAATCGCCGCAGGGGCGGATACAACAAAGGAGGATTGGGCGGCGGAAGAAGACAAGAAAAAGCCTCGTGGTGGAATGCGAGGCCAGTGTAAGGGACGGATCAGAATAACAGAATTGCATTTATTCTATTCATTCGATGCGTTTAACGCACTATTGGACGGGCCAGGGTCGCAAACTCTGCATCCTTTTCCTTCCGCTCATCCTTCCCCGATGGGGCGCGCGTTCCGCGCGGTCGCAAGGACTTCCTGACGCAGCCAGCGATGCACGAAATCCCGGTCATGGCGGGGATGCCATGCCTGAAACAAGGTCACCGGCTCGATCGGAAAAGGCAGATCGAAGACTTTGAGCCCAATCGTCTCGAGCGGTAGATTGCGCGCAACGATGTCGGGCACCGGCATGATCATGTCTGAAAAGCGCAGGGTTTCGATCATCGAATAATAGGTCGGCACGACGAGCGCGATGGTGCGCGAAAGACCCATCTCGCCGAGAACACGGTCGATCGGCCCGATCCATTGGCTGCGCCGCGAGACGACGATATGGCCATGGGCGACGAGGCTTTGCGGCGTGATTGTTGTTTCGAAGATCGGATGGCCGGCGCGCGCCAGCACCTGAAAGGTGAGGTCGAACAAAGCCTGGGTGCGGATCTCAGGGCGGAGTGCGATCGTCGCGCCGATATAGAGATCGATACGGCCCTCGCGTAGCATGTCGAGGTCATCGTCGCCATCAGGCGCGAAGCGAAGGCGGCAGCGCGGCGCCTTGGTCTGGAGCCGGCCGAGCAAGGCCATGCCGAAGGCGCCGATGAACAGATCATTCGTGCGGATTGTAAATTGCGGTTCCATGGCCGCAAGATCGATCGGATTTTCTGGCCGGAACAACTCCGAGGCTGTGCCCACGATTTCGTGAATGCGCGCCTGCAATTCCAGCGCATGGGGCGTCGGAACCATCTTGCGTCCGGCCGCAACGAGGATCGGATCGCCGAAAGCCTCGCGGATGCGACCGAGCGTGCGGCTCATCGCTGGCCCACTAAGATTCATCCGCCGCGCGGCTCCCGCGACGCTACCCTCTTCAAGCAAGAGGTCGAGCGCGATCAGGAGATTGAGATCAGGCCGTTTCAGGTTTCTTTCTCCTTCGTCAGAGGCAAGTCATCGCTTGGCCGACGGAGACGTATGCGCAAACAGAGATAGGAATATGAATTCTAGAAATATTATATTCCGCTTGGGAGTTTGGAGCGCATCATCTCCTTTCGGTCGATTTTGCGTCCGTCTACAATGAAAGTGCCGTCACCAACCGCGTGAAGTGTCCGTTTCTCCTTTCGCGTGTCATCGAAATAGGCAGCGAGACCGTCGAGAACGATAATGTTGTGCCGATCGATAATATCCACAACCCGGCACTCGATGTTCGCGAGACACTCCTTGATGAGCGGTGCCCGAACATGTTTGCCCCGCAACGGGGTCAAGCCGAATTTCTGAAATTTGTCCGTGTCTTGTCCCGAACACGTTCCGATCCCGATGATGGTATCGATCATGTCAACGGTCGGGATTGAGATCACGCATTCCCTTGTCGCCTCAAGGGCGGCATAAGAATAGTTCCATGACCCCGTTGTGATCGCGAAGTTTGCCGAGAACCCCAGAACCATAGTCCAGGTAATGGTCATGACATTGTCCTTGCGCTCATCACTCGTTGTCACCAGCACCACCGGCCCTGGTTCCAGAAGGGTGAATGCTCTCTCTAGCGGAAGACTTTTCATGACGATCACTTTCGCTTACGGCAGCCGAAAACGCAGTGCAGGAGACAGCCGGTCGAGGCCCGCGTCCATATAGATCACGTCTCCCATATCGTTAGCGAAGGGGGATGATAGCGTTCTTGTGCCGCGGTCAATACCGAGCGCAAGGATAGGTCTTGGTCGCGATTTGCTAGGAGCGTCTCGTCTCCGGCATGGCTGACGCGATCTGAACCGCTAGGGCGCCGCCTTGCCCAAGACTGCCAAGGCCGCGTTCGGAACGATACATGGATTTCCATAAGGTGCGACCGGGTCACGATGGCGTCGTAAACCCAACGCTTACGTTGGGTTGCCAAGAGGTCAGGTCAGCACAAACCGTCAGGCGGCCTTCGCCGTGGTCTCGTCGTCGCTGGTTTCCATGGCGCGCAGATAAAGATCAAGCAGGGATTCCTGCTCGTCGCGTTCCTTCTCATCCTGCCTGCGCAGTTTCAGGATCTCTTTCAGCACCTTGACGTCAAAGCCTTCGCCTTTGGCTTCTGCGAAGACATCCTTCTTGCCCTCATTGAGCGCTTTGATCTCCTCTTCCAGATGCTCGATCCGTTCGATGAAAGACCGAATTCGACCACCTGGAATTCCAACTGCTTCTGTCATGCTCTTTCTCCGTGGAAGACCAACGGAGCACAGGCTAGATTTTGGAAGGCAATAATTGGTTAAAGGGGAAGACGTGGGATCTCTTGAGGCTCTTATTTGTGGTGCAAAAAAATAAAAATTATGTTATATCAATGTCTTATTATATGAGTGGACCCTAAGTTAGGATAAGATCCATGCCTCGCAAGCTTAGACTGAAGACATGATATAGCCAGACTGCATGGCTGAAACGTCAAATCAGCGCCTTGGCATGATGCGCAATGTGATCGGCCATGAAAGTCGAGATGAAGTAATAGCCATGGTCGTAGCCTTCGTGCCGCCGCAGGGTCAATGGCTGCCCGGCCTTGACGCAGGCGGCCTCGAAGAGATGCGGATGGAGTTGGCGTTCAAGAAACTGATCCGCAAGCCCCTGATCGATGAGCAGAGGCGGCAGGCGCAAGCCTTTTTCGATCAGAGCGGTCGCATCCCATTCCGCCCAGAGTGTGCAATCGGGACCGAGATAGGCCGAGAAGGCCTTTTCTCCCCAAGGACATTGGGACGGCGCGGCGATCGGCGCAAAGGCCGAGACGGAATGAAATTTTTCCGGCATTTTGAGCGCGGTCACGAGCGCGCCATGCCCACCCATCGAATGACCGAAAATGCCCCAGCGATCGGGGTTTGCGGGGAAATTCGCTTCGATGAGCTGCGGCAATTCACGCGAGACGTAAGAGCCCATGCGATAGCCGTCGCGCCAGGGCTCTTGCATCGCATCGAGATAGAATCCGGCGCCAAGCCCGAAGTCCCAACTTGCGTCGTCGCCCGGATGACGCCGGTCGCGCGGTGACGTATCCGGAGCAACCAGGATCAGTCCGGCTTTGGCGGCGTGCTGTTGCGCGCCGCCTTTGATCATGAAGGTTTCCTCGGTACAGGTCAGGCCGGCGAGGTAAAGCAAGGCGGGAACCTTGCTTGTTTTCGCCGCTTCCGGCACGAAGACCGAGAAACGCATTTCGCCGCCGATTTCCAAAGAGGCGTGGCGATAGAAGCCGACTTCGCCGCCAAAGCAGCGGTGCCGGCTGATCTCGATCGGGGCCGACATCAAAATTCCACCACAGAGCGTATCGACTTGCCTTCATGCATCAGGTCGAAGCCTTCATTGATTTGCTCGAGCGGCAACTTGTGGGTGATCAGGTCATCGATGTTGATCTTGCCTTCCATGTACCAGTCGACAATGCGTGGCACATCGGTACGGCCGCGTGCGCCGCCGAAGGCCGAGCCTTTCCACACCCGCCCGGTGACCAATTGGAACGGCCGGGTCTGGATCTCGGCCCCCGCCGGCGCCACACCGATAATAATGCTCTGGCCCCAGCCCTTGTGACAGCATTCGAGCGCCTGGCGCATGACATTGACATTGCCGGTGCAATCAAATGTGTAATCGGCGCCGCCCTTGGTGAGATCGACGAGATAGGGAACGATATCGGTGCCGATCTTTTTCGGATTGACGAAATGCGTCATGCCGAATTTCTCGGCCATCGGCTTTTTCGAATCGTTGACATCGACGCCGACGATCTGTTCGGCTCCGATCATCCTGAGGGCTTGGATGACGTTGAGGCCTATGCCTCCGAGGCCGAAGACGACGGCCCGACACCCAGGCTCCGCCCGCGCGGTCCAGATGACGGCGCCGACGCCGGTTGTGACGCCACAGCCGATGTAGCAGACCTTGTCGAAAGGCGCGTCTTCGCGGATCTTGGCGACGGCAATTTCCGGTACGACGATGAAATTCGAAAAGGTCGATGTGCCCATATAGTGATAGATCGGCTGGCGATTATAATGGAAACGCGGGGTGCCATCCGGCATGAGGCCTTTGCCTTGGGTGACCCGAATCTTCTGGCAAAGATTGGTCTTGCGCGAGAGGCAATACTCGCACTCGCGACATTCCGGCGTGTAAAGCGGAATGACGTGATCGCCTTTCTTGACCGACGTTACGCCGGGCCCAACATCAACGATAATGCCGGCGCCTTCATGGCCAAGCACGCTCGGAAAAATGCCTTCGGAATCCTGGCCGGACAAAGTGTAGGCATCGGTGTGGCAAATGCCGGTGGCTTTGACTTCGACAAGGACTTCGCCCTCGCGCGGTCCGTCGAGGTCCAATTCGACAATTTCGAGAGGTTTTTGGGCTGCAAAAGCAACCGCTGCACGCGTTTTCACGTCTGTTCCTCGCTTATTCTGGTTTGAAGCAATAGACGCCGAGCTTGTTGCCGTCGGGATCCCGCGTATAGGCGGCAAAGGCATTTGGCGCCCAATTTCGCGGCCCGACGGCGCCCTCATCCGGTGAACCCAGGCTTAGCGCAGTCTCATGAAAGGCGGCGACGCTGGAGCGGTCAGGCGCCTCGAAGCAGACGGTTCCCCCATTTCCGACGGTAGCCGGCTTGCCATCCACAGGTTTGAGAACGAAGAAGCTCGGCTTGTCGACGCCCCAGATCGATCCGTTCTCCCCCAGGTCGGCGATCCGTTTCAGACCGATCTTGGCGAGAACCGCATCATAGAACTGTCTCGCTTTATTCAGATCGTTCGTGCCCACCGTGACATGCGTGAATACGGACATTATCTTCTCCCTCAAGGGGTACTCTGATATCGATGAAACGACAGTAGCCCTTCGGCGGCTAAATTTCTTGCTTTGCAACGAACTTGCTTGCCTCAGGGCGAAAAATGACGCTAAATTTTTCCGAAAGCCCCGATCGATGAGGGCTGAAAGGCACGAGTATTCGGGCATGAGGTTTAAAATCGGTTCTCTAGACTCCTCGCTCGTGCCCCATTCGCATAGCATTAATTATTGGGAGGAGGCGCTCGCTGCTTTGTGCGGCCGTCTGCAAGTAGAGATCGTCGGAGATGACAGAATAGATGCCTTTGCGAACTATGTCGATTTTGACGGGCTCAGGCTTTGTCAAATCAAAACCAGTGGACATAGGGTAGCGCTTCCCAGATCATGGCTCGGTCAATCAGAACATCCGGTCGTCAAGGTGCATTTTCAGACCAAGGGAACGTCAATATTCGAGCAGGGTCAGACGAGGATTGTACTCTCGCCCGGGGATTGTCTTGCCTATGATGTTGCGCAACCGCACCTCATCTCTAGCTTGGAATATACTGAGCACGAAGTCGCAATCATACCCAAGAAAAGTTTGATGGAACGCCGAATTGCTGCTCGGCAATTTCCAGCAGTCCATATGTCCACGGAGCATGGTGACATTCGCTTCGTACGAAATTTTCTCCTTTCAGCCTTGCGGCAGGCCTCGACACTTTCGAATAAGTCCATCAAGCCCATCGCGGACGCCCTCTTGGATGTGCTCATCATCCCTCTTTCCGAAGGACGACCTCAAGGCGTCTCGAGCGATAGGCGTGAGACATTAAGAATTCGGGCACAAGATTATATTCGGCAGAATTTGGGCGACACTGATTTGACGATCGATCGCATCGCCCGCGCGTTAGGTTGCAGCAAGCGCTATTTGCATATGATTTTCATGGATGAAGGAATAACCGTAAGCAGGTTTATTTGGAACGAGAGACTCGATAGATGTTTCTATGATCTCAAGGATGCGCATCAATCGAACAAGACGATTACTGAGGTCGCGATCGAATGGGGCTTCAGCAGCCCATCCCATTTCAGTCGATCGTTCAAGGACCGTTACGGATTCACGCCATCTACGGCTTTGAAGCGCATATAGAAGCCCGGCTTTCGATATCGGCCATGTCTTTATCCGGTCCTCGTAATCACGCTCCTGGGTTAGGCTTGGTCACCAAAAAGCTTGGCGGTGACTGACCTTAAAGGATGCTTGAAGATGAGCAAGACGAACTATGGGGATATAGCGCGTCTTGCCGGAGTGGGAACCGCGACTGTTGAGCGGGTTTTGAACGGGCGTGGGGGTGTTCGCCCCGAACTGGTCAAGAAGGTCGTTATCGCCGCGCGCACCCTTGAGTACCCGCGTATACTGCCCGATCTCCATCGCGGTCTTCTGCGCCTGGAAGTGTTGATGGTTCGTCCCGACACAACCTTTTATCAACGTCTCTCTCGTGCCTTTGAGCGGATCGCCGCGACCCTTGATCCATTGGTGATTGTGCACCGCAACTTCACCGAAGAGATGAAGCCGGAAAAGATTGCACAACGCATTATGTCAATCGATCTTCCACGTGCCGGCTTGATCCTTGCCGTGCCGAGCAATCCAGTGATCAGTGCCGCGGTGGAAAAGGTGATGGCGCAAGGATTACCCGTGGTCCACGTCGTGACCCGTGCGTCCGATCGCGTCGGAGAATTCGTCGGCATTGACAACTATGCCGCCGGTCGGACGGCGGCGCTTTTTATCAGCCGGATGGCGCACCGGACCGGGCCGGTCGTCGCCATTTGCCATCCCATCTATCAAGTGCATCGGGATCGTATCCGCGGGTTTTCTGACTATCTCCATGAATATCCCGGTGCCTCCAGCTTCGAATGGCTGGGATTTGGTCAAGATGAGGAGCGCATTTGCGCTGATCTGTTGTGGTCGGCACTGGAGATGTATCCCGATCTTGCCGGTTTCTACAACGCGGGAGGCGCGAATTCAGCGCTGATCGAGGTGCTTCGCCGGCATCCGCGCGGCCGCAATGTATTCTTCGTTGGGCACGAACTGACCGAATATACGCGCATTGCGCTGCAAGACGGCACCATGGATGTGGTGCTGGATCAGGCGCCAGAGGCGCAGGCCCGGCGTGCGTTTGACCTGATCCTGCGCCGTATCGGTTTGACCGAGATCGAGCCGGACCGAACTCCCATTCGCTTCATTACCATCACCAAGGAGGCGCTTTGATCTAATTAGATCAAAAATGGCTTCGGCATTCGGCAGGCCCCTTGTTATTTTCGTAACAGGGAGGAGAGCCGGAGCGTCGAGAAAAACGACACCGAACAAAGCGCGTAAGGCGCTCTCCTACACGTGACGCATTTGTACGGGCGGAAGACTTCCAGTCTGCCCGAAGGAGAGCGCAATGGATGATCTGATATTTGGCAAGCGTAACAAGCGCGGCGATTGGGCGCCGCACCAGCCAATCGAGACCTCGCCGCTGTTTGTCTTTCCGCCGCGGCTCATGGCAATCCTGAAATGGCTACCGCATTACTTCTTTCCCTGGAACACGATTTTTGCCGCTTCGGCGGTCGCCTATTGGGTGTGGATCATTCCGCCGATGGAGACGATGCAGACGATCAGCATCGGCTGGGTCGGTTGGCTTTACGCTGTGAATGCGATCTGCACATTTTGCTTCTACGGCGCGTTCGAGCTTTATCTTTATGTCCTGAAGTGTCAGGAAAACCGCTTTAAATACAATGGAAAATTCCCCGCCGAGCAGAAGAGCAAGGCGTTCTGGTTCGAAAGCCAGAACATTGACAACATGATGCGCACGTTTCTATCGGGCGTGACGATCTGGACCGCAATCGAAGTTCTGATGCTGTGGGTCTATGCCAATGGCTATGCGCCTTGGCTCACCTTCAAGGACCATCCGTGGACGCTTGCCATTGTCGCACTAATGGTACCGATCATTCACGAGTTTCACTTTTTCTGCATACACCGGCTCATCCATACCCCCTTTCTCTACGAGTGGGTTCACTCGGTCCATCATAATTCGGTGAATCCCTCGCCCTGGTCCTCTCTGTCGATGCATCCGGTCGAGCATCTGCTTTACTTCGGAACAGTGTTCTATCACCTGATCCTGCCTTCCAACCCCATCCTCATGCTCTACCAGCTTCACTACGCCGCCTTCGGAGCTATTCCGGGTCATGTTGGATTCGACAAGGTCGAGATCAGCGGGGACGGACTGGTGGATAGCCATGCCTATGCCCACTACCTGCACCACAAGTATTTCGAAGTAAATTACGGCGATGCCCTGATCCCGCTCGATAAATGGTTTGGCACCTGGCACGACGGCTCACCTGAGGGCGAGGCCCGGATGCAGCAACGCTACCGCGAGCGGAAGGAAAAACTCGCGATTCGCAAAGCGCGCATGGAAGTCAGGGGAGCAGCCGAATGACCTGGATCATTGCCTGCAAACTCGACGACATCGAACGCGAGGGAGCTGTCCGCTTCGACCACCACAGCCGCACCTACGCGATTTACCGTGGACCGGATGACAGCGTCTATTGCACCGCTGGTCTCTGCACGCATGAGGCGATTCATCTCGCCGACGGGTTGGTCATGGATTTCGAGGTGGAATGCCCCAAGCATTCCGGCGCCTTCGATTATCGCACTGGCGAAGCCTTGAGGCTTCCTGCCTGTGAGAATGTGAAGACCTATCCAGCCGAGGTGGTGGACGGTGAAGTTCGCGTGGCCATCAGCTAAGCAGCCTTGCGTGGCTAAAGCCACGATTGATTTTGCTTTTTCAAAGCAAAATCAATGCTGCCCGCAATTTTAAGTGTAAGCAAACTTTGGAAAGTTTGCTTAGGGCCGCGCACTACCAGGCAGCATAAAGGGCTCCCGGAATGCAACAGGGTAGCCCGGCGCCAAGAGGGAGGATGACATGAAATCGATCTTTACAGCAGCCGTCCTGGCCGCCTTGATGGCAGGTACGGCCTCGGCCGAGACAATCGGTGTCTCGATGCAGAACTTCGACGACAACTTCCAGACACTGCTGCGCCAAGGGCTCCAAGCTAGAGCCTCTCAGGTGGGTGGGGTCACTCTTCAGATCGAAGATGCACAGGCTGACATCGCCAGACAGCTCAATCAGGTTAACAATTTTATCGCTGCGAGAGTGGATGCGATCATCATAACGCTGACGGATACTTCCGCCGCCTCCGGCATTACCGCAGCGGCACAGAAGGCGGGCATTCCACTTGTCTATCTCAATCTCGAGCCGGAAAACATAAATCGGCTACCCAAAAATCAGGCCTATGTCGGTTCAAAGGAAACGGATGCAGGACGCTTGGGTGCCGAGGCTGCCTGTCAATTGCTGAAGAAAAAAGGAAAGGCTGGTCAAGCGCAAATCTACATATTGATGGGAGATTTGGCCCATCAAGCATCGCGCGATCGTACATCCGCGGTCAAGGAGACGCTAGCGGCAGGTGAGTGCAAGGGCGTAACCATTGCCGATGAGCGATCCGCTGCCTGGATGCGCACGAACGCGATGGATGTCACCACGAACTGGATCACAACTGGCCGTCCGATCGACGCGATCTTTGCCAATAGTGATGAAATGGCCATCGGCGCCATTCAGGCGCTCAAGGCCGCTGGCGTATCGAAGAACGATGTGATCGTCGTTGGCGTCAATGCGGCACAGGATGGCCTGGTCGCAATGGAGGACGGCGACCTGCATGTGACAGTGTTCCAGAACGCTAAAGGACAGTCGGCCAGCGCACTAGACGCTGCCGTTGCGCTGGCACGAGGCAAGAGCGTCGACAGGCAGGTGATGGTGCCTTTCGAACTCGTTACGCCCGAGAATATGGCAAAATACAACAATAAGAACTGACCCGTCTTTTTGATTGGAGAGCACATGGACGGTATCGTCATCATCGGTGCGGGGGAATGCGGCACACGAGCGGCATTCGCCCTGCGCGAAGCGGAATATTCTGGACCCGTAACACTGGTTGGAGCCGAGCCTCATCTTCCCTATGAACGGCCTCCGCTATCGAAGTCGATGAGCGGTGTGGTGCAAATGAAGCTGATATGCGCGAGTGAAGCGCTTGAGGCTGCCGGTATCGACTATCTTCAGGGATTATCGGCCTCGAAGCTTAATGCTGAAGCTGGATCTGTGATCCTGAGTGACGGGCGGGTGCTGAAGTATGAAAAGCTGCTTCTCGCCACGGGTGCACGTCCAAGAAGACTAACATGTCCCGGTGCCGAACTTGCGCTTGACTTTCGTACTTATGCCGATGCCGAAGCGATTTTTTCCCATGCGGCAAAAGGTCGGCACGTTGCAATCATCGGCGGCGGTTTGATCGGGATGGAACTTGCGTCGGTCCTGCGTGGAAAGAATATCAGCGTCAGTGTGATCGAAGCCGCGCCAAGACCTCTCGGACGTGCGGTGCCTGCGCGCTTGGCCGAAAAACTATATGCCAGACACATGGCTGAAGGCGTTGGCTTTCACCTGGATCGGGGCGTTGTGGCTATCAGCCACGATGGAGTGACTCTGACCGATGGTAGTATAGTGCCCGCTGATCTCGTTGTCAGTGCCATAGGTGTTTTGCCTGAAGTCGCTTTGGCGGAAGCGGCCGGCCTGGCGACAGGCAACGGAATCCTGACAGATATGTATCTTCGCACCAGCACCCCAAACATTTTCGCTGCAGGCGATTGTGCGGCGGTGATGCAACCCGGTGGAGGGCACATCCGGTATGAAGCTTGGCGAAATGCGAGAACCCAGGCCGAGACTGCCGCGCGAAACATGGCTGGTGCTGCGGAGGCTTTCGCTGCCATCCCCTGGTTTTGGTCCGATCAATACGATCTTGGCCTCCAGGTGGCGGGGCTGCCACAACCTGCCCATCAAAGTGTCTTGCGTTCGCTCATGACGGGCGAACTCGAATTTTATCTAGACGATGGGCGCCTGGTGGCTGTGGCAGGCCTGGGTGTCGGCAATAGCCTGGCCAAGGACATCAAGCTGGCTGAGATGTTGATTGCCGCAGGGGCCAGCCCTGACCCTGTGGCATTGGCCGACCCCGGGACGAACCTTAAGACGTTTTTGAAAAACGCGCGGGCCGCATGATGCAGAAACTGCTAATCTTCCAGTCGCTCTGGGCCATGGAACGCCGGCATACGGATGGCCAGGAGCGCAGCCTCGACGAGAACATCGCAATGATTTCGGCGGCTGAATTCGATGGTGTCAGTGCACACTATACAAACCGCCGAGATGTCCAACGTCTGAACGAAGCCATCCGGGGCACAGGATTGAAGATAGAAGGAGTCTGCTTTCCCAGTTGCGTCGAGGATTTACGCCTGCCACTGGAGCTTGCTGCGGAATTTCCGGTCAGCCACATCGACCTGCAACCCGATATCCGCCTGCGCCGGGTCGAGGACTGTCTGCCGCTTCTCGATGGATGGATGCGGCTCGCCGAAGACGCAGGCGTCCCCGTATTCATCGAAACTCATCGCGACAGGATGATGACAGATCTGTTTTTCACGCTGGACCTGCTGGATCAGCGGCCCGAACTGCCATTGCTTGCCGACCTATCGCATTTTCTGGTCGGCCGCGAATTTGCTTTTCCGGTCGACGAGGAAAATCACGCCATGATCCAGCGTATAATGCGCAATGCGTGGTCCTTTCATGGCAGGGTCGCATCGCGGGAACAGGTTCAGATCGAAATCTCGTTTCCACACCATCGACCTTGGTTGGAATTGTTCCTCGAATGGTGGGGCTACGGCATGCGTGACTGGCGTTATCGCGCTGCATCGGACGCCGAGCTGGTGTTTACTTGCGAACTGGGACCGAAGCCTTACGCGATCACAGGGCCTGACGGCAATGATATGACCGATAGATGGGTGGAGGCGCTGTCGCTTCGCCAAATGCTTCGCGAACTTTGGCATGCGAACACATCCAACCACCTCAACATACCGGGTTGAATTGGGTGCCAGACAACAGTGCAAACATGGTGACGAGGATAAAGATCATCGCCACCGTTGCCAGCATGTCGACAAACATTGCTATATTACTGACTGCCAGCCTCTCCGTGTGATCCTGATCCAATGACCATCATGGACAATAGAAAGCTGCACCGATGGCCTCGGTGCAGATCGTCCTATTCGCAATCCTCATTCAACCACCTTCAAAGGAGCAACACCAGGCTCGGGTTTGGTTATGAACATCGGCTCGCTGTTGGCGGCAATTCGTAACACCGAAGAGCTGGTGCGGCTTGGTTTAAAGCGTCCCTCACGCAGAGCACCCTCAATGTCTTCAAGGGATGCACCTGCGGTTTCCGGCACGAAGAAATAGACGAACACAAGCGACGCGAGATTGACTGCGGCATAGATCCACATTGTAGCGCCGAGTCCGACGGCGTTGACGACGGACAGCGCGGTTCCGGTGACGAGGAGGTTGCTTCCCCACAGCATGGCCGCGTGGAGCGCTGTCGCTGGTCCACGCATCGCCAGAGGGAACATCTCCGAGCCGAGCAGCCAGCCGCAGATCTGAATGCCGGCGGAGTTGAACATCATGAAGAGGAGAAGAAAGACGACTGTGAGGGTTGCCTCCCAGCCTTCATGTCGGCCGAAAGCGAACATAATGCCGAGGCCGATGAGGCTGATGACCGAACCGGGAATCATGATCAGCATGAGGCGCCGGCGCCCGATCCGGTCGACGAAGAGGCATCCCAGAAAGGTCACCAAGGCGTAGACCAGCGCGACCCCCACGCTGGCGAGCAAAGCGGAGTTCCGGCCGAAGCCTGCATCCGCCAAGAATGTCGGCGAATAATAGATCATCATCTCTAGCCCGCCGCATTGCGTAAAGAATGCCACGCCCAGCGCCGCGATCAATGCGGGGCGAACCCAAGGTTTGCAAATGCCCTTCCAGCCAGCATCCTCCTGAGCCGCGGCATTAGAAACATCATAAATCTGGTTCAATTCATCGCGAATCTCTGCGTGTGACGTCCGGATCGACTGGAGGATTTTGGCGGCTTCGCCCAGGCGTCGGCGTTCGGCAATCCAACGTGGGCTGCTGGGCATGAACAGCATGACGAAGAAAACGATGGCTGCGGGGACCGCTGCCACAGCCACCATCTCTCGCCAGGTCCAGCTGTCGCGCAACCCATAGCCAACCAGGTTCGCGATGACGATCCCGATGCCGATGGCGACGTTGAACATCGTAACGAGCTGGCCGCGCCGTTCTGGAGGGGCGAGCTCTGAAATATACATGGGGACCACCTGAGTCGATCCGCCGACAGCAAATCCCAGGAAGAGCCGGGCAGCAATCAATGATCCGACCTTCGGAGCGAGAGCGCATGCGCCGGCGCCGACTGCGAACAAACCGGCCACGATTAGCACGGTCGCCTTGCGGCCGTAACGTTCAGAGAACCAGCTGGTGATCAGAGCACCAAGCACGGCGCCAGCAAGGATAGACGCTGCGACGGTTTCCTGCATCTGGTGCGAGAGGTCGAACTCCCGGGTCATGGAGAACAACGCACCGGAGATGATCCCGGTATCGTAGCCGTAGAGCCCTCCGCACACAGCAGCCGTAAGTCCGGCAACCATCAATATGCGATCTGCGAAAGGATTGGGCTTTGAAGCGGAAACCGCTTCATCCACACCCGGACGGGAAGATCCTCCGCCGCGCGTCTCACTGATCATCTGTATTCCTCCCAATGGTTTTTGTTCAAGAGCTTCGGCACCAACTGTTATCGGTGCCGACGCATGGCGATATTGCGCGTCAACTCATCCAGTTGCCGCCGTCGACGTTGAAGGTTTGAGCCACGATGTAGTCGGAATCGGATGACGCGAGGAAAACCACGACACCGCGAAAATCGTCAGGTTGGCCCATGCGGCCAGCGGGCACGGCAAGGCCCACCTGCCGCTTCTTCTCACCAAGGGCGAGATGCTCATATTTGGCGAAGGCGGCATCGACCTCGTCCCACATCGGCGTGTCCACTACGCCAGGGGCAATACCGTTGACGTTGATGCCATGTTTGATGAGGTTGAGGCCGGCTGACTGTGTGAGGCTAATGACCGCGGCCTTCGTGGCACAATAAAGTCCCACGAGCGCTTCACCGCGCCGACCGGCCTGCGATGCCATATTGATGATCTTGCCGCCATGTCCCTGCGCGATCATCTGTTGCGGCCGCCTGGACGCAGAACAGCAGGCCCTTGACGTTGATCGAGAACAGCCTGTCGAAATTCTGCTCGGTGATTTCCATGATTGGAGCCAGATCGAAAACGGTGGCATTGTTGACGATGATGTCGAGCCGTCCAAACTGGTTGACGACCTTTTCCACCATGGCATCAACGGACGCCCGGTCACCGACGTCGACGTGCACGGCGAGCGCGGACTCGCCGATCTCCTTGGCAAGCGCCACAGCGTGATCGATGGAGATATCCGCCACCGCGACGCGCGCGCCTTCCGCCGCTAGTGCGCGCACCATCGCGGCGCCAATCCCCTGGGCTGATCACCTATGGCGCGAACAGATTTCGTCCAAATGGAAGAGCAGATCGGCCGGGTCATCGTAGACCCGCAGCGCGCCAGCGCGCTCAAGCTCCTCGCTGCCATAGCCGCCGGAGAGGAAGCCGACGCCCAGCGCCCGGCAGCGGGTTGCGGCCAGCATGTCCCACACGCTGTAGCCGACGACGATCGTTTGCTGAATGGGAATCTGAAGCCGGCGAGCCGCTTCTACGAAGAGATCTGGATCGGGCTTGGCGTAACGCACCTGGTCGCGTGTAACGACGATCGCGCTTTTGGGATCCACACCCAGCGTCGCCAGATTGATCGAGGCGGTTTCGAGCCGGCCGCTCGTCGCGATTGCCCAGCGCACACCAAGCTCGTCAAGCGCCGCGATGATCTCCCGAGCACCGGGAAGTGGGCGAACGCTCGCCCCCAGATCGTGATAGGCGGCGGCATGAGCCGCCTGAAGCCGTTCGACGGCATCCGGGCCGAGGTCGCGTTTGACCTCGCGGAGGAGTTGATCCATGAACAGGCCGCCGCTCATCCCGATCCGGCGATGAATTCGCCAGACCGAAAGAGGGATCTGTTCTGCCTCGAGCGCGGTCTTCCACGCCAGGACGTGTTGGTACACGCTGTCGACCAGCGTGCCGTCGAGATCGAAAAGGAAGGCCGTCCGAAAGCCGTCGTCGGCTGGAAGATCGTTCATCATGCTGCCTGCCTCGCTGCAAGGGCGTAAGGCCGTAGGGCGTGGCGGATCGCAGCGATGCACAGCGCCTTCGGGCGAGCAGGAAGCTTGCCCGCCGCGACGGCGGGATAGAGCAGCGCGAGATACTGGCTTATCAGTGTTTCGGGGATATCGACGCCGTCGAGCCGTGCGAAGAGGCGCTGCACTGCCGCCTGTGCTTCGGGCTTCGTCCAATAATAACGGATACGGTCGCTGTAGCTGTAATGGCGCTGGACAAAAAGCTGCCGCTCGGACCCATGGTAGTAATTGGCCCAGTTTGGGGGATCGGCCACCATGATCCGTTCCATGGCGGTATGAAGGCTCTCGCCGTCCAGCACCGGGTTCAGGATGTCAGCAATTTGGTCGAGGCCATAGAGTGCTTCCCGGAGCGCGAAGGTCACGCCGGGGCCGACCTTCAGAATGGCGAAACCATCCTCAACGAGCTGCCAGAGGGCTTCCGGTGGCTGATAATCGGTCGAATGGGCTTCGAAGACGATTTTGTTGATCTGATCGAGCACGGCGCTCAGATCGTGAGCTTTGGCCCGATCATAGACGACGACATTGGCATTGCCGAACTCGACGCCGGGCTGGACGACGGCCGCGACGACGCGCTGGAAAGCATTGTCGAGTTGCCGGGCCCTGAACGCAGCGCGATGCACCTCGACCGTGTCGAGAGCCGCCTTCGGCTTGGTGACCTCAAGCCCATCGATCTCCTCGAGGGTGCCGCCGGGGATCGGCACTTCGGTTCCGATGACATAGACCGGCCGCTCATAGCCGGAGCCGTCAGCGGCATGCTCGGCCACGGCTGCTAATTCCGCGGCCCGCTCCGCCGTGTGTTCATCATCGAGAGCCACAGGTTCGCCCCAAGAGCGTCGACGGAGAGAAAGGTTTCGAGCTCCGCCAGGGTCGAATTGCCCTCCATCGGCCCGCGCATCATGACGGCACGGGCTCCGCTCGCATTGGCGAACCGCAGGCACTGCTCAGGTGGTAAGCCTAACAGCCAGCAGGCGACGAATGTCCCACCGAAGCTGTCGCCTGCTCCTGTCGGATCGACCTCGTTGACGGGCATGGGCGCTACGCGACAGGTTCTCTCACGGTCGTGATAGGTGGCGCCCGCCGCTCCTTGTTTCA
Source organism: Beijerinckia indica subsp. indica ATCC 9039 (assembly GCF_000019845.1). NCBI lineage: Bacteria > Pseudomonadati > Pseudomonadota > Alphaproteobacteria > Hyphomicrobiales > Beijerinckiaceae > Beijerinckia > Beijerinckia indica. The sequence continues at coordinate 2,835,660 of NC_010581.1, read as the reverse complement.
CAACGACGGATCTGATCCCGGCGCCGAGCAACTCCGCTATGGCGCCATCGTCTGTATGCGCACGGGTCAACAGAGTCAGTTCTTCACCACTTGGGAGGAATAGATCGGTTTGCGCGAGCACGCGTGCGAGGGCGTCACGCATTCCAGGAACGTCGAGCATTTCCTTCCTCCCGTTGGGATCGAAGGAAACGGTGCCGCCTCTCGCCTTGATTTCGGTAATGGCGTCCTCGACAAGACTCACCACGGCGGGCGAGAAGAGCGATGAACCCATGACGTGGATATGGCCTGCACTCGCGATGACCGCTGAGGCTGCGGCATCACGCCGGATGGTTGAACAGGCTGATCCGACGATGTTGAAGACGAAGTCCCGCTCTCCGGTGCTGCGGTAACGCACGAAAGCGCTTCCCGTGGCCAGACGGTTGTCGATCCTGATAGCGGAAATATCGACACCGTCAGAGCGCAGACGATCGATGCTGAGCCATCCAAAATCATCATTCCCGACGGCACTGATAATGGCGCAGGGCAGGCCGATTTTTGCGACCTGATCGATGAAGATGGCAGGCGCTCCAGACGGGTAGGGTCCGATCAGTCGCAGGGGAGATCGGAAGCCCTCCCCGACATCGACCGCCATGATTTCTGCGACGATCTCGCCGATGGTGATCACTGGCTTCACGACGCGTAACTGCGCAGCGCCGTGATCGTCGAGCAGGTCAAGGAAATGCGCCATTCATTCTCCTCCCCAGGGCCATCTTGCGCGGCTTTCCGCATTCATTGTACGGCATCTATAGGGTTGTGACGCTACGGGAGTAAATAAATAAATTTACTCGAGTAAAATTTAATAAACTTGCGTCAAGATGCAATCGAAGCCACATTTGGAGGTCGTGGAAGGAGAAAGATGGCTAAAATCAGAAGTATGGAAGAATTTGCAGCGGCCAGCGGTATCTCGCGGCCAACGCTGTCAAAATATTTCAGCGATCCCTCAAGCGTGCGAAAGTCGACGCGACAGCGGATCGAAACAGCGCTTGTTGAACACGAATATCGTCCGAATATCTTTGCGATCAGTCAGAACCGGAAGCGACCGATGAACGTCGGCATTCTGATTCCGCATCTGACAGATCCTTACTTCGCCGAACTCGTGCGCCACATCGAAGCTCGATGCGCATCCATGGGCTTCTGGGCCATCATATTGAGTTCTCATGGTGATCCGGATCTGGAGGAAAGGGCCCTTCGTACGCTTCTTTCGCTCAAGCTGGCTGGCGCGATTGTCGCGCCGCTCGGCACCCGTTCCAACTGCGACACCTTCAAGGCTTTGTGCAAAGAACTTCCGATTGTTTTTCTCGACAGCCGGATCGACCTTGAGGTGCCTTTTGTTGGCACGGACAACCGCGCCAGTATCGAACTCCTCGTCGAATACCTTGTGCGCACCGGCGAGCCACCCTGTTTCCTCGACATGCCCCACGTCAACCAAAACGCGCTGGAAAGGCGCCAAGCGTTCGAAGAGGCGGCTCGAAAGGCGAAGTTTGAGCCGCATGTCATTCCCGCGCGGACATTGGACTGGAACTTCGAGCAGATCGGATTCGATGTCGTTACAGCCTATCTCCGCGGCTCAGGTCTGCCGTCCAGAACATTGCTTTGCGCGAATGATCGGCTTGCTTTCGGCGCGCTCGCGGCGGCGTACAAGAGTGGTTTGAAGGTTGGTCGAGAAGACAATGCAGATCTGCGAATTGCCGGCCATGATGATCATCCGCTTAGCCGCTTCGCGTGTCCATCGTTGACGACCATCGCCCAGGATTATGAGGGACTGGCAAGCTCTGCGTTCGATATCTTGGTCGGTCGTCTCGATGGCGAGGAAAATATGCCGACTTCGGAATTGCTTTCGAGCCGGTTGGTGATGCGTGATTCCGCCTGACGGAGCGTTGGCTCTCAGCGCCTCCGCCTGTGCCGGAGTCTGTTCTTCCTCTACCCTACAGCCCTGCCGCCTTGGTGAGATTGATGCGGAAGCGGTCGCGGCGGCGCTGGTAGCGGCGGGTCATTTCGGCGCTGGCATGGCCGAGCTGCTTTTGCACATGGCGCTCCTCGATCTCCGCTGAGGTGGCAAGGCCGGCGCGCAGGGAATGCCCTGCGAATTTCCGCTCCCGCTCGGCTTCTGAAAGATCACCGCGCACGCCGGCCGCCAGAGCCGTCCGCTTGACGAGATCGGCGACATGGCGGTCGCAAAGCCGGTTGACCCCTACGTCCTTGCCTTGGCCGGTCACGCGGCGGAAGAGGGGGCCGTGGCCGATGCGGGCGAGCTTCAGCCAGGTTTCGAGGGCATGAACCGGGCAGGTGAGGGGGCTGGAGCCGCGGCCGATCACCACCTCCCGCCAGCCCGTCTTGCCCTTGACGGTCACCACTAGGCCTTCGGTCAAAATCTCGATCCAGCCCGTGCCATCACCCGTTTGCTTGTCGGCGCAGTCGAGGCCGACGATCTCGGAACGGCGCAAACCGCCGGCAAAACCAACGAGGAGAATGGCCCGATCGCGCACGCCGCGCAGGTCCCCCATATCCAGCACAGCCAACATGGCCTTGAGATCGTCAGGCAGGAGGGCTTCCTTCTGCATGGCCGGGCGGCCCTGGGTGCGGCGGATGCCGGCCATTACCTCGGCGATGTGGCGATCGGTGCGATCCAGATGTTCGCCGCGTTGGGCACAATTCCAGGCGAGCGCCGAGAGGCGGCGTTCGATCGTCGGCACCGAGGCGGGCTTGTGAAACCCCTCTCCTGAGGCGCAGGCGGCGAGATAGAGGCCGATCATCTGCGGATGGGCAGGCAGAGCTGCAAAGCCCTGGCGGCGGCACCAGGAAGTATAGTGGCGCCAGTCGGTGGCATAAGCGCGCTGCGTGTTTTCGCTGCGGGCGGCCTTGGCATAGGCGCGGGCCTGATGGGCCAAGCCATCCACATGAGCGGGCAGAGCTGAGGGATCAGGCAGAGCCACTGTTTCCTTGTCCGCTTTCCCGCCGTTTGAAGAGGGCACGGGTGTCTCTGATGTCATGGCGCGTTTTGCCCCAGAAGCCGATGCGACCATTTTCTTACGGCTGATAAAGGCTCAATCCATTGCTCTTTGCACCGGAGCCCTGCGTACCGACTGTATCACCGAACTTGGCCGGAGGGGCCGGTATTTTTCGTTATAAGAGCGAGAAGGCCTTTCAACAGATCGGTGGGGGTTGGCGGGCAGCCGGGAATATAGAGGTCAACCGCGATCACGGCGGAGACCCCTCCCTTCTGGCAAGCGTAACTTTCCGCAAATACGCCCTCACCCAAAGCACATGTTCCAGCGGCCACAACCCATTTGGGGTTTGGGGTTGCGTCATAGGTCCGCAGCAATGCCTCACGCATATTATGTGTCACGGGTCCTGTGACCAAAAGGACATCGGCATGACGGGGGGACGCCACGAAACGCAGCCCGAAACGCTCGAGATCATAGAACGCATTGCCGAGGGCATTAATCTCGAGTTCGCACCCATTGCAGGAGCCGGCATCAACTTCGCGGATCGCAAGACTGCGTCCGAGCCGGCTCCGCGCGAGATGGTCAAGTTCGGCGGCGAGCGCCGCGATTTCCCCATCCGTCGGCCCAGCTTCCGTGAGCGGCGGTTTGGCGAGGCCTTGAAAAAGCAGCTTGCGCATCGGCGGAAAGCCTAAAGATCGTGCCCCGAATAGGAGCAATTGAACGATTTATTGCAGAGTGGGAAATCGGCGACGATATTGCCCTTGATGGCCGCTTCGAGCAGAGGCCATTGGAACCAGGATGGATCACGCAAATGGCAGCGCTCAATGGATCCTTCTCCACTGAGCCGGACGGACACGAGCACATCGCCACGGAATCCTTCTACGAGGGCAAGGCCTTCGCGCCTTTCGCCGGCACCGCCGACCTCAGTGCGGAGGAGGCCATCGGCAGGGAGACGATCGAGGATCTGATCGATGAGAGACAGACTCTGTTCCACTTCGCGGATGCGTATCCATACACGCGCATTGACGTCACCCTCATTGAGCACAGGCACATCGAAGGTGAGCGTGTCATAGGGTGGATAAGCGAGATGACGACGCGTATCGAAGGCACGGCCGGAGGCACGCCCGATATAGCCGCCAGCGCCGAACTGGCGGGCCAGTGATGGAGGAACGATGCCGGTGCCGACGGTGCGGTCTTGCAGGGAAGCGGTTTCATCATAGAGTTCGACCAGCGCCGGAAAGACGCCACGGATCGTCGCAAGCAGATGACGAATATCTGATACACCAGCCGGAGCGAGATCGACACTGACGCCGCCGGGGATGATACAGTCCATCATCAGGCGATGGCCGAAGGCCTTGGCCGCAACCCGAAGCACGCGCTCGCGCAAGACACCGCAATGGGCGAGCATTAGCGCAAAGGCGGCATCGTTACAGATGGCGCCTATGTCGCCGAGATGGTTGGCAAGCCGTTCAAGCTCGGCCATCAAAGCGCGGAGATAGATCGCGCGGGCGGATATTTCGATGCCAAGCGCGGCCTCCACCGCGAGGGCGAAGGCATAAGCATAGGCGACCGTGCTGTCACCCGAGGTGCGTCCGGCCAGCCGAGCCGCCTGATCGAGCGAAGCGCCCGCCATCAGGGATTCGATCCCCTTATGGGTATAGCCAAGCCGTTCCTCAAGCCGGACGACCGTTTCACCCGCAGCGTTGAAACGGAAATGGCCGGGCTCGATAATGCCGGCATGGACCGGCCCGACTGGGATCTGATGGACGCCGTCGCCTTCCGCGACGAGGAAGGGATAGGCAGCAGGCTCGCTCGCGCGCGCACTCGGACCGGAGGCGGCGAGTGGGTGGCCAATGTCCCAACGTCCATGGTCAAGCCATGGCCTCTCATCCGGCAGGCCCATGGGGTCCAGGCCGAAAAGATCATGGATGGCGCGCTCGGGCCGGATCGCCGGTGCGTGCAGGCGTCCGACGGAGGGAAACCGACCATCGGCACACATGAATGTGGTGACGACCGGCTCATTCGCGCCATCTTCGAGCATCGCCATATGAACCGCCTGGGCATCACCCCAAAGGCCGAGGAGAACAGCCTGTCCTCCGGCAAGCGCGGTGGCGACGGTGAGCCAAGTTTCTTCATCGACCACGATCCGCGCGAAGGGCCGGTGCATCGTGATCCTTTGGCCTTGAACAAAGATTGCAGCATATGTCGGCATGGCTCATGTGTTCCTTCTCAGCCGAGCAGACTCGCGACATGCTGGAACCAGGTGACCAGCGAAGGCGGCAGATAGATGCCTGCTACCAGCACCAGCGCGACATGAGCGGCCAGCGGCCCATAGGAGGCTTCAACCGGCGCGCTTCCTCCTTCCGGTTCACCGAAGGCAAGACTATGCAAGTGGAGCATGAGCGCACCAAAAGCGATGAGAAGCCCCGCGACGAAAACGAGCGCGAGCAGTGGCGCGCGGGCGAAGGTGGAACTCACCACGAGGAACTCGCTCATGAAGACGCCGAAGGGCGGTAGGCCGGCTATGGCGATGACGCCAAGGACGAGGCTCCAGCCCAGAGCTGGATGCGTGACGGTCAGGCCCTTGATGCCGGCGAGTTTCTGCGTGCCTTTGACCTGCGCGATATGGCCGACGGTGAAGAAGATCGCCGATTTCGTCAGGCTATGCATCGTCATGTGCAAAAGGCCGGCGAAATTGGCGATCGGCCCGCCCATGCCAAAAGCGAAGACGATGATCCCCATATGTTCGATGGAGGAATAGGCGAAGAGTCTTTTGATATCGCCCCGGCGATAGAGCATGAACCCCGCAAACAGCAAAGAGGCGAGCCCCATCCCTGCCATCAAGGGACCGGGCGCGATGGCCGCCGGATTGGCCGCGATCAGGAGCTTGAAGCGCAGCACCGCATAAAGCGCGACATTGAGGAGAAGGCCGGACAGCACGGCGGAAATGGGCGTTGGACCCTCGGCATGGGCATCGGGGAGCCAGGCATGGAGCGGCACGAGGCCGACCTTGGTGCCATAGCCGAGCAGGAGAAAGACGAAAGCGACGTCGAGCAGCGCCGGATCGAAGGCGGAGGCATGCCGGATCAGGACCGTCCAGGCCATGCCGTCGAGCCCTTCTCCGACGATTGGCTGCGCGGCCATATAGATGAGAATGGTGCCGAACAAGGCGAGCGCGATGCCGACACCGCCAAGGATGAAATATTTCCAGGCCGCCTCGATCGCCTCATGGGTGCGGTAGAGTCCGACCATCAGAACCGTGGTAAGCGTCGCCATTTCGATAGCAACCCACATGAGGCCGGTATTATTGGCGACAAGTGCGAGATTCATGGCGAAGAGCAACGCCTGATACATGGCGTGATAGAAACGCAATTGTGTCGGCGCGAGGCGACCGATTTCAATCTCATGGGCAATGTAGCTGGCGCTGAAAAGGCTCGTCGTGAAACCGACGAATGTATTCAGGACGATGAAGACGATATTGAGATCATCAATCAGCAGATAAGGAGTGGGCGCTGGCGTGACGAATAGGAGAGAGAGTGCGGAAAGAAGCGTCAGAAAGGACGAGGCTGCATTGATCCGGGCCGACAGGCGATAGTCCGGAAGGAGCGCGAGAACGAAGGCCGTGGCGGCGGGCAGAATGAGGCTCAAGGTGACGGCATTGACGATGGGCCTCATGTCCGCTCTCCCCGGAAATTGTCGAGCGCGCGGCTGTCGACCGTGTCGAAACGCTCGCGAATGCGGAACAGGAAGATGCCGATGATGATAAAGGCGACCAGGACCGAGAAAGCGATGCTGATCTCGACCACGAGTGGCATCCCCTTGGCGCCCGTTCCCGCGAGAATGAGACCGTTTTCGATCGACATGAAGCCGACAACCTGACTGACGGCATTGCGCCGCGTCACCATCATCAAAAGGCCCAACAAGACGACGGACAGCGCGAAGGCGAGATCCTCACGTGCTAGCGGATCGGCGCCCGGCGTCGCGCGCAGCATCACCACCATGGACAAAGCGACGAGCCCGATGCCGGCGAGCATGGTCGATCCGATGCCGCCGACTGTTTCGACTTCCCGATGAATGCCGAGGCGGGCGACGATGCGATGGAGCGCGCCGGGAATGACGATGGCCTTCAGGATGAGGGCGATCGCGGCGGTGATATAGAGATGGGGCGCCTGTTGCACAAAAGCCTGCCAGGCGACGGAGAGAACGAGGACGAAGGCCTGCAGGGCAAAGACGTTGAGAAGGGCGTAAAGGCGGTCCTGATAGAGGAGCATGAAGCTGACCAGGACGAGGCCGCCGGCGAAGAGATGCGCAATATCGAAGGACAGGCTGTGCATCTAAAGGCTCCGCGAGACGAACAGCAGCAATGTGCCGAGAAGGCCGAGCATGAGAGCGGCACCGAGAAACTCCGGCACGCGGAAGACCCGCATTTTGGCGACGGTGGTCTCGAAAAAGGCGAGGAGGAAACCGCCAGCGGCGAGTTTGAGCCCATAGGCCCCAACACCAACCAGCCGGGTACTGACGTCGGCTCCCGGTGGCGACAGGCCCCAGGGGAGGAAAACGCAGCCGATCAATGAAACATAAAGAAGGAGTTTCAGGGAAGCCGCGAGTTCGATCAAAGCGAGGTGCCGGCCGGAATATTCGAGCAGCATGGCCTCATGCACCATAGTGAGTTCGAGATGCGTCGCGGGATTGTCGATCGGGATCCGTCCATTCTCGGCGACCGCCACCATCACGAGCGCGATGAGGGCGAGTCCCAAGGAAACACGCAGACCCACGGGCGATGTCAGCATGAAACCGGCAAGGCTCGACAATTGGGTTGAGCCTGCGAGAAGCGCGAGCGTGAAGACGATCATGATCATCGCCGGTTCGGCAAGCGTCGCGATCATCACCTCTCGGCTCGAGCCGATGCCGCCGAAACTCGTGCCGACATCCATGCCAGCCAAGGCCAGGAAGAAACGCGTGCTGCCGAGGAGGGCTGTGACGGCGATGAGATCGGCAGACCAACTGAACAGAAGTCCGGTGGCAAAGGTTGGGACGAGAGCCGCGGCCACCCAGGTCGCGGAAAAGATCAGATAGGGAATGGCGCGAAAAAGCCAGGAGGCATTTTCCGCCAGCACCACTTCCTTGCGCATGAGCCGCCAAAGATCGCGGTAAGGCTGGAGGATCGAAGGCCCACGGCGGCGCAAAAGGCGCGCCTTGACTTTGCGAACGAACCCTGTGAGCGCTGGCGCGAGGCAAAGAACCAGAAGCATCTGTATGCCCTGGATGGCAAGATCTGCGATTACGGCCATAGAGCCAGGACCATGAGCAGGGTTACAAGGGCGAAAAAGACGAAACCGAGATAATGGCGGATGGTGAGAAACTGCAGCCGGTCGAGCTGCCGCGCCACGAAGGAAACAGCGTTCGTTATGGGCGTGTAGAGGGCTTCCCAGGCAGGATCATGCAGCGTGACGATGATCCGCGCCGGGGCGAGATTGCCGGGCTCTGGCATTTCGACCTGTTCGCGCGCGCGGAAGACGGGTGTTCCGAAAACACGGCGGATCGGCTGGGCGAAACTTTCCGCGCTATATTGTGTCGCCGGGCTCGGATCAGGAAAGCCACAATCCCAGATCGGTGCGCGCCGCGTGGCGCGTGAGGCAAAGCGATGGATGATGAAGGCCGCGAGCGCGGCTGAAACGGCGCTGAAAATAAAGACGAGAAGACCATTATAGGAGCTGCGGCTTTCAGCGACGGGCACGATCGACAGCCATTGAATCTGACCCTGAACCGGCATTCTGGCCTTGATCAGGCTGTAAACGGATGGCGCGATGCTATCGATGATGAAACCCGGTAAAATCCCCGCCAGCAGGCAGAGGCTGGCGAGCACAGCCATGGCGCTTTGAGACCAAAGATCAACCTCACGCGCTTGTTGCGCAGCCGGTGTGCGCGGCCGGCCAAGGAAGACAATGCCGAAGACCCGCACAAAACAGGCGGCCGCAAGTGCCGCCGACAAAGCGAGGAGCGCACCGACCGCCGGCACGAGCAGCCTCAGCCCCCATTGTGGGAGCTGCGGGCTGAGCAGGATCGCCTGAAAGGCCAGCCATTCGGAGACAAAACCGTTCAAGGGTGGCAATGCGGAAATGGCCGCGCAAGCGACAAGAACCAGAATGCTTGTGACAGGCATAGGGTTGATGAGCCCGCCGAGATGATCCATCCGGCGAAGTCCTGTCGAGACGAGCACGGCGCCCGCTCCGAAGAACAGAACGCTTTTGAACAGCGCATGATTGAGGACGTGAAAGAGGCCAGCGGTCAGGGCGAGCGCGCCGGCCGCGTGCAGCCCATTGGCTTCGAAAGTGAGGGCGAGGCCAAGAGTGACGAAGATAATGCCGATATTCTCGATTGTGCTATAGGCGAGCACGCGCTTGAGATCATCCTGCATCATGGCATAGAGGACACCAAGCACGGCGCTTCCCCCGCTCATGACCAGCACCGGCACGCTCCACCACCAGTCTGGTGGTCCGAGCAGATCGAAGGCGATGCGGATGAAAGCGTAGACGGCAACCTTGGTCATGACACCGCTCATCAGGGCGGAGACGTGACTTGGCGCGGCCGGATGAGCAAGCGGCAGCCAGACATGCAGTGGCACCAAGCCGGCCTTTGAGCCCGTGCCGAGGAGGGCAAGCACCAGGACAGTACCAGCCTGGAGCTGTGACAGGTGATGGGTACGAATCGCGGTAAAAGCATAGAAGCCATCCGGTCCCGCAAGCAGACCGAAGGCCAGCAGCAACACCAGCGTGCCGAAACTCGCCATGATGAGATAGACAAGGCCCGCGCGCGCATTCTCCCTCTCGCCATGATGCGCCATGACGAGCGCCCAGGAGGAGAGCGACATGAACTCCCAGGAGAAGAGGAAGGTGAAGGCGTCATCAGCCATCACGACGAGATTCATGCCCGCCAGAAAGGCCGGGAAAAACGGCAATACACGGCTCGGCTCGTGTTCGTGCCGCCCATAGCCGATTCCGTAGAGGCTCGCGGCGGCACCGCCAAGATTGACGACGGCAAGGAAAAAGCCTGCGAGGGGATCGATGCGAAAATGGGCGCCGATCCAGGGGAGACCGAGGGGCAGCACAACCTCTGTTCCCGCCGCGCCCGTGAGAAGGCTGATGATCCCTCCGGCCAGGGCCAGCAGCGATATCATCAAGCAACCACCATAGATGGCCGGCGTGCTATTCCGGGTTTGCCCGATGAGGACGGCCAGCACCGCTATGCTCAGGAAAATGCCCACGCACAAAAGGGTGAAGGTGGCCGCCATGACGCCTATCTCTCCTGAGCAGGAAGATCTGGCTTGCCGGATGTTTGTGTATTGAGCTCCAGCATTGCCGCAGGCTCCTTGAGCCGCACACCTCGCCCACCAGCAAGGCTCGAAACATTCTCGCCAATGAGCTCGATGCCAGCCGTGTCGAGAGCGCTCACGAGCTTCATCAAGGAATCCACCGTGCCGCGGATCACATCTTCACTGGCCTCCATCCGCTGGATCGTCGGCAGCGAAAGGTTGGACAGTTCGGCCAATCGACGTTGGTCGATCCCAAGGAGCGCACGCGCCGCGCGCAGCTGTCCTGCCGTGATCATGCAGAGGCCATCGGGTCATGTTCCAAGAGTGGAGATCTAATAATAGAGGGTGTTTTCTTATTGTTCAACACCTATTAATGATGTTTAAAACATCATCATCGGCTGGATAGAAGCGCAACGGCGGGGTTGGACAGGTGGCCCCGCATGGCGTGGATCTTGGTGGCAGGGCCATGAGGGTCCAGCGGCCTGAGGGAGCGGCTTCGCGCGGGCCATGATCAGCGTGTGATGTATGCGGCGCATCCATTGCGATCGCTCAAAGTCACGATCGCAATCCAGTATCGTTACACGGCATCCGTTTCAAAGCGGTCCGGGGCAATGCTAAGGGTGAGGCAGGGCGCGACGAAAAGAACACCATTCCAGGCTCCACGCGCGGTGCGTGCCGCAACGATGATCCAGAAGAGGGCGAGCATGATGACGAATGCTCCACCGCATAATGAGAACAGCGCCAGATGCGTTGTGCGTGCGAGGTTGAGCGTTGCAAGGGAATAGACACCGAGCGGGAAGGTGAATCCCCACCAGCCCATGTTGAAGGGCATGCCTTCACGCAGATAATGCGCGGTTTTCAGCATGGCGAGTAAAAGCCACCAGAGGCCATAACCCCACAGAATCGTGCCGCCGATAATGCCCAAACCATAAGCGATCTCGCCGATACCGGGCAGACCGGCGGCACTGAAGACATGGGGAGCATCGCCCCCGAGTAACAGGAGCCCAAGGGACCCCGTGCCGATCGGCCCCAGCGCCAGCCAGCCAGAGGCTGCCATATCCTTCCCCGGCAATTTGTGGAGCATAAGGCGCAGGACGAGGATCACCAAAATGCTCATCGCCAAGGGCACCGAATAGGCCCAAAGCGCATAGCTCACCATGATAATCTGGAAAGCCTCGGGGTCACTCAGATACGGCGCCAAAAGGCCGCCGCTTGATGCGGCGACTCCCGCAGCCACGATCGGCAACAGCCAGATGGCCGTCATCTTCTCCATACTGTGGTCCTGGCGCGTGAACATCAGAAATGGGATGATACTGCCACACAGGACCGCCATGAACGCACTGGCCCACCATAGGATATGGGCGATCGACACAGCGGCTTGACCCCAGAGCGGGATACCAAAGGCCAGAAAGCCATTGACGATGGTGAGAAGCCCCATCGGGATCGCGCCAAAGAACATCGAAGTGACCGAATGGCGGAAAATCAGCCGCGCCTCATGGAAGAAAAAGATCCAGCGCGCTGCGTAGAGGAAGCTGAACAGGACGAACAGACCGATGTTCAGGAGCCAGAGCGCCATCCCGATCTGATGCAGGCCGAAAATGGCGATCGGAAACTGGTTGAGCGCCAGCGCGAGAACACCGGTTCCCATCGTCACTGTGAACCAGTTCGGAGTGAATTGGCGCACAATGCCACGCGGGTTGACTGCGGCCGGTGCTCGCGGTGCCGCAAGCGCGGACGGAAAAGGCAGAGGCATCAAATCGGCAATCATCGTCAAGGATGGTGAAGCGGCCGTGCTCGAAGGATCCTGCGAAGAAAGATGTCGCGTTGCGCTGGCCATGATGAAGCTCCATTCCGAACCGGTGGCAGACGTTCCCGTCTGGACGGGTCCGGCCTTAAGCTGGCCCGAAGCGATTAATCTTTCTAATAGATATTTTAGTTATAAATGATCATATAATCAGATTGATTTGCGAGCTCATAGTCGATGACCCTAAAATGACCCTGGAACAACTTCGGATTTTCGTGGCGGTCGCCGAGCGGCAGCATGTCACGGCGGCCGCGCGCGCGCTCAATCTGGCCCAATCCGCAGCCAGCCATGCGATCGCAACGCTAGAAACCCAGTATGATATCAAATTGTTCGATCGTGTGGGGCGGCGGATCGAACTCACGGAAGCCGGCACATTATTCCTTGCCGAGGCTCGTGCCGTGCTGGCGCGAGCGGATGCGGCTGAACTCGCCCTGAGCGAATTCGGGAGTTTGAAACGGGGAACACTCACGCTTCAGGCCAGCCAAACCATCGCTAGCTATTGGCTTCCCCGCCATCTGGTCGCCTTCCGCCAAGCCTATCCGCAAATCCGTATCCAGCTTGCCATTGGCAATACAGCGCAGGTCGCCGATGCCGTCGCCAACGGGACGGCTGAACTCGGCTTCGTGGAAGGGGTTGTGGACAAAGAGCCTTTCGCCAGCTGGCCCGTCGCGCGGGACCAACTGATCCTGGTTGTTGGGCCGAACCACCCATGGGTCGGGCACGCGCCTCTGACATCTGCGGATCTGAGGGACAGCGAATGGGTGCTTCGCGAGCCTGGATCGGGCACGAGATCCGTCTTTGAAGAGGCTTTATCTCGTCTCGGTATCGAACCGAAAGAACTGCGCATCCAGCTGGAATTGCCATCCAACGAGGCCGTGCGTGCGGCGGTGGAAGCGGGCATGGGCGCAACAGCCCTTTCTGCCTCGGTTGCCGTGCCAAGCCTTGAGGCTGGTTTGCTGCACGCCGTGGACTTCCGTCTTCCGGAACGTGAATTTCACGTCCTGCGCCATCGGGAACGCTATGGGAGCCGCGCCGCGGATGCGCTGCTGGCCATGGTCGCACGATCACCGACAGGCAAGGGTCAGCGGAATTGAAGACAACATCCGATCATAGGGTTCGCCTTGGGGTTCATTGAGGTCGTCTCTGTACGAGGCTCGAAGAGCCTCGTACAAGCATGGCAATCGGATTGAGCGAAACGCCTTCAGATCGTGCCCTCGGGAGGGCGGCGTAAATCGAGCGTCAGAGGGAAATCGGCGGAGCGTTGTTCCATGGGCACAGTGATGTGTCCAGGCGTATGTCCGTGATCTTGAAAGCGTGCGAGGCGACGGGCTTCCGCCTCGTAGCTGTTCACGGGGAACGTATCGTAATTCCGGCCGCCGGGATGCGCGACATGATAGACGCAGCCGCCAAGTGATCGGCCGTTCCAGGTATCGACAAGATCGAAGGTCAAAGGCGCATGCACCGGGATTGTCGGATGCAGACCGGTGGCTGGTTGCCAAGCCTTGAACCGCACACCGGCGACTGCTTCCTCGGCGGTTCCAGTCCCTGTCATGGGCATACGACGGCCGTTGCAGGCGACGACGTGACGCCCTTCGACGAAACCATTGACCTTAACCTGCAAACGTTCAACCGAGGAATCGACATAGCGGACCGTGCCGCCCGTGGCACCGTGTTCGCCGGTGACATTCCAAGGTTCGAGCGCCTGGCGCACTTCAAGCGTCACGCCGCCATGTTCGACCGCGCCATAGAAGGGAAACCGGAATTCGCGTTGCGCCTCGAACCAGACCGGATCGAAGTCATAGCCAACACGCCGGAGATCGGCGAGAACGCCGAGAAAATCCTCCCAGATGAAATGCGGCAGCATGAATCGATCATGCAGTGTCGTCCCCCAGCGCACCAGGGCGCCTTGCTGCGGTTCGCGCCAGAACCAGGCGACAAGGGCGCGCAATAATAATTGCTGCGCGAGACTCATGCGCGCATCCGGCGGCATTTCGAACGACCGGAATTCAAGAAGCCCAAGGCGTCCGGTCGGACCGTCTGGCGAAAAGAGCTTGTCGATGCAGATTTCCGAGCGATGCGTATTGCCTGTCACGTCAACCAGGAGGTCGCGGAACAAGCGATCGACGAGCCATAGAGGTGCTGGCTGGTCGGGGCCCGGCACATTCGCCAAGGCGATTTCGAGTTCGTAGAGATGATCGTGACGGGCTTCGTCGACACGCGGCGCCTGGCTGGTCGGACCGATGAAAAGACCCGAAAAGAGATAGGACAGAGAGGGGTGTCTCTGCCAATAGAGCACCAGGCTTTTCAAAAGGTCTGCTCGCCGGAGGAACGGCGAATCGGCAGGGGTCTTGCCGCCCAGAACGACGTGGTTGCCGCCGCCGGTCCCAGTGTGGCGCCCGTCGGTCATGAATTTATCGGCACCAAGCCGCACCTGACGAGCGTCCTCGTAAAGACCTTTCGTCGTTTCGACAGCGGCGCGCCAACTCGCGGCGGGCTGCACATTGACCTCGATAACGCCCGGGTCCGGCGTGACCTTGATCATATCGATGCGCGGATCGAAGGGCGGCGGATAGCCTTCGATATGGACAGGTACGCCGCTCGCCTCGGCTGCGGCTTCGACAGAGGCGAGAAGTTCGAGATAATCCTCCAAAGTCTCGACCGGCGGCATGAACACGCAGAGGACACCATCGCGCGGTTCGACGGAAAGCGCTGTCCGCACGGCGCCTTCGACTATCTCTTGCTCAATGCGATCCTGCTGCGCGGTCGCTGCCGCCGGGCCACGCTCGAAATGCTGCAAGAACTCATGCGGGTCCGGCAAGGGCCTGCGTTCTTCGAGAGGATCCTGCTCGATGATGAAAGGATAGGCAGATGGCGGAACCCATGGCAGCGATGATAAAGGCAGCCGATAGCCGACCGGCGAATCGCCGGGGACGAGAAACAGCTTCTCGCGCCGCAATTTCCACTTTTCGCTGATCCAGCGTGCGCGTGTTGCCACGCTTGCTTGGGCATTCCAACGCTGCACTGGCAGCACATAGCCGGAGGGTTTCGTCAAGCCGCGCCCGAAGGTACGGATCATGCGATTGCGCTCTTCCGCATCCTCGATCTTCGGATCGAGCGGATCGGTATTTTCGGGCAGATTGCCTTCCTTGACGAGCCAAGCGGCGGGATCTTCATAAGCCGGCAAAACGTAATCGGTGTCGATCCCAAGCCGATGGGCGATGCCTGTCGCAAGGTCCAGGGCCTGCGCCCGCTGCGTCGCTGCCCGTTCGCCTGTTTCCGGCTTTTCGGGTTCAACGGCCTTCGGCGCTGAGAGAGATTGTTTTCCGACCTCGGCGATGAGGGCGGAGTTTTTCCAGATGGGCTTGCCGTCCTTACGCCAGTAAAGCGAGAAGCCCCAGCGCGGAAGGCTCTCGCCCGGATACCATTTGCCCTGACCGTAATGCAGCATGCCGCCCGGCGCGAAACGGGTCCGCAACCGGCGGATCAATTGATCCGCAAAGGCACGTTTCGTTGGCCCGACAGCCGCCGTGTTCCACTCTTCCGACTCGAAATCGTCAATCGATACAAAGGTCGGCTCGCCGCCCATCGTCAGGCGGACATCCTGCGCGACGAGATCGGCATCGACCTTTTCGCCGAGGGCGTCGAGCTTCTCCCAGGCAAGATCAGAGAAGGGCATCGTGATCCGGGGCGCCTCGGCGACACGGGTCACCTGCATATCGAAATGAAAATCGACATTGGCCGGCTCAACGATGCCTGTAATGGGCGCGGCGGAATGATAATGCGGCGTGGCGGCGACCGGCAGATGGCCCTCACCGCAAAACAGACCCGAGGTGGCATCCATCCCGATCCAGCCGGCTCCGGGGAGATAGACTTCCGCCCAGGCATGCAAATCCGTGAAATCGTGCTGCGTGCCCTTCGGTCCGTCGACCGGCTCGATATCGGCCCGCAATTGGATCAGGTAGCCCGAGACGAAACGCGCCGCGAGACCAAGATGGCGCAGCATCTGGACCAGCAGCCAGGCTGAGTCACGGCATGAGCCCGAACGCAGCTCCAAAGTCTCCTCGGGCGTCTGAACGCCTGGCTCCATCCGGATCACATAGCGGATCGCCTGTTGCAGCTTGGCATTGAGGTCGACGAGGAAAGTGACGATGTGAATCGGCTCTTTGGGCAGGTTCTCGATATAGGCGGCAAGACGGGCCCCAAGCGGTTCCGTACCGAGATAGGGCGAAAGCTCCGCCGCAAGCGTCGGCTCATAGGCGAAAGGAAATTGCTCGGCATAAGGCTCGATGAAGAAATCGAACGGATTGATGACCGCGAGGTCCGCGGTCAGATCGACCTCGATTTTCAATTCCGTCACTTTTTCCGGAAAGACGAACCGGGCCTGCCAATTGCCGTGCGGGTCCTGTTGCCAGTTCACGAAATGGTTCGCTGGCTGCACCTTGAGCGAATAGCCCAAAATTTTGGTCCGGCAGTGCGGCGCGGGGCGCAAGCGTATGATCTGCGGGCCAAGCGCGACCGGCCGATCATATTTATAGTGGGTGATGTGATGGATGTTGGCGGATATGCTCAAAAACAATAATCCCAAATGCTGCGGCCGTTCCTGTCGGGCTGACGGTGCACCCCAAGATTATGAGCCCGAACGGCTGTCGAAATATAGTGACGATGAATGGCAAGAGAAGATGACGCCCGGGAATTCCGGGGCGTTGTTTTCGGCAAAGGCTCTTTCAGACTAACGTGCCCATCGTGCGCTGATCAACTTATTGCAGACAGACCCAGCAAAACAGTCTTGGCAAGACAGGCCCGCCCAAAAGGGTTTGCTCGCAAGGCAGGGATTGAGAGGATCCGGTCGAACCTCCTGCCACGAAGCGAAAGTGCCTAAGAAATCATGCGTGTTTTGGTCAATTTGAAGGCGCCTCGCGGGACCTGAGCGATAGGCGTCCGTTTTGCTATCCTCTGGCGTGAATCCTGCTTGATCGAGAGTCAAACCATGGGGTTACGATGGCGGCTCTCACTATACGTCACACGACCAGCTTCACCTATAGACGGCCAGTGGCATTCGGTACGCACCACGTTATGGTTCGCCCACGCGACAGTGCTGATCAAAGCGTGCTCGAGGCGAACCTTCATATCTCGCCCGCCCCGTCTCAAATCCAATGGGCGAAGGATTCCTTTGGAAATCACGTCGCATCGGTCCAATTTCGCGGCAAGGCTGAACGATTGCGCTTTGAGAGCATTGTTCACGTCGAGCATGTGACGGAAGATTTCGCCGAACTCGAACCCGGCGTCAGGGATGCGCTCCCGCTCTCCTATACGGCCGGGGAGCGGGCCAAGCTGGATGTCTTCCTCCAATCCCAATATGCCGATGCGGACGGAGCTCTCTCGCACTGGGTAGGGCACTTTCTCGCTGAGCAAAGGCCAGCGGGTCTTCAAGACCTCCTTATCAAAATGACCGCCGCGATCAAGACTGGTTTCACTTATGCGGCTCGGGAAGCCAAAGGCATCCAGACGCCGGCGCAAACGCTTGCGCTGCGGAGCGGTAGTTGCCGCGACTTTGCCGTGCTTATGATTGAAGCCCTCAAAACGCTTGGCGTTGCTGCCCGCTTCGTCTCTGGCTATGTCCATGTCCGGTATGATCCGAACGAGCGCCGCAGCGCCGGTTCGACCCATGCTTGGCTTCAGGCCTATGTGCCCGGCCGTGGCTGGGTTGACTTTGATCCGACGAATGGCATTACGGGCAATCGTGATCTCATCCGCGTCGCGGTCGTCCACGACCCGCACGATGCGGTGCCTCTCCATGGCACCTGGATTGGCGAGTCCACGGATGCCATCGGCATGGACGTCGAAGTGAGCGTTACGCCCACCGAGCGACAGGTTTTTGCCGAAGCGGACAACTATTCCCATCAGCCCATGCGGGAGTCCGCTTTGCTGATGACGGCATAGCGCGAGGCCGTTAGGGAGAACGAAAGACGCGGCCCTGACCGGCTGGAAGCCTACACAGGATAAGAAGATATCGGGAGTCATCGAAGGGCTTTTTTGGCCTGAACACGGCATCGAGCGTATTCGTGACTATTAGAGCATTTTCGGAATTGGATCATGCATATCCAGCGTGTTTGAAGAAGTTTACGCATTGATTTGGGTGAAGGCATTAAGGAATGCACCGATTCTGTCCCAGAGGGCTGGAATAGTGCGTTCCCCAGCTTTTCTGAGCAGCGCCTTGAACTTTGAAAAGGCTATTTCGATCGGATTGAGATCTGGCGAGTAGGGTGGCAGATAGACGAACTTGGTACTAGCCGCCTCGATCGTCTCGCGTATGCCAGCGACCTTGGACCCGACCCGCGAACTCCCATACGGGCCCGCGGCACGTTATGGCCGCAACAAGGCCGGACACATGCCAGCACCCGATCCGCACGCCATCCGCTCCCGAAAATTTAGCTTGCCGCAACGGGGGCGTCCACACATATCCATGATGACGATATCGCCTTTAGCTAGCGTGGGGGCGAGGCTTTGACTCAGATAGGTCAATGCCGCCGTTATGGGGGGCGCTCAACCGAGTGATAGCCTTTCACAGCAGGCTTCAGGCCGCTCTTTCATCTTTGTGGGCGGCAATGAGCGTCCTACAAAGCTGCCGGGTTGCACTAGTCACCGGAACTGGCGCCCGCGATGGCCATGAATGTCGATCGTCGCTACCCTGACGGTCGTTTTCTTGCCAACACCTGACTGTTATTTGGATGACTGAAGAGGGTGAAGTCCGATCATGATCCGTAGCAGACAGAGCCAGGTTCGAGGTATATAGGGCCTTAAATCGTATCAAGGAGTTTGAGTAATGTGTAATTACTATTGAATGATAAAATTTAATGAAAGGAATAGGCGATAATGAAAATTGATTTGTCAGACTCTGACAGTAAATTAATTCAGCATCTTGTGCGGGAGGATTGGGCGAGTTTTGATAAGCATGCAGGGCGGACTCGCGATTTCTTTGGCAAAGAGCATGATATTAATTGGTACATGGCGATATCCCTGCCATTTCCTGCCGAGTGGCCTCCTCAGGGACCGTTTGCATCAACTTATTATTTGTATGCTGAATATCAAGAATGTCTCCTACACGGTCCGAATTTATCGCGTTCGGCTCCCTGGGCCAAAGTGGTTCTGAAAGAAGGAGAGCTTGCGAGTAAAATGCTGTTGGCGACTGCTATCGGGCCGGTCGTTAATAGAGAAATAAGCGTTCCAATCAGCCGAAGCCAGGCCGACCGAAAGATACAGATCATCAAAGACGGACAAGCAGAACTGCCTAACTTCATACGCTGGACAAGCATTCCTGACCGTCAGCGCGAGGTAAAAGTCATCAGGGAATACTATTGTCAGTGGGCGCTTAGCAATCGGACAGCCGATCTAATTAAGGATAATCACCAGGCGTTCTTCGAATGGCTTTCTTGCCCTTCGCGAACGAGTATCCCAGTTCTTCCATAGTTTGCTTCCATCGATTGCACGCCTATGGCCGATGGACACGAAAAGACTCTAACGGGGACGCCGGGTTGGAGCAGTCGCTGCCGATGCACCTGCACAACCGCAACGCCTGCTTTGCCTGTGCCTGAAAACAGGCCATTCTCTTTAGGCCCAATTCGGTCTTTTTCGATCAAAAGGTACAAGGGATGTGACGGTAGTTTTTCGACCATATCGGTAGACGTATTCCGAAGTTGGATACGAGGAATCGCCCGATTGATGCCGATAGTCCCTGAAAGCGAGGAGTTCTCCGAGCAGCGAAATTTTTCTTTAAAATCAAAAGCCCTGCGCCTCTGGCGGTTTGACCGACGGAAGTTTTCTGCGCGAAGAAGTTTCGCACAGAAAAATCAACTTGTTACATTCAACGAGAACCATCGAGTGGGAGTGATTTTTGCCCCGCCGAACGTATCCTGTTCAGCATCTACCGTCCTCTATCGAGGGTAAGCCTCCTGGGTGACGGTATATCTGATGGTATGTTGACTCAAACACAGAGCTTGCTCTCGATGCCGCGCGAAGGTTAGTCAGCGATCGATGTGACCAAGATCGCGTCCCGGTTCGATGACATCGCGCACGCGTTGCTTCAGTTCCTTTGGACCGGGAAAGCCGCCGTCGCGTGCGCGCTCCCATATCAGCGTCTCGTTCACCTTAATCTCGAACCATCCCCCGGTATCGGGGATCAAAGCAACCTCACCCAGCGTCTGGCCAAAGGTGTTGAGAAGCTCCTGGGCCATCCAGGCGGCACGCAGCAGCCAGTTGCACTGGGTGCAGTAGCGGATCGAGACTCGTGGGGCGTCGTCAGCCATGAAACATCCTTTTCTTAAAAACGGGTGCGGCGGAATTTGCGGGACTGATCGGCGATGAGCGATTCATGGCGCCATTCACCCGATCATTCGGCGGGTTCAACGCTTTCCAGGAACTGCACCCACGCGTCCGGCAGGCCATGGGCCCGCGCTCCCTCGCGCAATAAGGAGAGATAGCGCAGGGAAGGGCGACCATCATGCGGGTTGCCCTCGGCGATATAGGTCATTGCCTTCACCGGCCGGCCATGACCGTCTTCCACGCTCAGCCAGGTGGGGCGGTATCTCTTGCCGGGCACACCCTCGCTCGCATTAAGGCGGAGCATATCCCGGCAGGTGATCTGGTAAAGAACGCCCCACACTTCCGTGGAGACATCGGCGCAGATATTGGCCGGTGCGGCTTTTCCTAAAGGTCTCCCATCGAGATTGAAGCGCAGCCGGTAACCTATGGCGCGCCCGACGCGCCATTCCAACGGCCGCATTCCGCGACGTTCGAGAAAAGCGCTGTCGTGCATATTCGAGCCATAAGCGAAGTACCAGATTTTATCGGAAGGGCGTCCCGCCAACTCTACTTTGTGAAACCGGTAATATAATCGCGACAAAGTCCAGGATTTCGCCGTCAGCCTTCGCCACCGAATGCGCGTCCTTATCATTTTGAAGACCATACCTCACAACGTCACGCGTGGACCTATCGCCCTACAGGAATGCATGAAGGTTTCATGCTACACCGTCTAAGAATATCAGAAAATGGACAGGTGCCCCCATGGCCTTTTCCTTGGCTCTTCAAGGGGTCGGTGAGCGAAGCGCCGGGTAGAGCGCGCGGTAGCGCGCATAGGCGTCCGCATAGGCTTGCGCCAAAGGAGTGATGGGCTCGAACGTCTCGGCAATAGCGGGTGCAGTACAGATCTTTTTCGGCATTGCCCCCGTCGCCGCGATCAGGCCGAGCCGCGCCGCACCGAAAGCCGCGCCAAAATCGCCATCGGCTGGCCGATCCACTGGTATTTCAAGCGCCGTGGCCAAAGCGGAAAGCCAATAGGACGATTGTGCACCCCCGCCCGTTGCCATGACCCGCGTGATCTGCGCGCCGGCTGAACGCAAGGCTACGAGATTGTCACGGATGGCGAAAGCCACGCCTTCCAGCACGGCTTGTGTGAGGGCTGCACGGTCGCTTTCCCGTCCAAGGCCGACAAAGGCGCCGCGCGCGCTGGCATCATTATGCGGCGTGCGTTCGCCGGAGAGATAGGGCAGAAAGGTTACGCTGCTCGGCGCCTTGAGACTATCGCCCTGTTCCGCAATCAGCTCGGCGGCGGAGAGACCGGTCAGGCCCGAATGCCAATTGAGCGCATCGGTGGCGCATAGGATGACGCCCATCTGATGCCATGTGCCAGGCAAAGCGTGGCAAAAAGTATGGACCGCGCTCGCCGGTTGCGGCCGATAGGAATCATTGGCGGCAAACAGCACGCCTGAGGTGCCGAGGGAGACAAAGGCCGCCCCTTCGTCAATCACGCCCATGCCGCAAGCGGCGGCGGCATTATCGCCCGCACCGCCCGCGACCACGATCCCCGCGCCGAGCCCCCATTCCGCCGCAAGGCCGCTCCGCAAAACGCCGGCCGGTTCCACGCCTTCAACCAAGGCGGGCATTTGCCGTTCGTCCATGCCTGTCGCGGCCAGCAATTCAGGGGACCATTTGCGGCCGCCGGTATCAAGCCACGCCGTCCCTGCGGCATCCGACATGTCCGAGAACGATTCTCCCGTCAGCCAAAGGCGCAGATAATCCTTCGGCAGGAGCACGCGGTGGATGCGCGCGAAAATTTCCGGTTCATGTTCGGCAACCCAAACGAGTTTGGGTGCGGTAAAGCCGGGAAAGACGATATTGCCGGTGATAACACGAAAACGTGAATCCGCGTCGAGAGCGGCGGCTTGGCGATGGCTACGCACATCGTTCCAAAGAATGCAGGGCCGCAGCACTTTATCGTCCGCGTCCAGCAGGGTCGCCCCATGCATCTGACCGGACAGGCCGATGCCACGAAGCGCCTTGAAAGCCTCAGGATGCGCTGCCTTGACGCCGGCCATCGCCGCCTGCGCTGCCCGCACCCATTCAACGGGATCCTGCTCCGACCAGCCAGGCTGAGGGCGTGAAACGTTCAGCGGACTGCTCGCGGAGCCGACAACCTGTTGATTGGCATCGATCAACAATGCTTTGACGCCGGATGTACCGAGATCAAGACCGAGATACATCTGGGGCTCCTCCAAAATTTCTTCTCATATGAGACACATTTTTAAGCGAAGAGAGCGGCTTAGCGCATGCGATGGGGGGCTCACATTGGCATTTTACATGAAAACGCTCGCGGTCATGAGATTGCCCTAAAGCGGCTTGACACTCTTTAAAGAAGAGTGATTTACTTACGAAAAATATAAGCACAAATACAAAACTGGGTGGGAAACGCCATGAGACTCAGGACTTTGCTGTTCAGCGCCTGCGCTGCCGTGACTTTTGCCGGAACGGCTATTGCGGAAACGCTGACGATCGCCACCGTCAATAATGGCGACATGATCCGGATGCAGAAGCTCACGGATGACTTCAAAGCGAAAAATCCGGACATCGACCTGAAATGGGTCACGCTCGAAGAAAATGTGCTGCGGCAGAAGGTGACGACTGACATCGCGACCAAGGGCGGTCAGTTCGACATCATGACCATCGGCAATTACGAGGTGCCGATCTGGGCCAAACGGGGCTGGTTGAAGCCGCTCGACGCGCTTGGTGCGAATTATGATGAAGCAGACCTCCTGCCCACGATCCACGAAGCGGTCTCTTATGACGGCAAGCTCTACGCTTCGCCTTTTTATGGCGAAAGCGCCATGGTCATGTATCGCAAGGATCTGTTCGAGAAGGCGGGGCTGACCATGCCGGCCGAGCCGAACTGGGATTTCATCGCCGAGGCCGCGCGCAAGATCACCGACAAGAATGCATCGATCTATGGCATCTGCTTGCGCGGCAAGGCGGGATGGGGAGAGAACATGGCTTTTCTCACCGCACTCGCTAATTCCATGGGTGGCCGCTGGTTCGATGAGCAGTGGAAACCGCAATTTGACCAGCCGGAATGGCAAAAATCTATCGATTATTACGTCAAGCTGATGAAAGACGCTGGCCCTCCCGGTGCTTCCGCCAACGGCTTCAACGAGAATCTCGCTCTCTTTCAAACCGGCAAATGCGGTATCTGGATAGACGCCACGGTCGCTGCCTCTTTCGTCAGCAATCCCAAGGATTCCGCAGTCGCTGACAAGGTTGGTTACGCTTTGTTCCCAGCCTCTGGCACGCTCGGCAATCACGGCAATTGGCTGTGGGCGTGGAGTCTTGCCGTGCCGGCCGGGAGCAAGAAAGATAAAGCGGCGCAGAAGTTCATCGGTTGGGCGACTGACAAGGCCTATATAGATCTCGTCGCAGGCAAGGAAGGATGGGCGAGCGTTCCTCCCGGCACGCGCATCTCCCTTTATGAGAATGCGCAATATCGTCAGGCAGCGCCCTTCGCCCTTCCGACACTCGCGGCGATCAAGGCCGCCAATACGGCCAAACCTACTGTCAAGCCCGTACCTTATACTGGCGGCCAGTTCGTGGCTATCGCGGAGTTTCAGGGAATTGGGACGGCAGTCGGCCAGCAATTCTCGGCGGCTCTCGCCGGCCAGGTCACGCCGGAACAGGCGCTTCGGAATGCCCAGCAATTGACAGCGCGGGAAATGACCAAGGCTGGCTACATCAAGTAATACCAAAGGGCGTAAAGAACGACCTTTGGTTCCTTTCTTGAATTTTCGCTTTTTCAAAGCGATGGCGAAAATTCAAGAGCGGTCCAACGGTCATTGATTATGACCGTTGGTTTAAGGCCGGAGCAGAGCAAACGTATCCAATCTGCTTCCCTTGAAAAACAGAGCATCGGAATCAAGACGAAACGCCGCGCGCTCGTAGCCTTTGACCATGCTGTCAACGGCTACGACGGCGCGCCAAGATAGCCCGCCCGCTTGGCATTCATTCAATTCTGATCCGGGGGTCGCCATGGCGACAGGACATACTCATTCCGCCGCGCGCCTGATGATGGCGCCTTCCGTGGTCCTCCTGTTGGCCTGGATGATCGTGCCGCTGGCGATGACGGCCTATTTTTCCTTTCTGCGTTACAATTTGCTGATGCCAGGCGAGGAGGTGTTCACAAGCCTTGCGAATTATCAGTTCTTCCTCACGGACCCAGCCTTCTTCTCCGCACTCATCAACACGCTGCTGATCGTTCTCGGTGTCCTCGTCATAACCATCATCGGGGGCATCGGTTTTGCGCTTCTGCTCGATCAGCCGATGTTCGGGCAGGGGATCGTGCGTATTCTGGTGATTGCGCCCTTCTTCGTCATGCCGACGGTCTCGGCGCTCGTGTGGAAGAACATGTTCATGAATCCGGTGAATGGTCTGTTCGCCTGGATCGCCCGATCGCTTGGACTCGAGCCTTTTGACTGGCTGGCCAATGCACCGCTCTTATCGATCATCCTCATCATCGCCTGGCAATGGTTGCCTTTTGCGACCTTGATCCTGCTGACGGCCCTGCAATCTCTGAATGAGGAACAGAAAGAAGCCGCCGAAATGGACGGTGCGGGACCAATCTCAAAGTTCATCTATATCATTCTGCCGCATATGGCCCGCGCCATCACGGTCGTCATTCTCATTCAGACGATCTTTCTTCTCTCTATCTTCGCCGAAATTCTCGTCACCACCAATGGCGGACCCGGCGTGGAGAGCACCAATCTCACTTTTCTCGTGTATACGCAGGCGCTTCTTCAGTTCGACATTGGCGGAGCCTCGGCGGGCGGCATTGTCGCCGTCGTGCTCGCCAATATCGTCGCCGTCTTCCTGATCCGCTTCGTCGGCAAGAATCTGGAGGCTTGAATAATGGCACGCCAAGGCTCAGCCCGCCGTAAACTGGTCACGACCGTCATCGCATGGACGTTTGGCCTTGCGATCTTCTTCCCGATCTTGTGGACCGTGCTGACGAGCTTCAAGACCGAGGCCGAAGCGATCGCCTCGCCGCCTTCCTTTCTGTTCTTCCATTGGACGACGGAAAACTACGCAGAGGTTCAGAGCCGCTCGAATTATTTCGGCCATTTCATGAATTCGGTCGTCATCGCCTTCGGCTCGACATTTGCGGCGCTGGCGATCGCCATCCCTTCCGCCTGGGCCATGGCTTTTTCGCCGACGAAGCGCACCAAGAACATCTTGATGTGGATGCTTTCCACCAAAATGATGCCGTCGGTCGGCGCGCTCATCCCGGTCTATCTCATCTTCCGCGATACGGGGCTGCTCGATACGCGGACAGGCCTCGTCATCGTCCTCACTCTGATCAACCTGCCGATCGTCTTGTGGATGCTCTACACCTATTTCAAGGAAATTCCTGGCGAGATCCTGGAGGCGGCGCGCATGGACGGCGCCTCGCTCATCAAGGAAATCGTCTATGTGCTGACGCCCATGGTTGTGCCTGGAATTGCCTCGACACTGCTGCTCAATGTCATTCTGGCCTGGAACGAAGCCTTCTGGACATTGAACCTCACAACCTCCGACGCGGCGCCGCTGACGGCATTCATTGCCTCTTATTCGAGTCCGGAAGGCCTGTTCTATGGCAAGCTGTCCGCAGCTTCCACCATGGCGATCGCACCGATTCTGATCCTTGGCTGGTTCTCGCAAAAGCAACTTGTTCGCGGACTGACCTTTGGCGCGGTTAAATAGAAAGAAACCTCATGGGCAGCATCTCGCTTCAGAACGTTTCCAAACATTTCGGCGCGTTCAAGGCTATTCCTTCTCTCAATCTCGAAATCGATGATGGCGAGTTCGTGGTTTTCGTTGGCCCTTCCGGCTGCGGCAAGTCCACGCTTCTCAGGCTGATCGCGGGGCTGGAGGATGTCAGCGGCGGCAAAATAATCATCGACGGCAAGGATGTCACCCATGCCTCAGCCTCACAGCGCCGGCTTGCCATGGTGTTTCAGTCCTATGCGCTCTATCCGCATATGAGCGTGCGCTCCAATATTGCGTTTCCTTTGAAAATGGCCGGTTTGGAGAAAGCCGAGATCGACCGCAAAGTGAATGACGCGGCCCGCATCCTCAATCTTGGTGATTATCTCGACCGCAAGCCTCGTGAACTCTCGGGGGGCCAGCGCCAGCGCGTGGCCATCGGCCGAGCCATCGTACGTCAGCCCACGGCCTTTCTGTTTGACGAGCCGCTGTCGAACCTTGATGCGGCCTTGCGTGTCAATATGCGACTCGAGATCAGCGAACTTCATCAGACTTTGAAAACCACGATGATCTATGTCACGCATGATCAGGTGGAGGCCATGACAATGGCCGACAAGATCGTGGTACTCAATCGCGGCCGGATCGAACAAGTGGGGTCGCCGATGGAGCTTTACCGCAACCCGGCCAATCTGTTCGTCGCTGGCTTCATCGGATCGCCGAAGATGAATCTGATCGGCGGGGCCTATGCTGTTTCCAAACAGGCGGCCACAGTGGGCATCAGGCCTGAACATATCAGCTGGTCGCGGGAAAAAGGCCCCTGGAGCGGAACCATCGTCATTGCCGAACATCTCGGCTCCGACACATTCCTGCATGTGGAGGTGGATGATGTCGGCCTTGTCACGGTCAGGGCTGAAGGAGCGTTCGAGGGGAGCCACGGTGACCGGCTGTTCCTCATCCCGGATGAAACCAAGCTCTACCGCTTCGACAAAGAAGGCATTGCTTTATCTCCACGGGTTTGATGCCGGGGAGATCAAACCCAAAAGAGAATATCGCTTTTGGGATAAATTTGGTGCGTTTTCAAAGACCTAGAGCGTCGCTCCAATTTAAGGAGCGACGCTCTCGAGCATTTTTAAGTGCATTAAACCCTTTCGGGGACACCCTGGTATCGAGAATGACAGATTCTCGATACGTCACTTTTTAAAACCGTATCCACCTTCATTGAACCGCGACGAGTCGTGCTTCAATGAAGGTGGATACTAGACAAACTCACAGCTCTCCATCCGGCCGGATGGTTCCAGATCGCTCTTCCCTTTCGAGGATCGTAATATGACCTGCAAGCTCTCGTTGACGACATTGAACGAGGCCACGGCACCGACGGCGGTTCCGACCTATGCGCGCCAAAGTCTTTCCGCCGGCATTGTCCATTTCGGCATCGGAAATTTTCACCGCGCTCATCAGGCGGTCTATCTCGATGAATTGTTCAATGCCGGTCAAGATCTTGACTGGGCCATCATCGGCGCGGGCGTCATGCCTTCCGACGCGTTGATCCGCGAAAAGCTGCTCGATCAGGATTGCCTGACGACGGTTGTCGAGCAGGACAATAACCGGGTTGCCGCCCGCATCACCGGCGCGATGATCGATATTTTGCCGACCGGCAATGCGCCGGTCATCATCGAAAAGCTTGCCGAGCCGGCGATCCGCATCGTCTCCATGACCATCACGGAAGGCGGTTATTTCCTCAACGCGAATGGCGCCTTCAATCTCGAACATCCGGCGATCATCGAGGATGGTCGTCACCCGGAATCACCGAAAACAATATTCGGGTTGATCGTCGCCGGCCTCAAAGCACGGAAGGAGAAGGGTATCGAGCCTTTTACTGTCGCTTCCTGTGACAACATTCCCCATAATGGCAAGGTAACCTATAACGCTGTCACCGGGCTCGCGCGGCTCTCCGATCCAGATTTCGCCAATTGGATCGCGGCCAATGTATCCTTTCCCAATTCCATGGTGGACCGTATCACGCCGGCGACGGGCCAGCGTGAGATTGATATTGCCCGTGAAGATTTTGGCATTGAGGACAATTGGCCGGTCTTCTGCGAAGAATTTCGGCAATGGGTGATCGAGGATAAATTTCCTGCGGGGCGTCCGGCTTTGGAGAAAGTGGGCGTTCAATTCGTCCTCGATGTTTCGCCCTACGAACTCATGAAGATCCGTATTCTCAACGGCGGCCATGCGGCTATCGCTTATCCTGCGGCTTTGCTTGACATTCATTTCGTTCACGAAGCGATGGAAGAGCCGCTCATCCGCTCCTTTCTCGCCAAGCTCGAACGCGAGGAAATCATTCCGGTCGTTCCACCCGTGCCGGATACCGATATCGATGCTTATTTCCAGTTGATCGAGCGGCGTTTCTCCAATTCGAAGATTGGCGATACGATCCCCCGGCTGGCGCAGGATGGCTCTAATCGGCAGCCGAAATTCATTTTGCCGACGACGAAAGACCGGCTGGCGCGCGGCGACGATGTCATCGGCCTCTCGCTGGTCTCGGCGCTCTGGTGTCGTTA